>NZ_PTSR01000003.1:0-383210 GCF_002965345.1 Escherichia sp. MOD1-EC5950
TGAATCAGGAGAGCAGATTACCCCCTGGATCTGATTTCAGGCGTTGGGTGTGGATCACTATTGCACCGTTCGTGACAGGTTGAGCGCCTTGACGATATGGCGGCCGAGAAAAACGTGGAGCCCATCCATATTTCTACCGGCTTGGACTTCTGTTCGATCGCTACTAACGGCGAATCAAAGCGCAAGCGATATAACGAAATTTGCACTAATTTGCAGTTCGACCATGTGGCTATCCTGCTCGATAAGCCGGGAGCAGGTACTCCGGAAGAAGGTGTCGGTATTTTTGTTAATGCCGACGGCAGCAAGTCAGAAATTGAATGCGTCAATCTGGCTGAGGCAAGTGAGCCGGATGAGGAATCAACGCTTTCCCTTATTTTTAACCAGCTAAAGGCGCTTGTCGGCGCGAAAGAGGACCAAAACCCAATGAAAAATATGATTGCGAACGCGCTGAAGGCGGCGGGTAAAACCGTTGATGGTCTGAATGATGAACAGTTGCTTCAGGCTTATAACTCACAGCTTGAAGAGACTGCAAAAAAGAAAAAGGAGGATGCAGAGAAAAAGGCAGAGGAGGAAGAAGAGAAGAAGAAAAAAGCTAATAACAGCGAGTCCATACCTGAGTGGTTCAAGCCGTTCGTAACGCAACTGGAATCTATCGCCATTAACTCGAAAAAAGACTCTGACAGCAAACGGTCGGCAGTTAAAACAAAGTTTGGTCTGACAGACATTGCTGTAAACGCCCTTGATGGTGCTGCTCTTGATGAGATGTTTGCGCAAACCGTCACTGCCGCTCCTATTCACAGTGGCTTTCAACAATTCAACGTCAATCAGGACGACCAGTGGAAAGACTACGACCTGAATAAAATCGCGGAGGAAAAATAATGGCAAACGTAATTTATCGCGGTCCGGCATATCGTCAGCCGGATACTACAAACATACAGGTTACTGGTGCGTATAAACCAGGTGTGGCGGTCATCATTTCCGCTGGCAAGCTGCTTACGACCGGTTCCGCAAAAAGCGGACGCTGGCTGATTCTCGGTAATAACGAGTTTTTAGGCCAGGACATCGATACCGCCTACACGGCGCATGAAACAGCAACCGCTTACCGGGTACGCGCTGAAGATGAATTTAATGTGCGCCTTGCCGCAGCTACTTACGGCGTCGGACAGGAGATTACCATTGGTGCGAACGGCGTATTTAAAGCGGCTGCGTCCGGAGATGTCGTTGTCGCTGCTTTTGACGAAAAAGCCAATCGCACTTTGTCCGCTGAGGGATTTGGCGACATCGTGATCCTCAATTCCGCTTACGTTAAATAAGGAAAATCATGCTTAAATTTACACCACAACAGCAACAGCTAATCATTAACTCCCGACGCCACTGGGACATGGAGCAGGAGCATATGGCACTGCGGGCGGGATATAAGGTTAACAAGGTGGGCGGCGCCATTCTTGCGGCAAACTCAGGTGACGGTAATGTGCTTGGGTTAAATCAGGGGATTATTGGTAACGCATCCACGTTACCAAAGGATGCCTGGGGGGCATGGGACCGCTCTTTTGTTGAAGTGCAACGCGATGTTCTTGCGGTGTTTAATGACCTGGCGGGAACTGTTTCGCAGACTGTACCACTGGGTAAAATCGTGCATTTCTTCCAGATGCTGTCAGATTCCGGTGATATCAATATCAGCCTGGACGGCCGCAGCAAAGCGAAAGTCGATCAGCCAGTTCACTCGTATGAAGGTACGCCGGTTCCAATCATCGATTCGGAGCTGGAATACGGATGGCGCCAGATGTTATCTGCTCAGACTGAGGGGTATTCACTCGACTCTGACGGAATCATGAACCATCAGCGAAAAATTGCTGAAAAACTGGAAGATCTGGCTATTAATGGCGATTCCACCATCAATGTTGGCGGAGCGACGATTTACGGTCTTCGCACAGCGCCATATCGCGCCACAGGTACTCATGGTTATACGTTGAATGGCGCGTCTGGCGCGAATTGGTTAAGTGTAATTAAGGCGGTGGTAGCAGCCATCATGGCTAAGAATTTCCGTGCCCCGGTCACCATTTATCTGAATTACGATGACTGGTTCTACGCGAGCACCAACGATTACACGGCGAGTTATCCGAAAACTATTCTGGCGCGTTTGATGGAAATTCCCAACGTCAAGGCAATCATCCCTGCGAGCAAAGTCCCGGTAAATGAAGTACTGGCAATTGTTAAGCGCAGTGATGTTGTGAAAGTGTTGAACGGAATGCCTCCGACTACGCGCCCGAAATCTAGACAGAATCCGGAAGATAACTACATCTTCACTGTCATGGCCGCAGCTTCCGTGCAGTACAAGCACGACGCAGAAGGCCAGGCTGGCTACGCTCAATTCACCAAATAAGGGATCACCATGACCGATAAAAAACGCTGGGTTTTAACCCATGACAGTCACGAACTGAAAAAAGGAGAAATCTATGAAGATGAATCACTCCCGGCCTGGCTCGCAGGAAAAGCCGTTCCTGCGGCTGATTCTGTCGGCCCTTCTGAAAATCTGGAAAAGGCGCACGAAGCGTTGATTCAGGAGAATGAATCACTACGCGCTCAGATTGCCGAAGTCACCAGCGAAAAAGACGCCCTGGCGAAAGAAAACGCCGACCTGAAAGCTAAACTCAAAAAGGCGTAATTATGGCTGACAGCGGAATCACCGCTGATCAGATTAACGTGTTCCTTGCCGAACTTGGCTACTCAATACCTGCCGCACTCCTTGATCCAATCCTCTGTCGCGTGAACTCAATAACCGATTGCCTTGAGGCGAACGGCTATGACTCATGTACGCAAACGCTCATTTTGATGTACGCCGCTGCGCTTATGTGTATGTCATCAGGAGCGAGACGGTTGAAATCACAAGGTGCTCCCAGCGGGGCGAGCCGGTCATTTGAATACGGTGAGGATGCCGCCATCTGGCTGCGGGAATCATTAGGTCAACTGGATACTGCCGGATGCTCGGCGGATCTGCCAATCAGTGCTGGTGATGGTGTCGGTTTTTTCCGGGTTGTGGGAGGGGGTTAATGACGTGGAAATCTGTAAAACATTCGCTCCCACGGTCATTTACTCGCGTCTGGGTAATGACCGATACCGGGCGCGAGACAACCGGTTACGTCAAAAGCGACGGTGAATGGTTTATCAACTGTCCAAAAATCCGCGCTACCGGTGCGATCGTGTTGCGATGGAGGGAATAATGTCAGCTACGGCAAACTGGTCTTATACGGCAAAAGCGACCATCTGGAAGCGTAGTGGCGTGGATGAGTGGGGCAAGCCCGCATATTCTGCGCCCGTTGTTATTACCTGCGATTACGGCGGGGATAATAAATTACCCTCGCCATTGGTCAGTGATGCCGGACAGGAGGTGGTAATTAAAAACACCATCTGGACTGAATACGCTGAAGCGAGTCTGGGGGATTTTGCTCTCATTGGTGAATCATCCGAGCCAGATCCGATTTCTGCCGGGGCCGATGAAGTTAAGGCGGTTATCCGCTACGCAGATACATTTGACCGGGTGGCTGATGACTTCATGCTCGTAACGGGGGCGTAATGGCTGCAAAAGTTAAAGGTATTAACCGGGCAAAAAAACGGCTGGACCAACTGATAGACACAATCCAGGGGAAAAAAGCTGTTCGGGCTATTTATAAAGCGTTGTACATCGGAGGGGCGCAGGCTGCGCTGTATACCCCCATCGACACGTCAACATTAATCAACTCTCAGTTTCGCGATGTTCGTCCGGGGCAAAACCGGGTTACGGGCCGCGTTGGGTATTCAGCGGGCTACGCCATGTTCGTCCACGATCCGCAGGTGAAACAACAGTTCCGGCGCGCGACGGCCAAGAAGGAGTTCCTGAAGTTAGGGTTTGACGAAATGCGCGACCAGATTGACAGAGCAGTAGCAGAGGAGATGCGCCTTTGAGTACGCCAGTATTCATTAAATTTCGCGACTGGCTGGTTGGTGCGGGGTTGGCAGATGGCTACACCATTCAGCTTGCGCGCTGGCTGGAGCAACCATCTGACGGCGGCTTCACTCGCTACATTGTTTTTCAGCCGAATGGAGGTACAGCACGGCTGCAGGATTTAGGGGCTGACGATAATGTGCAGGTGGTACTGGTCAGTGGCAAGAACGATGCGCAGACAGTCGTTCAGCGAGCGCAGGATATTCTGGATTACATCACCGAACATCCTGATAACGATTGTCTGAACGGAGTTTTTAATCTGGGTGGTATTCCTGCTCCCGCCAGTACAGAAGAGGGCCGAACGATTATCTCTTTGCTGTTCCGCTGCACATCCTGATCAACAAACTCTCTCCAATATACAGGCTGCCCCCCGGGTGGCTTTTTTATTTATGAATAATGAATGAGGTTTTTATGGCTAGTTGCCAGAATGACTATGGAAAATTAATTGGGCGCAACGCAGTGCTTGAGGTTGTCGAGGGCTGTCCGGACACGGTGCCGCAGGAAGCCGACTGGAAGATCCTGGGGGCGATGACGACCAAATCGTTTGACCTGTCTCCAAACACCGTAACGTCAGAAGCAGACGACACGAAAGGCTTTGTTGAGGGACTGGTAACCAGCGTGGACTTCACCATCTCTGGTGACGGCGAATGGCGTAAGCGTGATAAGCCTGGTGATTTCGGTCCGGCGTATATGACTCGCTATTACCTGCAGGAAACAAAAGCGGGTCGCCAGCTGTCCGTGTGGGTTCGTCTGTCGTTTGCGACTATTACTATCACGGCGTACATGAATACCACAGCGTGGAGCGGAGAATTTGGCACTGGAGATATCGCGACATTCTCGGCTGAATTCAAAGTCGCAGATGCTGACAGCGTTACTGTAACGGATGACGGTGATATCGCTGTGACGAGTATAGCGGTTACGCCCAATTCACTCGGACTGAAAGTGGGAGAAAGCGGTACATTCAGCGTGAATTTTCTCCCTGCAAACGCGACAAACAAAAATTTCACCCTGGCTACCGCCGCGCCTGCAATTGCTACAGCCAGCGTAGCAGCCTCCACTGTAACCGTAACGGCAGTAGCGGAGGGCTCGACTACGGTAACCGTGACCAGTGACGACGGGAAATACACATCCAGTTGTGCAGTCACTGTAACGAGCGAGTGAGAGTATGGACGCACTTACAGATATCGGCGAAATGGTGATATCAACACGCGACGATGATTTTTTTTTGCGTCCGTCTTTTATCGCTCTGACCCGAATCGGCTCTCCGGAAGAAATTGTGGAGGCGTACTCCATCATTAACGGCAGAGATTTTGGTGTACTGGTGCGCGCTGCGGAGTTGCAGGGAGTGCCGTCACCATGGCTGGTGGAATCTGTGAGCGGAACGGCATCCAGGCGAATGCTTAACGCCGCAATGACGGTAATTCAGGCGTGTTGTGACAGGGATGCCACAACGCTGGTGGGGGAGCTGGCAGATGATTTGACTCGTCAACACGGCCTGATACCGGATACCGATATGCTGATTATTGCGCGTGAATTACTGGAGCATGGCGTTATGGGCAAAGCGCCACTACGCAGATTGCAAAAGCACGAGAATCAGCAGACTTATACGGCAGGCTTTCGGGCTGTAGAGTATATCACCGCCGCACGTTCACACTTTGGACTTCCACGCGCCGAAGCGGAACAGCTCACAATGACCGCATTTCAGTTAATGCTTAAAGCGAAATACCCTGAAGAGAAAGGCTTCACCCGCGATGAGTACGATGGCATTATGGCTGCGCACGAGCAGCGGAAAATGCAAAAACTGGAAGCGATGAAGGCGTAGTGGATTTATGTCAGAAGAATTTGCCGACGGCAGGTAATAGAAGAAAGCCCCGGAAACATTAAGCGTTCTGTAAGTAGCTAAATGTTTGCCGAGGCAACATTTATATGCTCAATACATTCAGATTAACCTTTTTCCCCCTCTTGGTTAAGGAGGCGACGGTTATTAAGTTACCAAAACAGGTGCTGCGCTTGTGTTATTCATGATGTGAATATTGCAAATCGTCAGCTTCACGAGATATATCAAAAAGGATATTTATCGCCAGAAGATATGCATTATCTACAACGCCATATGTCTCTGGAGTGATAGTGTTAGTATATCGATCGAAAGCATCTTCCAGGTAATCAAGCAAATCGTCATTTAAATACTCACTTCTCGGATCAAGCGCATGCAGACCTTTAATACTCTCTCTATATTCGCTGAAGATTTTTGATATAAACGCTTGTTGTTCTGACCAATCATACAAATTAGCAATGGTAAGAGGCCTGTTAAGTTGTTCAAGTCGGGTGAGTTCACGAACCAACGACTGACAACCATCTCGAAGTTTTTCTGCTGTTAATGCCATAATTAGCCCTCTGAGATTATTTATAGAAAGTAATATCTTACTATTTTTGCATTGAAGGCGGAGCTTCACCAGCCAGTTTTGTCAATTCAGTTATGGTGAGCGACTCCTGGCCTTCATGATGTATGACGATGTAACAAGACCACCTCGCTCCGGCGGGGTTTTTTATTGCCCGGAGAATGACATGGCAGATGAGAAGAACGTCGGCAGTATCGTTTATGAAATAAGCGCAGATGTCAAACCGCTGCTACAGGGCGGGAAGCAGGCCATTGATGCACTGGACAAACTGGATACTGCAGCCCAGCAGTCTGGAAGAGGGATGAGTAACCTGGACCAGAGCGCGTCGCAAACCGGCACCACGTTTACTGAACTGGCCAGTTATGCTAACTCAATGGACAATCAGCTTCGTAAGCTGAACACCAGCGTGAGCGGTATTGCGCGCGCGATGATGGAGGCTCGTACTGGTGTCAGCAGTACCACGAGTGAGTTAAATCGTGGCAATGCAGTAATTGAAGCACTCGGTAACCAGGTCGCAATACTTGAGGAAGCCCAGGAGAACGGAGCCAGAAGCGCAGCAGTTTTCGCCTCGCAGTTAAGAGCTGGTGCCAATGCTACGGAGGAAGAAAAGCGCACTATCGCCGAATTGGCAGGCGTGTTTTATGATCTTAGCGCCGCCTCCGCTAAGGCTGCTAAATCAGCCGCATCGATGGCGGCCGCAACCCAACGTACAGAATCATCAATATCCGGACTAGAGAAGGAAGTCTCTATTCTGAATACTGAGATGCAAACTGGTTCCAGAAGTGCTGCCATACTTGCTGCTCAGTTTAGTGCTGGTGAAGGTGCGTCTGACGCGCAAAAAGCCAAAATTGCACAGCTTGCAGGTGCTCTTTTTGATATGCGGGAGGCGCAAAAATCTGCATCTGCGGCATCAGCGGAGGCAGCTAAGCAACTTGCGCAGCAGGCAAATGAAGCGAACCGTATCAGCGGAATCACATCTGACCTTTCTAATCAAATAGCTATCCTGAGCGAACAGCAAACCAACGGAGCCCGCAGCGCAGCAATTCTGGCTGCTCAGTTACGAGCCGGAGCAAGTGCAACTGATGCCGATAAGCAGAAAATAGCCCAATTAACCGGGCAACTGTACGACATGAAGAACAGTGTCGATACAGGCACAAAAAGCCACGTCAACTGGAAAACCAGCGTACAGCAGGCCGGTTACCAGGTTCAGGACTTCATTGTTCAGGTGCAGGGTGGTCAGTCTGCTCTTGTTGCGCTCTCGCAGCAAGGATCTCAGCTTGCCGGGATTTTCGGCCCTGGCGGTGCGGTGGTTGGGGCTATAATTGCGCTTGGTTCTGTCCTCGCGGGCGTGTTGATTACGTCGCTGAATGGCGGCAAGAATGCCATGGTTGCGCTGAAAGAGGCTGCCGAGGCAATGGACAAGGTGATCATCGTATCATCACAAGGTGTAGCCGCTCTTTCGGATAAATATGCGGCCCTTGCGCGTGTAAACGCTGACGTTGCAACGCTGCTCCGTAATCAGGCGCTGCTTGAGTATAACCAGGCCATTTCCAAGATACCGAAGGCCATAAGCGAAGCATCTGATGCTTTTATTACGTTCGGCGACCGTGCGATTGCCGCCGTTGGCGGGGCGTCGCCGAGCATCAAAAAATTCAACGCCGAGTTGTCCGCTCTCGGGGTCACTTCGAAGGAATGGGGAGAGGCAATTCAGCAGGCCAATAGTCAGGGGCAGTACGCATCTGGCATCGTAAACTCGCTGTCATCAACGGTGAATACACTTTCATCCCGACTTGGAATAAGCAAACAAGCTGCGTTTGATTTGGCAAGAGAATTGTCAAATCTGAGTAATAACCCATCACCGGAAGCACTTCAGGAGCTGGCGAAAAAACTCCAGGACATGAAGTCGTCATCCACTGACGGGCAGTCGGCCATCGCAGGACTGGCGGGTAAGCTTGTTGATCTGGCGAGAGAGGCAGCCAACGCGAAGATCAATGTAGACAGCCTGAATCAGTCCACCGATAACCTGACCGCCGGACAGAAAAACCTTATCAAGCAGTCCGGACGTAACCTTGCCCTGTCAAAACTACAGGGTGAGGCTCGGGCCCGCCTGCAGGCACAGTATGCCGCTGAAGATGCGGGATTTTCGAAGGACGATCCGCACGCCAAACAGATGGAGAACGACGCCGCAGCTACGTACAAAAATACGCAGGCGCAGAAAGATTTCCAGTCAACACATAAGAAAAGCATTTCACTGGCTGATTCTGTTGCTCAGAAGTTAGCGAATCTCAAGCAGCAATCGGAGCTCGCAGCCGACTCAACAAATGAGCTGAGCCGTGAGCAGGCCATGCTGACTGCGCAGCAGTCTCTTGGTAAAGGTGCAACCAAAGAGCAGATCGTATTAGCTGGTCAGTATGCAGCAAAAAAATGGGATACAGCCAACGCCATAAAAGCTGAAGCAGCGGCCCGAAAGCTCCTCCCTGAAGCAGCAGAGAACGCCAGTTACAAACAGGATGTTGAAGATCTGAATACCGCCCTGGCTGCGAAGAAAATAAGCCAGGAGCAGTACAATCAAACCTCGGAAAGACTGGCAGCAACACACCAGGCTAACCTCGCAAAAATTCAGTCGCAGCAGGTGGTAACGCCTCAACAGGAACTTGCGGCGCAGGTTGATCCCGTTCAGCAACTGGCGAATGAGAACGCAAAGAAACTGATACTCATTGATGAGTACAACAAGGCTGCGCTTGCAATCGTAAATGCAAGGCTGGCTAATGAGTCGCTAAGTCAGAGTGAAGCTGCTGCACAGTCAGCCGCTATTAACGCAAATACTCTTGCGTTAAAAAATACTCAGGAAACACAGTATGAGGAACAGAGGCTGGCAGCTCTGGAGCAGCAGTACCGTGCGCAATCAGTGTTGAATGACTTTACGATGGATATGATCGACGCAGTCGGGCAACGAACCACCAACGCAATCACCGGCATTATTACCGGAACGCAGTCAGCAACAGATGCGCTACGAAATATGGCTTCAACAATTCTTGATCAGGCCGTTGGTGCTTTAGTTCAGATGGGTGTCCAGGCACTTAAAAACATGCTGATAGGGCAGTCAGCCAGTGCTGCTTCTGTTGCGCAGGCTGCAATAACAGGGCCTGCCATTGCCGCAGCATACAGCCCGGCAGCGGCGATGGTTTCGCTCGCATCATTTGGTGCAAATGCCGCAGCAGCTCAGACGGGGATCGCTTCAACAATGGGACTTACAAAAATGCTGTCCGTCGCTGGCGCTCGCTACAACGGTGGCCCGGTTTCCGCTAACTCAATGTATCGCGTAGGTGAAAACGGCAAGCCAGAAATATTCCAGGCCAGCAACGGCAGTCAGTACATGATCCCCGGCGATAACGGACGAGTTGTCAGCAACAGAGATATGCAGGGCGGAAATAGTTCATCTCCTGTAAATATTGTCATTAACAATACGGCAGCGGGAACCGTTGTAGAAAATCAGGGTTTTAATCCGGACACGAAAACTATCACCCTCGCAGTGAACGAAGTCGCAAGGCAATTACGCTCGCATACGGGGGTAGTTGCTCGTGCATTGTCTGATAGCTGGAACACCACAGGAAAGGCACAATAATGGCAACGGAAATTAAATGGCCGTTAGGTCTTCACACAATTCAAAAATCCAGTAAAGCGCGCAATCAGTCGGCAGCTTTTCAGTTATCCGATCCACGCAGTGGTCCGCCATATCGCAAGCGGCTAAGTGATGACGTGCCGGTTATCTGGGACGTCACATTTATCTTCGCTGGAGACAATGCAACCATATTCTGGTCGTGGTTTGAAAACGCCATTGACCGTGGGCGCAAAAACTTCATTCTACCCATTGCAACAGAGTTTGGGATTGTTGATCACGAAGTAATGTTTCTGCCTGGCTCACTGCTACCAGCCAGCGAAGCTGGTACGGTTTTCACGTATACGGCGCAAATCCTTGCCCGCAAACTTGTTATCCCGGCGGAGTTCCCTGACGACATCTGGATTGATCCGGATATCTGGAAGTATCGCAGCATTCTCGATCCGGCTGTTAACTGGTACTGGCCAAATAATCCATAGGAAGCATGATGCCTGTCACTGATGAGCAGCGGGCGTACTGGAGCCAGAAAAATCCAGCAGCAGAATTTGATACTGTAACATTTACGCACCCGGCCTTTAAGGATCCGATACGACTGGTCGCCAATGTCTTCAGCGACATGACATTCAACGGTAATACCTACCGCGCCTGCTCAATGGAAATTGACAAGCCCGAACAAGGGAAAGACCCGGTTAGTAGCGTCAGCGTGAAGTTTAGCCGTCCGCTGGTGGGCGATGAATTTAAGGCAATCATACGGGCGATGGACCCGTTCGACTGGCTGGCGGCACCTATCACTCTATGTTTGCAGCAATTCACAGAGGATGACCCGAATAACCCCATTCAAAATTGGTCGCTTTACGTGACCGAAGACGGTATCCGTATTAGCCGAGACACATTGCAGGTGCAGGCATCCGACGATAACCCGATGATCCTCAATATGAGCCAAGTCTACGATCTCGATCGCTACCCCAGCCTTACATACATATAGGTTCCTTAATGACAAAAGATGAATTTATCCGGCGCGCCGTTGGCCTGCCGTGGGTTGATCGCGCCTGTAGCTGGCGAGCGATGGACTGTTGGGGCGTGGTGGTTATGTATTTTCGCTATGTCTACGGCGAGGAATTGCCCTGTGTTGAGGGGTATTCCAGCGGCGAAATCAAAATCACCGACGGATTTCAACGCCAAATCCAGAGTGGTAAATGGCGGCGCGTTGAATCCCCCGAGGGTGACTGTATTGCATTTATGTTGTTTAAGCAGGGCGTGGCCTCTCACGTTGGCGTGGTTGTGGATGGGCAATATGTTTTACACGCCGCAGGTGATGCGCAACATGAGGGGCAGGTGCGCTGCGACCGACTTGATACATTCAGACGGTTTCATCGAGGGGAAATGATTTTTTATGCCTGGGAGGGGGGCCGATGCTTGTAATTTATCGCGATCCACGCGGTTTGCTGGTAAGGATGTTTATGAGTTCGATTATTCACTTTCCCTGCAAGATAATATCGCAAAGCACTTTCCCGGCGGGCTTGATGCCAGCACGACGCTGATTACATGGAACGGTTGCAAAATTAACCCACTTGAAGTTGACTTGTCGCGCCTCGCGACGCCGCTGGATCACCTGGAAATCATCATCCGACAGCAGGGGATTGGCACCATGCTGATTGTGGCCATCGTGGCGGCAGTTGCTACGGTTGTGCTGATGCCTAAGCCCACAATCCCCAACTCCAGTGGTTCGCAGAAAGATTCACCTAATAACGATCTCACAGGACAAACCAACGTCGCACGGGTATATCAGGCAGTTCCGGATATTTACGGTAAGATCCGCGCCTTTCCCGACCTTGTGGCTCCCTCCTTATCTGAATATATAAACAACGTTAAAAACGTAACCGAGGTGTTGTGCGTTGGGATTGGCGATTATGAATTTGAAAACGTCAAATATGCAGACACATTACTGAGCACCATTGGTGGCGCGTCGTATGAAATATTTAACCCCGGCGACACCATTCCAATACTGTATGACGCAGCTGAATCACCGGACGTTGACGGCCAGGAAATTACACCGCCAAACCTGGGCGACACGGTTCTGTATAGCGCGACGACAAACAATATTGTTGCTGTTGAGTATGCGAAGGGCAGTAAGGCAATGTCTTTCACGGTACCTAAAAGCGCTGATTTTCAATATTTTGTCGATAAATCAAAGCCGATTAATGTGAGACTGACGGTAAATCTTGAATATTCAGTTGTCAGCGGCAACGGTAAGACAACAACGAAGAAAGGGGAGTTTCAGGTCAGTGGACAGATCGTCAGTATTGGTCAGTCAGATAATGGAGATATTATCGCTCCAGAGAACTATTACGATATTGGCATAGATAACGCAACGGTAAGTAACGACTTCCCGGCTGATGGCGTCATTACAGGTGATTACCTGAAAATTGAGGATATGGAGGCGTTATTTGTCGGGCCGTTCATCATGGCTTCTGATTCTGATGAAATCTGGTACAACGTCATTTTTCAGCGCGGACTGGACGGAACCGCAAATTTAAACGCTGAGTGGTGGCGGGTAGACAAAGACAATAATGTGATTGAGGGGACAGAGGAATCAGATTCTTTTTCCTATAGCAATGATACGTATGAAGGGCAGTATTTCACTCGCAAGATTATCCCGAAAGCCGGGCGTGGGCGCTACGCATTCCGTATTTCTCGCACTAATAACGGCAGCGATCAGCTTACTGACCAGGCCAAACTGGAAGAAGTTTATTCAGTTCAGGTTCGACGAAATGTTCGGGTGCAGGACACATTAATTCGCTGCGTTACTCCAGCAACGGAACAGGCAACCGGCATTAAAGACCGAAAATTTAATGCTGAGGTGACACGGAAAACGATTACATGGAACGGATCTGGGGTGGTAGGTGCGTTGACCCCAAGCCGTGATTTTGCTGATGCAGTACTTCATTCGTTTGTCAGGATTGCAGGTCGCGCTGCCAGTGAGCTGGATCTTGATGCGTTGTACAGTATCAGTCGATCCCTTAAAAACAAGAATGAGCGCATGGGATGGTTCGATTTCTCATTCGATGACAAAGACATCTCACTCGGTCAGCGATTGCAAACCATATGTAATGCAGCGCGTGTTACGGTATTTCGTGACGGGCTGAAGTGGCGTTTTGTGCGTGACGAGAAGAAAAGCATTATCTCTGCGCAATTTGATGCCCGTAATCTGGCGAACGTCGATGATGGCGGTACGCTTCAGTATAAGGGACACCTGCCGACAAGTTACGATGGGATTGAACTGGAATGGGTGGACGCCACGGATACAAATGATGATGGCACAGATAAAAAGGCGTACATCCGATTACGCATTGACGCGTCTCGCAAACGTATTGTGGAAGGCACTTCAAATCGCCCCTATAAAATCCAGCTTGCCGGGTGCCGCAACAAAGACCAGGCGATGAATCGTGCGCAGCTTGAAGCGAGGCGACTTATCTATCAGCGACTGAGTGTGGAGGATACGGCACTTAACGATGCGTGGATGCTGTCGCTTGGTGATCGGGTGCGCTGGGCTGACGTTTACGATGAGGCGATTGCCAGCGGTGAAATATTGTCAATTGACGGTAATGTGTTCACCACTTCTGAAACTCTCATTTTTGAAAGTGGGGAAACATACAAAGTCAGTATCACAGATCAGTACGGATACCCTTCAGCATGGATAAGCGCATTGCCAGTAAATGGTAATAAAAGCGCCTTCAGTACTGATTTCAGCAAGGCTTATACCGCCGACGGCATTACTTCCATGCTTGGCAGTCGTTTCATTATGACGCCTTCAGTTGCCAGTGAACCTATGGATTTCACGCTTACTGAGAAAGGGCCTGGAAGTGACCCTTCACAAACCAGGATCTCGCTCACTCAATATGATGAACGAGTGTACGAATACGATTAACAGATAACTCCTGTTCACCAATGCTCGCCGCTGTGCGGGTTTTTTTATGGAAAAATTATGGCCACACGTTACAACACCAATAATCCTGTGCCGTCCCATGCGGTTAAAGATTACAGCAACAACGCCCAAATCATTGATGAACTTGTTCATAAACAGGAATCAACAACAAAAGACCGGTTCGGAAAAGATCTGAAAACCTGGTACGGAATTAATAAAGAGGCGACCGACGCAACGAACGAGTTCATCGAAAACGGTCAGAATGCAATAAATACGTTTAACCAGAATGGCAAGGATGCTATCGATAAATTTAGCAACGATAGCAATGCTGCGATTAATGATTTCGAGAGTGATGCGAATCAGGCGATAATTAATTACGGTTATATTCTGGTTGACTCATTTCAGATCGGTGCTGAGATCACGCTCCGGAATCAGGCTCTTCACTGGCCTGCGCCAGAGGGTGACGGAGAATATTATCGCTGGGACGGTGAATTGCCGAAGACGGTTCCAGCCGGAGCTACGCCGGAAACGTCAGGTGGGGTTGGGCCGGGAGCGTGGATTGACGTTGGTGATGCTTCGCTGCGTAGCGATCTGGCGTCTGGAGGTAAGGCTGCATTGGTTGGCTATGGCAGCGCGACTGTAGAGGGTGCTCTTGACGATCTTTATGCCGCTAACGCTGCTCAGGGGGGGAAACTGGTTTTGATACTGTTGGCCACTTTCTTAATCTGACTGAATTACGTGCGCAGGCGCCTGCTTCAGCCGGAATGATTGTATATGTTGTTTCAGCAGCCAGCTTGTCACATGCAGAAACTCATCTTGGCGGCGGTTTTTTTGAGTCAGTCGATAATGTCCAGGCATGGCCTGATGATGGTGGTATTGTAATTAAACCAGACACAGGGTCGATTGTGTGGCGACGCATTAACTTCACCTCATACGATATGCAATTCTGGGGTGTCAAGCCGGACGGGGCTACAGATAATGCGGAGGCAATTACGAAGGCCACACAGTATGCAAAGATGAATAAAGTTATCCTGGATGCACCCGCAGGGAATATTAACACAAGCGAAATGGTCCCTATTTATAATAATATGGGGATTCGAGGCCACGGAAAGGCTGAAGCTACGGTTTTCTATAAAACAACTAACAATATTTTTAATTATAAAAAAATGGAACCACAGTTTTATCTGTGGACGCATTGGTAGGTTTTGTTCCAAATAATTGGGATCTTGCTGACTCTTCAATGGATTCATTTTGCTCTAACGGCAGAATTGAGAGCTGTATGTTTCGTAGACAGGGACTTGACCAATCAAACGTTGACACCTACAGAAATTATTATGGGTTGTTTTTTGGGAAGGCTGCTGCACCTGTAGTTCGGCAATGTTCATTTGAATGCGCATATATTGGATGTTATTCATACTGTCCATTCTCAGGAGTCATGGAAATGGTTGCATTCCCTCAATATGCAGGGAAGGGGTATGGTGGGATCGTTTTTGAGGATTTTCGTGGCGGTCAGATAAGGGTAATTGGTACATCAATGGACATGCGTCTTGTTCAAATAAGCGGTTATCAGTTTGGTTTTATTTTGTCAGGAATGCAATATACAACAATGACAAACTGTACTGCAGAAAATTGCACTCCAATGGCTGGAGAAACGACTTGCTTTGCATTTAGCTTCATGAACCCTTATTGTATTGTCATGAATACGTGCGCAACAGAAGAAGTAAAGGGCGGGCAGTTAAGAGTAATAGTTCAAGGAGATCCGTCTTTCAGACCATCTTTAATTATAAATGGATTTTTGCCTATAGGTCAGAAAAACCCAATTTCAACAACCCCAATCATTTATGTAGACAATGCGGGCCTTGCAGAAACCAGCGTGATAATTAACGGAGGTGATTGGGCTATAAGTCCATCAGCAACCAACCTTGTCGCACCATCGGCTAGTGGTGGTGGCACGAAGGTCAGAATGATAGGAGTCAATGGCTCACCTAAATCAATTTGGACCATCTCCGCTAACGCCGATGTGCAGGAGTTTTGATTCCCTGTCATTGACATAGCATCTATATGAAACTACCCTGCCAGAAACTACACATATTTTGGCATGGTTATGACTAAGAAAAGCAATATAATACATAGTCTTACTTCATTGAGGATGTTTGCTGCCCTTGGCGTGTTTGTAAGCCATCTGGGAATTTTGTCTCAGTCCTCAATACATCAGTTCAACATAGCTGCAAAATACTTTTTTAATGGGTATGTTGGCGTAACGTTCTTCTATATCCTCTCTGGCTTTATTATTAATTACAGTTTTAGCAAGCATTTATCTGAGGGGATGTTTAGCAATAAAGACTTTATTATCTATCGTCTGGCCAGACTATTCCCTGTTCATCTTGTTTCACTGGTCTGTGTTCTGTTTTTATTCGGCTATGCAAATAATTGGGGATCTACAAACAAAGAAGCTTTATTCTATAATACATTTCTACTTCAATCATTCATACCTGATGCAGGCTATTACTTTTCGTTCAATCCTGTATCATGGAGCATTTCATGCGAAATGTTCTTTTATTTTTGTTTTTGCCTACTCGTTAAATGCAAAACCAAATATCTCGTATTTCTATTTGCTGCCGTTCAGACTGTAAATGTTTACTTCCTTATACAACCACCAACAGGAATTTCCTTGCATTGGTTATTCTATATAAATCCTGTATTCAGGATTACAGATTTCATCCTTGGCATTATTATATGTAGAATATTTCTTTCGAAGCCTGTTACTCCAAAAGTTGTGGCGTGTAGCGCAATGGAATTTGGCTCAATTATTTTTCTAGTGTTAACAATTTATGTGGCAACAAACTACGTGGGCAATATGAATGTTAAATATGATCTTTTATATATCCCTTGCATGGCTTCTATTGTTGTTGCGTTTGCCTTTAATGGTGGGGTTATTTCTCGTATTCTTGCAAATAAATATTTAATTTTGCTTGGAGAAGCTTCATTTTCTTTCTACATGTTCCACTGGATGATAGTATCTAAGTTAATAGAAATAATACAACCTAACAAAAACGATGTGCGTGATGTCACTATTTATATAGTTAGCTGCTTAATCAGCTCCGTATTTGTCTCTGTTATTTCGTTTAAATTAATTGAAATGCCAGCAAATAAGTTAATAAGGAATACGTGGGTAAAGATTAAAATTCAATTACACACAAGAAAACGCGCATAACATGAACCAAGACTCAATTTCTAGCCCACTTCGGTGGGCTTTTTACTGTTAGTATGTTAATCAACACCACCTATCAATTATGTTGCATGTGTATGTAGTAATTGCCGGATGTGCATCATTGAATAGTCTGCTGTTGAGCCGTCCCTGGACGCCGCGAAGGAAGCTGCACCAGTAGGGCTCAAGGGGGGGGGCTAAAAAAGTTTTCTATGACATACACGAGGCCAGCGACGCTTGATTTAGTATCGCTGACTGCAGAATGTAAAGTTACGGCCCCGGGGGCGGAAGCGAAGAGGACAGGCACTGGATAATTAATACGCTGATACAGGCTGAAAACGGATTCTCGGCGCTGCTGTCTTTGGAGTTAATGAAATGGCATTAATATCGGGTGTATACGAAGTCAGATTGTGGGCATCAATTTAGTATTAACGACAGTCGACTGCAAACGGCACCTGCGTTATTTTTAGGTGTTAGCCGGAGGACGAAGAGCCTCTGGTGCTGGACGTTGTTATCATTAGATGCTGACAATTTTTAATATTGGGAGTTTTCAAACATGGTCGTTAAAAATGCTCTTGCCTGTGGGATTATGCTTGCTCTTGTCGGTTGTGCTACAAAACCTGTCTCAAATGAACAAGCCACACCTGTTCCTGAAAAACAAATAATCAGTACCGCGTTACTCGAAAAACGAGACGGTACGGGAGAGGTGATCATCAAGCGTGACTCGGGGTTCTTTGGAAGCGCGTGCTTTTCCCGTGTTTATGTTGATGGTAAAGAGGTGGCAGATTTAGGTACAGCTCAGAAAGTCGTTGTATACCCAACGATTGGTGATCATGTCTTCAGCGCGTGGCCTAAAGGGGTGTGTGGCGGTGGTATGAGTGAGCAGGCGGGCAAGGTGACAACAGATCGTACTTTGATGTATCGCATAGGGTATGGATCAAACGGTGAATATGGCATTCACCCAACTGCGTTTTAATTTGTGTTGGGGTATGTGAGTTTTTCTCATACCCCTTTACCTCACTTTGCTCCTGACTGTTTGGTCACATCAAGGCGCAAAACATCACCATTTTTTGCCAAAAACCTTCAGAAGATGATGAGTAAGACGTGTCATAACTATATGATTATTTGATATTCACACACACCATTATGTCCGGATAATTTACCATAATCATTTGAAATTATTGCACAAAACGAACAATTTAAAATCCCTCGGCGTTCGCGCTGTGCGGGTTCAAGTCCCGCTCCGGGTACCATGGGAAAGATAAGAATAAAATCAAAGCAATAAGCAGTGTCGTGAAACCACCTTCGGGTGGTTTTTTTGTGTCTGCAACTTGTCGTTACACCCCTCTTATTTTTAATCACCGGGTAATCCACGCAAAAAGTATCTCTCTGCCAGACCGACATGTAAGATAGGCGCTGGCGAGTCGAGATCCACAAGGAAAAGCGTATGAAAACTGGACCGTTAAACGAAAGTGAGTTGGAATGGCTGGATGATATCCTGACCAAATACAACACTGAACACGCCATCCTTGATGTGGCTGAGCTGGACGGTTTATTGACGGCGGTGTTGAGTTCTCCGCAAGAAATTGAACCAGAACAGTGGCTGGTTGCTGTCTGGGGCGGGGCGGATTATGTGCCGCGCTGGGCGTCAGAAAAAGAGATGACGCGCTTTATGAATCTGGCTTTTCAACATATGGCCGATACCGCAGAACGTCTGAACGAATTTCCTGAGCAGTTTGAACCGTTGTTTGGCCTGCGAGAAGTTGACGGTAGCGAGCTGACGATTGTTGAGGAGTGGTGCTTTGGCTATATGCGTGGCGTTGCCCTCACTGACTGGTCGGCATTGCCTGATTCGTTAAAACCGGCGCTTGAGGCGATAGCTCTACACGGTACAGAAGAAAACTTTGCGCGGGTAGAGAAGTTGTCGCCAGAAGCATTTGAAGAAAGCGTAGAAGCCATTCGACTGGCAGCGCTTGATTTACATGCTTACTGGATGGCGCATCCGCAGGAAAAACCTGTTCAGCAACCGATCAAAGCAGAAGAAAAGCCGGGCCGTAACGATCCTTGTCCGTGCGGCAGTGGTAAGAAATTTAAGCAGTGCTGCCTGCATTAAGAGGGCATATTGGGTGCTGGAGATGTTTCCGGCACCCAACGTTGTTATCAAGGCGATTATCCCACTTCGGGTAACAATCCTGCCGCAATCAAAAATTGCACACCAATCACGCCAATGCCGCAGAGAAACACTAACACCAGCGCCGGACGGCCACCTTTCACTCGATAAGCAGCTTGTGGATTATGCTTTCTGCTCTGCCAGGTCAGCAGGGAAGGGATAATTAACGCCAGCACCGCCAGCGCCACACCGGCGTAACCCAGCGCCATCACAAAGCCACGTGGGTAAAACAGCGCAAACGCCAGCGGCGGCAGAAAAGTAATTGCACCAGTTTGCAGTCGCCCTCCAACGGTATTTGAACGCTGAAACAAATCTGCCAGATAATCAAATAAGCCTAACGCTACGCCGAGAAAGGATGTTGCGAGGGCTAAGTCAGCAAATAAATGCACCGCCAGTTCGACATGCGGTGAGGCCACCACTTCGCGTAACGCCTGTAACAGTCCGTTTAACCCGGCATGATTAGCCAGCAGCCCCATAAAGGTTGTTGAATCAATGCTGCCCAGCGTCGCCAGTTGCCAGAAGATATACGCCACCAGAGGGATCGCACTACCAGTAATAAACACCCAGCGCAGCTTGCGAATGTTGCCATCCATATAACTAACGATGCTCGGCACACTACCGTGGAAGCCAAACGAGGTAAAAATTACCGGGATCGCAGACAACGCAAGTCCTTGTTGCAGCGGCAGGGTTAAAAGATTCATTTTATGAATATGCGGCAACAGCAGTACCAGCATCACCACCAGAAAAATAATTTTGGCGCTAAACAGAAAGCGGTTAAACAAATCGACCAGCGACGTCCCGACACAAACCACACCACCGGCAACAAAAGTGAACAACAACACGCCAGCGGTTGCCGACACTGGAATGCCTGTCCAGTCGCTGATGCTGGAGGCAAGTAATTCACCTGCACCGCTGATGTACGCCGCCGTCAGGGCATACATTAAAAACATCATACTGAAGCCAGTCAGCCACTGCCCATAACGCCCCAGATAGCGCTTTGCCAGCGTGCCCAGACCGGTGTCTGCCGGGACATGCTGGTACACCTCCAGCAGTAACAGCGCTGTGTAGCACATCAATGCCCAAAGCCCAATCAATAAGATTAACGTGACGCTAAAACCGACACCTGCCGCTGCCAGCGGCATTGCCAGCATACCCGCGCCAATTGTGGTTCCTGCCACGATAAAAACACTTCCCAGAGTTCTGTTTTTCACGCTTTCTTCTGTCCTGACGATCTTTATAAGTGATATCTGCGGCGCAGGTTAAGGCATTCTACATTTTTCGTCAAATCGACGTTACATTAGATGTAAATAAAACTGTACGATAAAATGCATTCAGAACTGCGCTGGCGCAAAGCCTTGATGAGCGGCTATCGCTACGCTATGCCTTTTTTGAGGAGGAACGATGGAATCTATTCACGGTCATGAAGTGTTAAATATGATGATTGAATCAGGTGAGCAATATACGCACGCCAGTCTGGAGGCGGCGATTAAAGCGCGTTTTGGTGAACAGGCGCGTTTTCATACCTGCTCAGCAGAAGGGATGACTGCGGGCGAGTTGGTGGCGTTTCTGGCGGCGAAAGGTAAATTTATTCCCAGCGAAGAAGGGTTCTCAACCGATACAAGTAAAATTTGCCGTCACTGATATGCAACGGCGGCAGAAAATCTGCCGCCGGAGAAGATTAGTTTTGCGTGTCGAGGGTAGAGAGTTCTTTATCGATGAAATAAAGACCTTCGCCGCTTTTACCTGCCAGGCTTAATTTATCAATAATCGATTTGAACAATTTCTCTTCTTCATGTTGCTCAGAAACATACCATTGCAGGAAATTAAATGTCGGGTAATCCTGATTGGTCATGGCAGCATGAGCCAGTTCGTTAATTTTCTGCGTGATTAATTGTTCATGCTTATAAGTTTCCTGGAATAATTCATCAAGTGAAGAATATTCAGCAAACGGGGATTCAACAGTATTAATACGCGGTAAGTTTCCGGTATCGGTCAGATAGTCAAACAGACGCTGCATATGCGTCATCTCTTCCTGGGCGTGACGGCGCAGAAACGCAGCCGCGCCTTCAAAGGTATGGTAGCTGCACCAGGCGCTCATTTGTTGATAAAGCAGCGAAGAGTACAGTTCCAGGTTCATCTGCTCATTGAGTTTTTCAATCATTTCTGGTTTCAGCATGATAGTGCTCCACAAAGGTTATTTTTGTTTCTGTGGCGCCACTATAATTTGTTATTTTATTATTTGCAAAAGGTAAAATATTAAATTCAATTATTAAAAATACGAATGGGAATAAAACGCATTACTGCTATTTATGGCATCAATTAACCAGCGAAGCCTCCCTCGCTGATTAAGGTCTTTATTGATAAGTCGAGGGTATTAAAATTTGGCACTGATACGACAGTGTAAATTCCGTATTCAGACATAACGACCCCGCAAACACACTACAGTTACTTACAGGTTGCCCAAATGCAATGGCGCGGGTAAACCCTGCCTGCTGACATGCACGTTGCGCTATTTCCTGATTGAGATAGCTGTCAGTACGGGCGTTTTGTAAAAATGCCTGATCGTAAACGAGGCGCACAATACCGCTCGTGGCGTTGACTTCGCTCAATTGAGCCTGACGAGTTACGGTGCAGCCCGCTAATGTTAAAAGTGAAAGAACAATTATCAGATGTTTCATGTCACTGCCTGAAGAGGAAGAAGAAACAGGTATTGTACTTGCGGATACGACCAGGCTATGGACAGAAAAGACGACGTATCGGTGCTATTCCTTGCTTTTTCCAGAGGTCAGACAGTTAGCGGTGACTTTATGGTTATCATTTTTATAACATTAAAGGGGTATTTATGTGATTCGGGTCACATAAAGATTGATTTTTGTGATGATTGTCATATTATAAGTGCAAAGACGATAACACCTGCATAACAAATGGTCGGAGTGCCGCGATGAAACTGCGCAAAATCCTGAAAAGTATGTTTAATAACTATTGCAAGACGTTCAAAGATGTACCGCCAGGCAATATGTTCAGATAACAAGAAACCTGCTCCGGCAGGTTTTTTGTATCCTGAGGACGGTGGATGTGACTATCGCTGAAGAAGTGAAGCCGCTACTATATCGGCTTTCAAATGCTATCAGGAGTTTACAATGTCCCAGCCGCTGAATGCCGATCAGGAACTGGTTTCTGATGTTGTCGCTTGCCAGTTGGTGATCAAACAAATTCTCGACGTACTCGATGTGATTGCACCTGTTGAGGTTCGTGAAAAAATGTCTGGCCAGTTGAAGAATATTGATTTTACTAACCATCCCGCCGCAGCCGATCCGGTTACGATGCGTGCTATCCAAAAAGCTATCGCATTGATTGAACTCAAGTTTACCCCACAAAGCGAATCCCATTAAAAAAACCGCTGCTTCAAGAGTATGAAGCAGCGGTTTTCTCAACAATTTTTATATCCGGCGCGTGATTTAAGGCGTCGATTTTTATTAGTGTATCTGATGCGACACAACATTAAGAACATGCTGGTCGGTCTGGACAGGGCACATACCGGCACGTTTCGCGCTGCGTACTTCATCAAGAATGGTTTGCAGTAACAGGCCATCGTGCTGCTGTTCTTTTTCCAGATCGCGCAGGAAATCGACGGTTGAATCATCATTCAATTCTTTAGCTTCATCGGCTAATTGTGCCAGCTTGCTTGAACGCTGCTCGTATTCTTCCATCGTTTTTTGGAAGAGTTCTTCCAGAGAGTTAAGCTTTTCACCTGGCACATCAATAGCTTTAACGATGGGCGTCGCGCCGATACTTTTCATAAAATTAAACATGCGCATCATTTGGGTCACGTTACTCTGTGCCTGGGCGCGAAGGAAAGTAGCGGTGCCATTCAGACTTTGTTCAGAACACCAGTTGCTCAGGTGAAGGTAGAGATTGGATGCGTAAAACTCGCGGTTCATTTGGGTGTTGAGTTTGAGAAGCATTCCAGTGGTTGCCATACCTAATATCCTTATATCCAGAAGACGTGAGGTGCAAGATGAATCAAAACACCGTAATTACTGTTTGCAGAATAATTCCTTTCTGCATGTCCGAAATGTGCTCGTGGAGTCAATTCTGACGATGATCTGAAATAAGCATAACGTCTGAACGAATATAAGAAAATCCTTAAATCACCAAGTTTATAATTTTTTACATTTCATTGATAAGAGCAATGGGTTTGCAATAATTGTCAATGCTGTGTATTTGTGTATCTCATTGATATTAAATTAAAATATTAATGACATGATGACGATGTGATATTTTAAAACTTTTCCTGACTATGAGAGGTGGCTCTCATTATCGATTTACTCTTAATTAATGATGGTGGTGATAATTAACGCCGAAATGAATTTTGTACAAGCGCTTACCCATTTTACCATTCAGCTTAAAATGGACAGACTTCTGTCCGGTAATAATTAGATTAAAAAAAAGACACTCCAGACCACTCAACGCATACCACAAGGACTTCCAGGCTAATGTCATGGACTAATCTGCTAATGCACTTTTTATTTGTCAGACAATTGTTGTTTCCAGTATGTCATTTCTCGCTAAATTCATGCACGTTCTGACTGTAATTCTGCGATGTGATATTGCTCTCCTATGGAGAATTAATTTCTCGCTAAAACTATGCCAACACGGCCAATTATCTTTTCGTTAAAGGTAATGCTTTGTTTTCCGATTAAATTAACCAAAGTTCTTAGTTTTTACCCTACAAAAAATGATGCTAAAGCTGGAGATAACCATGCACAAATTTACTAAAGCTCTTGCGGCCATCGGTCTGGCTGCTGTTATGTCACAATCCGCTATGGCAGAAAACCTGAAACTCGGTTTCCTGGTAAAGCAACCCGAAGAGCCGTGGTTCCAGACCGAATGGAAATTTGCCGATAAAGCCGGGAAAGATTTAGGCTTTGAAGTTATTAAGATTGCCGTACCGGATGGTGAAAAAACGCTGAACGCTATCGACAGCCTGGCGGCCAGTGGCGCGAAAGGATTTGTCATTTGTACGCCAGACCCGAAATTGGGTTCCGCTATTGTGGCGAAAGCACGTGGCTATGGTATGAAAGTTATTGCCGTGGATGATCAGTTTGTAAATGCCAAAGGTAAGCCGATGGATACCGTGCCGTTGGTGATGATGGCGGCGACCAAAATTGGCGAGCGTCAGGGCCAGGAACTGTATAAAGAGATGCAGAAACGAGGTTGGGATGTAAAAGAAAGTGCCGTAATGGCGATTACAGCTAACGAACTGGATACCGCTCGTCGTCGTACTACAGGCTCTATGGACGCGCTGAAAGCTGCCGGATTCCCGGAAAAACAAATTTATCAGGTTCCTACCAAATCTAACGATATCCCGGGGGCATTTGACGCCGCCAACTCCATGCTGGTTCAGCATCCTGAAGTTAAACACTGGCTGATCGTCGGGATGAACGATAGCACTGTGCTTGGCGGCGTGCGCGCGACGGAAGGTCAGGGCTTTAAAGCGGCAGATATCATCGGTATCGGTATCAACGGCGTGGATGCAGTAAGCGAGTTGTCCAAAGCCCAGGCTACCGGTTTCTACGGTTCACTGCTGCCAAGCCCGGACGTACATGGTTATAAGTCCAGCGAAATGCTCTACAACTGGGTAGCGAAAGACGCAGAACCACCGAAATTCACTGAAGTTACCGATGTCGTTCTGATTACGCGCGACAACTTTAAAGAAGAACTGGAGAAAAAAGGGTTAGGCGGTAAGTAATCTGCCGAAAAAATTCCCCTCTGCGTGATGCAGAGGGGGTGTGAATGACCAGTGATTCACGGAGACGTTATGCAACAGTCTACCCCGTATCTCTCATTTCGCGGCATTGGTAAAACCTTTCCCGGCGTTAAGGCGCTTACGGACATCAGTTTTGACTGCTATGCCGGTCAGGTTCATGCGTTGATGGGTGAAAATGGTGCCGGTAAATCAACACTCTTAAAAATCCTTAGCGGCAACTATGCGCCAACCACGGGTTCTGTCGCAATTAGCGGACAGGAAATATCCTTTTCCGACACTACCGCTGCGCTTAACGCGGGGGTTGCGATTATTTACCAGGAACTGCATCTCGTGCCGGAAATGACCGTCGCGGAAAATATTTATCTCGGCCAGCTTCCTCATAAAGGCGGCATAGTGAATCGTTCGCTGCTGAACTATGAAGCGGGTTTACAACTTAAACATCTGGGGATGGATATTGACCCCGGTACGCCACTGAAATATCTCTCCATCGGCCAGTGGCAGATGGTTGAAATAGCCAAAGCGCTGGCGCGTAACGCCAAAATTATCGCCTTTGATGAGCCAACCAGTTCTCTGTCGGCACGAGAAATTGACAACCTTTTCCGCGTCATTCGTGAACTGCGAAAAGAGGGGCGAGTGATCTTATACGTTTCTCACCGTATGGAAGAAATATTTGCCCTAAGTGACGCCATTACCGTCTTCAAAGATGGGCGTTATGTCAAAACCTTCACTGATATGCAGCAAGTAAATCATGAGTCACTGGTACAGGCGATGGTTGGTCGCGATCTCGGTGATATCTACGGCTGGCAACCGCGCAGCTATGGTGAGGAGCGGCTGCGTCTGGATGCAGTGAAAGCACCAGGTGTACGCACGCCAATAAGCCTGACTGTTCGCAGTGGCGAAATCGTCGGTCTGTTTGGGCTGGTAGGGGCAGGGCGTAGCGAATTAATGAAAGGTATGTTTGGCGGTACGCAAATCACTGCCGGTCAGGTTTATATCGACCAAAGGCCGATCGATATCCGTAAACCGGGCCACGCTATTGCTGCTGGTATGATGCTCTGCCCGGAAGATCGCAAAGCGGAAGGCATTATTCCGGTGCATTCCGTTCGTGACAATATCAACATCAGCGCCCGTCGCAAGCATGTGCTCGGCGGTTGTGTGATCAACAACGGCTGGGAAGAAAACAATGCTGATCACCACATTCGTTCGCTCAACATCAAAACGCCGGGCGCAGAGCAACTGATCATGAATCTCTCTGGTGGTAATCAGCAAAAAGCCATTCTTGGGCGCTGGTTATCGGAAGATATGAAGGTCATTTTGCTGGATGAACCAACGCGCGGCATTGATGTGGGCGCTAAGCACGAAATTTACAACGTGATTTATACGCTGGCGGCGCAGGGCGTGGCGGTGCTGTTTGCCTCCAGCGATCTGCCCGAAGTCCTTGGCGTAGCCGATCGTATTGTCGTTATGCGTGAGGGCGAAATCGCCGGTGAATTGCTACACGAACAGGCAGATGAGCGTCAGGCACTAAGCCTTGCTATGCCTAAAGTCAGCCAGGCTGTTGCCTGAGTAAGGAGAGTATGATGTCTTCTGTTTCTACATCGGGGTCTGGCGCGCCTAAGTCGTCATTCAGCCTCGGCCGTATCTGGGATCAGTACGGTATGCTGGTGGTGTTTGCGGTGCTGTTTATCGCCTGTGCCATTTTTGTACCGAACTTTGCCACCTTCATTAATATGAAAGGTCTCGGGCTGGCAATCTCCATGTCGGGAATGGTGGCTTGCGGCATGTTGTTCTGCCTCGCTTCGGGGGACTTTGACCTTTCCGTCGCTTCGGTAATTGCCTGCGCAGGTGTCACGACGGCGGTGGTTATCAATCTGACCGAAAGCCTGTGGATTGGCGTGGCGGCAGGCTTGCTGCTGGGCGTCCTCTGTGGTCTGGTGAATGGTTTTGTTATCGCCAAACTAAAAATCAACGCCTTGATTACGACGCTGGCGACGATGCAGATTGTTCGTGGTCTGGCGTACATCATTTCTGATGGTAAAGCGGTCGGTATCGAAGATGAAAGTTTCTTTGCTCTTGGTTATGCCAACTGGTTCGGCCTGCCTGCGCCAATCTGGCTTACGGTGGCTTGTCTGATTGTCTTCGGTTTGCTGCTGAACAAAACCACCTTTGGGCGCAACACGCTGGCGATTGGTGGTAATGAAGAGGCGGCGCGTCTGGCTGGTGTACCCGTTGTCCGCACCAAAATCATTATCTTTGTTCTCTCTGGTCTGGTATCGGCAATTGCCGGGATTGTTCTGGCTTCACGTATGACCAGCGGTCAGCCGATGACTTCGATAGGCTATGAGTTGATTGTTATCTCCGCCTGCGTTTTAGGCGGCGTTTCTCTGAAAGGTGGCATCGGAAAAATCTCATATGTAGTGGCGGGTATCTTAATTTTAGGCACTGTAGAAAACGCCATGAACCTGCTCAATATTTCTCCGTTTGCGCAGTACGTTGTCCGTGGCTTAATCCTGCTGGCGGCGGTGATCTTCGACCGTTATAAGCAAAAAGCGAAACGCACTGTCTGATGTTTTTTTCAGCATAAATTTAGTTCGACTTTCCTCCACAGCCAACCGCCACAAAGGTTGGCTGTTCTTTTTTGCAAATGGCGAGCTACGTCACACTGTCTATACTTACATGTCTGTAAAGCGCGTTCTGCGCGAACTATAAAAAGATAAGGAGGAGTACCGGGTGACAGAACCGTTAACCGAACCCCCTGAACTATCCGCGAAATATGCCTGGTTTTTTGATCTCGATGGAACGCTGGCGGAAATCAAACCGCATCCTGATCAGGTCGTCGTGCCTGACACTATTCTGCAAGGACTTCAGCTACTGGCAACCGCAAGTGATGGTGCATTGGCATTGATATCAGGGCGCTCAATGGTGGAACTTGACGCACTGGCAAAACCTTATCGCTTCCCGTTAGCGGGCGTGCATGGGGCGGAGCGCCGTGACATCAATGGTAAAACGCATATCGTTCACCTGCCGGAAGCGATTGCTCGTGATATTAGTGTGCAACTGCATACGGCGATTGCCCAACTTTCCGGCACGGAGCTGGAATCCAAAGGGATGGCGTTTGCACTGCATTATCGTCAGGCACCGCAGCATGAAGACGCCTTATTGACGTTAGCGCAACGTATTACTCAGATTTGGCCGCAAATGGCATTACAACAGGGAAAGTGTGTCGTCGAGATTAAACCGCGAGGCACCAGTAAAGGGGAGGCTATTGCTGCATTTATGCAGGAAGTTCCCTTCATCGGTCGGAAGCCGGTGTTTCTGGGCGATGATTTAACCGATGAATCTGGCTTCGCGGTTATTAATCGACTGGGGGGAATGTCAGTAAAAATTGGTACAGGCGCAACTCAGGCATCATGGCGGCTGGCGGGCGTGCCGGATGTCTGGGGCTGGCTTGAATTGATAACCAACGCATTACAAAAACAAAAAAGAGAAAATAACAGGAGTGATGACTATGAGTCGTTTAGTCGTAGTATCTAACCGAATTGCACCACCAGACGAGCACGCCGCCAGTGCCGGTGGCCTTGCTGTCGGCATACTGGGGGCACTGAAAACTGCAGGTGGACTGTGGTTTGGCTGGAGTGGCGAAACAGGGAATGAGGATCAGCCGCTAAAAAAGGTGAAAAAAGGAAATATTACCTGGGCCTCTTTTAACCTCAGTGAAAAAGATCTCGACGAATACTACAACCAATTCTCCAATGCCGTTCTCTGGCCGGCATTCCATTACCGACTCGATCTGGTGCAATTTCAGCGTTCAGCGTGGGAAGGCTATTTACGCGTGAATGCGTTACTGGCAGACAAATTACTGCCGCTGCTGGAAGATGATGACATTATCTGGATCCACGATTATCACTTGTTGCCATTTGCGCAGGAATTACGTAAACGCGGCGTGAACAATCGCATCGGTTTCTTCCTGCATATTCCTTTTCCGACACCGGAAATCTTTAATGCGCTACCAATTTATGACACATTGCTGGAACAGCTTTGTGATTATGATTTGCTGGGGTTTCAGACAGAAAACGATCGTCTGGCGTTCCTGGATTGCCTTTCCAACTTGACGCGGGTCACGACACGTAGCTCGCGCAATCACACGGCCTGGGGCAAAGCATTTCGTACAGAAGTTTACCCGATTGGTATTGAACCGGATGAGATTGCTAAACAGGCTGCCGGGCCGCTACCGGCAAAACTGGCGCAATTAAAAGCGGAACTGAAAAATGTGCAGAATATCTTTTCTGTCGAGCGGCTGGATTATTCCAAAGGTTTGCCAGAACGTTTTCTTGCTTATGAAGCGCTGCTGGAAAAATATCCGCAACATCATGGTAAAATTCGTTATACCCAGATCGCGCCGACCTCGCGTGGTGATGTGCAAGCGTATCAGGATATTCGTCATCAGTTGGAAAATGAAGCCGGGAGAATTAACGGTAAATATGGGCAATTAGGCTGGACGCCGCTTTATTATCTGAATCAGCATTTTGATCGTAAATTATTGATGAAAATCTTCCGCTATTCCGATGTCGGGTTAGTGACGCCGCTGCGTGATGGGATGAATCTGGTCGCAAAAGAGTATGTCGCCGCTCAGGATCCTGCAAATCCGGGCGTACTGGTACTTTCTCAGTTTGCCGGTGCGGCAAACGAACTGACGTCAGCGCTAATTGTTAACCCATACGATCGTGATGAAGTCGCGGCGGCGCTCAATCGGGCGTTGAGCATGTCGCTGGCGGAACGTATTTCCCGCCATGCAGAAATGCTGGAAGTTATTATCAAAAACGATATTAAACACTGGCAGGAGTGCTTTATCCGCGACCTAAAGCAGGTAGTACCGCGAAGCGCGGAAAGTCAGCAACGCGATAAAGTCGCTACCTTTCCAAAGCTGGCGTAAGTGGAATTAATCCCCTTTAAGTGGAACTAACAGCACATCAACCTCACTTGAGGCAATCACACTTTTCGCTGAGCAGGACGCTCGCGAAAAGAAACTGTGATTATGGTTACCGCAAATCACCAAATCGAACTTATGTTTACGGCATACTGCCAGAATATGTTCGCTTAACTCTCCGTAAGCAATAAATGTCTCTTCTACCGGATATCCCGCATCCTGAATTAATTTATCAAGAAAGTTTTGTGTTTCTTCCTGCATCACGCTGCGTAAATCTTCAAGCATCGGCGCGGCTAATTGATTGAACATTTCCGGGTCGGAAGCAAGAGTGATTAAACTTATGCGCCCATTTACCGGACGGGCGATAGAAACCGCTTTTGCTAACAGTTGCTGACTTTCTGGTGAGACAGCAACAGCAACAAGAATATTGGTATAGCTCATAACCTGCTCCTTATTCTGTGAACTTCAGGTGTTATTACAGCTTTACTCTGAATGAGGTACTGATGCAATAACAACTCAGTCAAAACAGTAAATATTAGGCTGGTTATTAGTAAGTGAGGCTAATTAATAACGTACAGTTATCACATGATTACAGATGAGGTTATAAAAACTAAAATTATCAATTCCCCGTATAGAACAAATGGATAATATTTATAGAACATTGTTGCAACATATGAGATGTTCCCGGATTTATTTTCACTTGAAGAAACTCATGTTATGTAACTCTCTGTTTGAAAATAAGTTATAGGAGGTGAATATATTTATTTTATATGTAGCAGGTGGTTATTTACGGTGATTTATATTAACAGTGCGCAACATCATCATTTTATCTACCCACTTCATTTTTGAAGCCTGGCAAGCTGAAAAACTTTTTAACAGAATGAAATATGACCAAAACAAAAGTATGACTTATACATTAATGTTAAGTAATTGATTGTTTTGTGTGATCTGAGTCACACATTATCGAAAATCGCAACACCGCTCCGTTGTATGTGTGAGTGGTGACGAGTACAGTTGCGTCGAATTAGGAAAAATCTTAGATAAGTGTAAAAAACACTGTTCTCTGTAAGGGATTGTTTCATCTCTTACACTGCCTGTGTGTTTTTTCGTTGATCGCAACTATTCCATTGTTCTTTACTTTTTACCGGGATTTCCCGGCGACATCACGGGGTGCGGTGATACCGCATAAAAATAAAGTTAGTTATTCTGGATGGGAATAATGCATACCTCCGAGTTGCTGAAACATATTTATGACATTAATTTGTCATATTTACTTCTTGCACAACGTCTGATCGTTCAGGACAAAGCGTCCGCCATGTTTCGTCTCGGTATTAATGAAGAAATGGCAACAACGTTAGCGACGCTGACTCTTCCTCAAATGGTTAAACTGGCAGAAACCAATCAACTGATTTGCCATTTCCGCTTTGACAGCCACCAGACTATTAATCAGTTAACGCAGGATTCCCGCGTTGACGATCTCCAGCAAGTTCATACCGGCATCATGCTATCTACGCGTTTGTTGAATGATGTTAATCAGCCCGAAGAAGTGCTACGTAAAAAAAGGGCCTGACAATGAGCGAAAAAAGCATTGTTCAGGAAGCCCGGGATATTCAACTGGCAATGGAGTTGATCACCCTTGGCGCTCGTTTGCAGATGCTGGAAAGTGAAACACAATTAAGTCGTGGACGGCTGATCAAACTCTATAAAGAACTGCGCGGAAGCCCCCCACCGAAAGGCATGTTGCCATTTTCCACCGACTGGTTTATGACCTGGGAACAAAATGTTCATGCGTCGATGTTTTGTAATGCATGGCAGTTTTTACTGAAAACAGGGTTATGTAACGGCGTCGATGCAGTGATCAAAGCCTATCGTTTATACCTCGAACAGTGTCCGCAAGCCGAAGACGGTCCGCTACTGGCGTTGACCCGCGCCTGGACACTGGTGCGATTTGTTGAAAGTGGTTTACTACAACTTTCCAGTTGCAAATGTTGCGGCGGTAATTTTATCACCCATGCCCATCAGCCTGTTGGCAGCTTTGCCTGCAGCTTATGTCAACCGCCATCACGTGCGGTAAAAAGACGTAAACTTTCTCAAAACCCTGCCGATATTATCCCTCAACTGCTGGATGAACAGAGAGTACAGGCTGTTTAACTCACACGATGTGGCGAAACACTCCAGCAGCGGTAAGTGATTGCCGCTGCTTTTTTTTCCCAACGGTAAGTTAGCGTCTGACGACTGAACATCCTGTCATGGTCAACAGTGAAAGGATGATGTCGTGCTTATCTTATTAGGTTACCTGGTTGTTCTCGGTACAGTTTTCGGCGGTTATTTGATGACCGGCGGAAGCCTTGGAGCACTCTATCAACCCGCTGAACTGGTGATTATTGCCGGTGCAGGTATTGGGTCGTTTATTGTCGGTAACAACGGTAAAGCAATCAAAGGCACGCTCAAAGCGCTGCCGTTACTGTTTCGCCGCTCCAAATACACCAAAGCGATGTATATGGATCTGCTGGCACTGCTTTACCGACTCATGGCGAAATCGCGACAGATGGGCATGTTTTCGCTGGAGCGCGATATTGAAAACCCCCGCGAAAGCGAGATCTTCGCCAGTTATCCCCGCATCCTCGCGGATACCGTTATGCTTGATTTTATCGTTGATTATCTGCGCCTGATCATCAGTGGCCATATGAATACCTTCGAAATCGAAGCGCTGATGGATGAAGAAATTGAAACCCACGAAAGCGAGTCGGAAGTTCCCGCTAACAGCCTGGCGCTGGTCGGTGACTCGCTCCCGGCATTTGGTATTGTCGCGGCAGTGATGGGGGTGGTTCACGCGCTGGGATCGGCTGACCGGCCTGCCGCCGAACTGGGGGCGCTGATTGCTCATGCGATGGTGGGGACTTTCCTCGGTATCTTACTGGCTTACGGATTTATTTCCCCACTGGCGAGTGTTTTGCGCCAGAAAAGCGCAGAGACCAGCAAAATGATGCAATGCGTCAAAGTCATACTGCTTTCTAATCTGAACGGTTATGCACCGCCAATTGCCGTTGAATTTGGTCGTAAAACGCTCTACTCCAGTGAACGGCCATCGTTTGTTGAGCTGGAAGAACACGTTCGCGCGGTAAAAAATCCGCAACAGCAGACGACAACCGAGGAAGTATGAAGAATCACGCGCATCCAATAATTGTCGTCAAACGACGCAAAGCAAAAAGCCACGGCTCGGCGCATGGATCGTGGAAGATTGCTTATGCTGACTTTATGACCGCGATGATGGCTTTTTTTCTGGTGATGTGGCTGATCTCCATTTCCAGCCCAAAAGAGCTGATTCAGATAGCGGAATATTTCCGCACGCCGTTGGCGACCGCGGTAACGGGTGGTGATCGCATTTCTAATAGCGAAAGCCCAATTCCCGGCGGCGGTGATGATTACACTCAGAGTCAGGGAGAAGTGAATAAGCAGCCGGACATTGAAGAACTGAAAAAACGCATGGAGCAAAGTCGGTTGCGGAAATTGCGTGGCGATCTCGACCAGCTTATAGAGTCAGACCCGAAACTACGGGCGCTGCGTCCACATCTCAAAATCGATCTGGTACAGGAAGGTTTACGCATTCAGATTATCGACAGCCAGAATCGCCCGATGTTTAAAACCGGCAGTGCTGACGTCGAACCCTATATGCGCGACATTCTGCGGAGTATTGCGCCAGTGCTGAATGGTATTCCTAACCGTATCAGTCTCTCCGGTCATACCGATGATTTCCCTTACGCCAATGGTGAGCAAAGCTACAGCAACTGGGAGCTTTCTGCCGAACGCGCTAATGCGTCGCGCCGTGAGCTAATGGTGGGGGGGCTGGCTGATGGCAAAATTCTGCGCGTCGTCGGCATGGCGGCGACCATGCGTTTAAGCGATCGCGGACCTGATGATGCTGTCAACCGTCGAATCAGTCTGCTGGTCCTGAACAGACAGGCCGAGCAGGCCATTTTGCATGAAAACGCTGAAAGCCAGAATGAGCCGGTAAGTGTACTGGAAAAAACTGGGGGCGCTCCGCAGGTCAGTGTTCCCACAATGCCATCAGCCGAACCGAGGTGACAGCGTGAGCATGGATATAAGCGATTTTTATCAGACATTTTTTGATGAAGCGGACGAATTGTTGGCCGATATGGAGCAGTATCTGCTGGATTTGCAGCCAGAAGCGCCAGATGCCGAACAATTGAATGCTATCTTTCGTGCGGCCCATTCCATCAAAGGAGGGGCAGGAACTTTTGGTTTTACCGTGTTACAGAAAACCACGCATCTGATGGAAAACCTGCTCGATGAAGCCAGACGCGGTGAGATGCAGCTTAATACCGACATTATCAATCTGTTTTTGGAAACGAAGGATATCATGCAGGAACAGCTCGACGCTTATAAACAGTCGCAAGAGCCGGATGCCGCCAGCTTCGATTATATCTGCCAGGCCTTGCGTCAACTGGCATTAGAAGCGAAAGGCGAAACGGTGCCCGCAGTGACCCGGTTAAGTGTGGTTGCCAAAAGTGAACCGCAAAATGAGCAGAGTAACAGTGAGTCGCCGCGACGAATTATCCTTTCACGCCTGAAGGCGGATGAAGTCGATCTGCTGGAAGACGAACTGGAGCAGTTGACCACATTAACTGACGTGGTTAAAGGCGCGGATTCATTATCTGCAACAATGTCGGGAGATATTGCGGAAGACGACATTACCGCCGTGCTCTGTTTTGTGATTGAAGCCGATCAGATTGCCTTTGAAGCGGTAGAACCTGCACCAACAGTATCGACCCCGCCAGTGCTGGAACTGGCCGCAACAGAAGCACCAGCCGGACGCGTAGAGCGGGAAAAAACGACGCGCGGTAGCGAATCGACCAGCATCCGTGTGGCGGTAGAAAAGGTTGATCAACTGATAAACCTGGTCGGTGAACTGGCCATCACCCAGTCAATGCTCGCTCAGCGCTCCAGTGAACTGGACCCGGTAAATCATGGGGATTTGATTACCAGCATGGGGCAGTTACAACGTAACGCCCGTGATTTGCAGGAATCGGTGATGTCGATTCGTATGATGCCGATGGAATATGTCTTTAGCCGCTATCCGCGGCTGGTGCGCGACCTGGCGGGTAAACTCGGCAAACAAGTAGAACTCACGCTTATAGGCAGCTCCACCGAACTCGACAAGAGTCTGATAGAACGCATTATCGATCCGCTGACCCACCTGGTACGCAACAGCCTTGACCACGGTATAGAACTGCCGGAAAAACGCCTCGCCGCAGGTAAAAATAGCGTCGGAAATTTGATCCTGTCTGCCGAACATCAGGGCGGTAACATCTGCATCGAAGTGACCGACGATGGCGCGGGACTAAATCGTGAGCGGATTCTGGCAAAAGCCGCCTCGCAAGGGCTGCCTGTCAGCGACAACATGAGCGACGACGAAGTGGCGATGTTGATATTTGCTCCGGGTTTTTCCACGGCGGAGCAGGTTACCGATGTTTCCGGGCGTGGCGTCGGCATGGATGTCGTTAAACGTAATATCCAGGAGATGGGCGGCCATGTCGAAATCAAGTCGAAGCCGGGCACAGGTACAACGATCCGCATTTTACTACCGCTGACACTGGCGATCCTCGACGGTATGTCCGTGCGCGTTGCTGATGAAGTTTTCATTCTGCCGCTGAATGCTGTCATGGAATCACTGCAACCCCGTGAAGTCGATCTGCATCCGCTGGCAGGTGGCGAGCGGGTACTTGAAGTGCGTGGTGAATATCTGCCAATAGTCGAACTGTGGAAAGTGTTTAATGTCGCTGGTGCGAAAACTGAAGCCACCCAGGGGATTGTCGTGATCCTGCAAAGTGGTGGTCGTCGTTATGCCTTGCTGGTGGATCAATTAATTGGTCAACACCAGGTGGTGGTGAAAAACCTTGAAAGTAACTATCGCAAAATTCCTGGAATATCCGCCGCAACAATTCTTGGCGACGGAAGCGTAGCACTGATTGTTGATGTCTCAGCCTTGCAGGCAATAAACCGCGAACAATGTATGGCGAACACCGCCGCCTGATTGAGTAAAAAGGTAATAAATATGACCGGTATGACAAATGTAACAAAACTGGCCAGCGAACCGTCAGGCCAGGAATTTCTGGTATTTACCCTTGGTGATGAAGAGTACGGCATAGACATTCTGAAAGTGCAGGAGATCCGTGGTTACGACCAGGTCACGCGGATTGCGAATACGCCAGCGTTTATCAAAGGCGTCACTAACCTGCGCGGCGTCATTGTGCCAATTGTCGACTTACGCATTAAGTTCAGCCAGGTCGATGTGGACTATAACGACAACACAGTCGTGATCGTCCTGAATCTTGGCCAGCGCGTGGTCGGCATAGTGGTTGACGGCGTATCGGACGTTCTTTCGTTGACGGCGGAACAAATTCGCCCGGCACCGGAATTTGCCGTGACGCTTTCCACTGAATATCTTACGGGACTGGGCGCGCTGAGTGACCGCATGCTGATTCTGGTTAATATCGAAAAACTGCTAAATAGTGAAGAGATGGCGCTGTTAGATAATGCGACCGCAGACGTCGCGTAATTTCGCGTTCAGCAATAAATAAAGGCAGAACCCGATGATGCGCACATCGGGTTTTTTTATTTTAAGTCATCTCTCTACGATTGATCTAAGCAATAAAGTTTCCCACCTTCCTGCCGATAACGGGATCAACTTGTTTTCAGGAAGGTGCCTTATGATTAACCGTATCCGCGTAGTTACGCTGCTGATGATGGTGCTGGGGGTATTTGCACTGTTACAGCTCATGTCCGGCAGTCTGTTTTTTTCTTCGCTGCACCATAGCCAGCAAAGCTTTGTGGTTTCCAATGAACTACGGGAACAACAGGGCGAGTTAACTTCAACCTGGGATCTCATGCTGCAAACGCGCATTAACCTGAGTCGTTCAGCGGTGCGGATGATGATGGACCCATCCAATCAACAAAGTAGTGCAAAAATTGAATTGCTTGATAGCGCCAGGAAAACGTTGGCGCAGGCGGCTGTTCATTATAAAAAATTCAAAAGCATGGCACCGTTACCCGAAATGGCTGCCGCCAGTAGTCATATTGATGAAAAATACAAAAATTACCACACGGCATTAACTGAACTGATTGATTATCTTGATTATGGTAACACCGGAGCCTATTTTGCCCAGCCAACCCAGGGAATGCAAAATGCGATGGGAGAGGCTTTTGGGCAGTACGCCCGTAGCAGCGAAAAATTGTACCGCAATATCGTTGTCGACAATGCCAGTGATTACCGTTTTGCCCAGTGGCAACTGGCCGTTATCGCGCTGGTGGTGGTACTGATTCTTCTGGTGGCATGGTATGGCATTCGCCGCATGTTGCTTAACCCGCTGGCAAAAATCATTACCCACATCCGTGAAATTTCGGGTGGTAACCAGGCGAATAACCTGGCCATTGCTGGACGCAGTGAAATGGGCGAGCTGGCGCAGAGCGTTTCGCATATGCAACGTTCTCTGACTGATACAGTCACCCACGTGCGCGAAGGTTCAGATGCCATCTACGTTGGTACGCGTGAAATTACTGCAGGTAATACCGATCTCTCCTCCCGAACTGAACAGCAGGCCTCTGCACTGGAAGAGACTGCTGCCAGCATGGAACAACTCACCGCCACGGTGAAACAGAACGCCGATAATGCCCGCCAGGCCTCGCAACTGGCGCAAAGTGCCTCCGACACTGCCATGCACGGCGGTAAAGTGGTGGATGGCGTGGTGAAAACCATGCACGAAATTGCTGACAGTTCGAAGAAAATTGCTGACATCATCAGCGTTATCGACGGTATTGCTTTCCAGACCAATATACTGGCGCTGAACGCCGCCGTAGAAGCTGCCCGTGCCGGTGAACAGGGACGTGGTTTTGCCGTGGTTGCGGGTGAAGTGCGTAATCTTGCCAGCCGTAGCGCCCAGGCGGCAAAAGAGATTAAAGCCCTGATTGAAGACTCAGTATCCCGCGTCGATACCGGTTCGGTGCTGGTTGAAAGCGCCGGAGAGACGATGACCAACATCGTTAATGCGGTTACGCGCGTTACCGACATTATGGGGGAAATTGCTTCAGCCTCCGATGAACAGAGCCGTGGCATTGATCAAGTGGCGCAGGCCGTGTCGGAAATGGATCGTGTGACTCAACAGAACGCCTCGTTGGTGCAGGAGTCAGCCGCTGCAGCCGCCGCGCTGGAAGAGCAGGCCAGTCGTTTAACGCAGGCAGTATCCGCGTTTCGTCTGGCTGCCAGCCCGCAATCCCAAAAACCACCGCTTCAATCCCGGCCAGCCAGTGAAAAACCACCAACACAACCACGCCGGCATATCGCTGAACAAGCTCCAAACTGGGAAACATTTTGATGGCTATTTACTCAAGCACCATTGTTGCCAGATTGATCAGATGATGCAACAGAACGTCGCGCGTATCGTCTCTGATGGCGCTATTTACAAGTGGTTATACGACACAATCGGCGCAGTTACAGGCTGTGCCAGTGGTTTCCTGAAGTGACTGAGAAGGCGCTATGACATCATCTCTGCCCTGTGGGCAAACGTCTTTATTGTTACAGATGACCGAGCGCCTCGCGCTTTCCGACGTTCATTTTCGGCGGATAAGTCAATTGATCTACCAACGTGCGGGGATCGTTCTGGCCGATCACAAACGTGACATGGTCTACAACCGGCTGGTACGCCGTTTGCGTTCGCTGGGACTGGCAGATTTTGGGCATTATCTGAATATGCTGGAATCTAATCAGTGCAGCAGCGAGTGGCAGGCATTTATTAACTCATTGACGACCAACCTGACGGCATTTTTTCGTGAAGGGCATCATTTTCCGCTGATCGCAACTCACGCCCGCCGCTGTTCTGGGGAATATCGCGTATGGAGTGCAGCGGCATCGACAGGCGAAGAACCGTACAGTATTGCGATGACGCTGGCGGACACATTGGGCACTGCGCCCGGACGCTGGAAAGTCTTTGCCAGTGATATCGATACCGAAGTCCTGGAGAAAGCTAAAAGCGGCATTTATCGCCATGAAGAGCTGAAAAACCTGACGCCACAACAACTCCAGCGTTACTTCATGCGCGGCACGGGACCGCATGAAGGGCTGGTGCGCGTGCGTCAGGAGCTGGCGAATTATGTCGATTTTTCGCCGCTGAATTTGTTGGCGAAACAGTACACCGTACCGGGGCCGTTTGATGCGATCTTCTGCCGTAACGTCATGATCTACTTTGATCAAACGACTCAACAGGAGATTTTGCGTCGCTTTGTACCGCTACTTAAGCCCGACGGATTGCTGTTTGCGGGTCACTCTGAAAACTTTAGCCATCTTGAGCGCAGCTTCACGTTGCGAGGTCAGACGGTGTATGCGCTAAGTAAGGAATAACGATGAGCAAAATCAGGGTGTTGTCTGTCGATGATTCGGCATTGATGCGCCAGATCATGACGGAAATCATCAACAGCCATAGCGACATGGAAATGGTTGCGACGGCTCCTGATCCGCTGGTCGCGCGTGATTTGATTAAGAAATTCAACCCTGATGTGTTGACGCTGGACGTTGAAATGCCGCGGATGGACGGGCTGGATTTCCTCGAAAAATTAATGCGTTTGCGACCAATGCCGGTGGTGATGGTTTCTTCTCTGACCGGCAGAGGTTCCGAAGTCACGCTGCGCGCGCTTGAGTTAGGGGCGATAGATTTTGTCACCAAACCACAACTGGGTATTCGCGAAGGAATGCTGGCGTATAGCGAAATGATTGCCGAAAAGGTACGAACGGCGTCAAGAGCGAGCCTGGCCGCGCATAAACCGTTATCGCCACCGGCAACGCTGAAGGCTGGCCCGCTGTTGAGTTCAGAAAAATTGATTGCAATTGGTGCCTCAACGGGCGGAACAGAGGCGATTCGTCACGTACTGCAACCGTTGCCACTTTCCAGCCCGGCGCTGTTAATCACCCAGCATATGCCGCCCGGTTTCACCCGCTCTTTTGCTGACCGACTTAACAAGCTGTGTCAGATCGGCGTTAAAGAGGCTGAAGACGGTGAACGCGTCTTACCGGGACATGCCTATATCGCGCCGGGCGATCGGCATATGGAACTGGCGCGCAGTGGCGCGAACTATCAAATCAAAATTCACGATGGCCCGGCGGTTAACCGTCATCGGCCTTCGGTAGATGTGTTGTTCCATTCTGTTGCCAAACAGGCGGGGCGTAATGCTGTTGGGGTGATCCTGACGGGCATGGGTAACGATGGCGCGGCGGGAATGTTGGCGATGCGTCAGGCGGGGGCATGGACCCTCGCGCAAAACGAAGCAAGCAGCGTGGTTTTCGGTATGCCGCGTGAGGCCATCAATTTGGGGGGCGTCTGCGAAGTGGTCGATCTTAGTCAGGTAAGCCAGCAAATGCTGGCAAAAATCAGTGCCGGACAGGCGATACGTATTTAAATCAGGAGTGTGAGATGGCGGATAAAGAGCTTAAATTTTTGGTTGTGGATGACTTTTCCACCATGCGACGCATTGTGCGTAACCTGCTGAAAGAGCTGGGATTCAACAATGTTGAGGAAGCGGAAGATGGTGCCGATGCTCTCAACAAGTTACAGGCGGGCGGTTATGGGTTTGTGATCTCCGACTGGAATATGCCGAATATGGATGGTCTGGAACTGCTGAAAACCATTCGTGCTGATGGCGCGATGTCGGCGTTACCGGTGTTGATGGTGACCGCAGAGGCGAAGAAAGAGAACATTATCGCCGCAGCACAAGCGGGGGCCAGTGGCTATGTGGTTAAGCCATTTACCGCCGCGACGCTGGAGGAAAAACTCAACAAAATCTTTGAGAAACTGGGCATGTGAGGATGCGATTATGATGCAACCATCAATCAAACCGGCTGATGAACATGCCGCTGGCGATATCATTGCGCGCATTGGCAGCCTGACGCGTATGTTGCGTGACAGTCTGCGGGAGCTTGGACTGGATCAGGCGATAGCTGAGGCCGCTGAAGCCATCCCCGATGCCCGCGATCGTTTGTACTACGTCGTGCAGATGACTGCCCAGGCTGCGGAGCGTGCGCTGAACAGTGTTGAGGCGTCACAGCCACATCAGGATGAAATGGAGAAGTCAGCAAAAGCATTAACCCAACGCTGGGATGCCTGGTTTGCCGATCCGATTGACCTTGCCGATGCCCGTGAACTGGTGACCGATACGCGGCAATTTCTGGCGGATGTGCCTGTTCATACCCGTTTCACCAATGCGCAACTGCTGGAAATCATGATGGCACAGGATTTTCAGGATCTCACCGGCCAGGTGATTAAACGGATGATGGATGTGATACAGGAGATTGAACGCCAGTTGTTGATGGTGCTGCTGGAAAACATTCCGGAACAGGATGCGCGTCCGAAGCGTGAAAGCCAGAGTCTGCTTAATGGGCCACAGGTTGATAGCAGCAAAGCGGGTGTGGTAGCCAGCCAGGATCAGGTTGACGATTTGTTGGATAGTCTCGGTTTTTAATTTGTATTGCCTGATATGACGTGACCCGTCGTATCAGGCGGCCGGATGAGACGTTTACACCGCATCCGACAAACGCGGCACCACGCCTGATGTGCTGCGGTAAAAGCCCTAAATCCCGCCTGTTTTGCCCCTTACTCTAACCATTGAACGCTTTCCGCTCTGGCATTATTCACGCTTATCACTATTTCCAGGATTGGCGACGTGTCTGACGAGAGCGACGACAAAACAGAAGCCCCCACACCTCACCGACTTGAAAAAGCACGGGAAGAGGGACAGATCCCGCGCTCCCGTGAGCTAACCTCACTGCTGATTTTGCTGGTGGGCGTGTGTGTTATCTGGTTTGGTGGCGCGTCTCTGGCTCACCGGTTGTCTGGGATGCTCTCCGCCGGGCTGCATTTTGATCACAACATCATCAATGACCCCAACCTAATCCTGGGGCAGATTATTCAGTTAATCAGAGAAGCCATGTTGGCTCTGTTGCCGCTGATTAGCGGCGTGGTGCTGGTGGCACTCATTTCGCCAGTCATGTTGGGTGGTCTGGTATTTAGCGGCAAATCATTACAGCCGAAGTTTTCCAAAATCAACCCGTTACCAGGTATTAAACGCATGTTCTCAGCGCAAACCGGCGCAGAGCTGCTGAAAGCGATACTGAAATCCACTTTGGTCGGCAGTGTGACTGGTTTTTATCTCTGGCATCACTGGCCGCAGATGATGCGCTTAATGGCGCAGTCGCCCATTACTGCAATGGCTAACGCGATGGATGTTGTGGGATTGTGCGCGCTTTTAGTGGTGCTTGGGGTCATCCCAATGGTGGGATTTGACGTCTTTTTTCAAATATTCAGCCACCTGAAAAAGCTGCGTATGTCACGGCAGGACATTCGTGATGAGTTCAAACAAAGCGAAGGCGATCCCCATGTCAAAGGGCGAATTCGTCAGATGCAGCGAGCTGCGGCGCGGCGTCGGATGATGGCCGATGTACCGAAAGCGGACGTCATTGTTAACAACCCAACTCACTACTCAGTGGCATTGCGATATGACGAAAACAAAATGAGTGCGCCGAAAGTGGTCGCCAAAGGTGCAGGGCTGGTAGCACTGCGCATTCGTGAAATTGCCGCTGAAAATAACGTCCCGACCCTTGAAGCACCGCCGCTGGCGCGTGCGCTGTATCGACATGGCGAAATAGGCCAACAAATTCCAGGCCAACTATACGCCGCTGTGGCAGAAGTACTGGCCTGGGTCTGGCAACTGAAACGCTGGCGTCTGGCCGGTGGGCAACGCCCCGTACAACCCACACATCTTCCGGTGCCGGAAGCCCTGGATTTTATCAACGAGAAACAGCCCCATGAGTAATCTGGTCGCAATGCTGCGCCTACCCGCAAACCTGAAATCGACACAATGGCAGATCCTTGCCGGACCGATTTTGATCCTGTTGATCTTGTCGATGATGGTGCTGCCACTGCCCGCATTCATTCTCGACCTGCTGTTTACCTTCAATATTGCCCTGTCGATCATGGTGTTGCTGGTGGCGATGTTTACCCAGCGCACGCTCGAGTTTGCCGCGTTCCCGACCATCCTGCTGTTTACCACGCTGTTGCGTCTGGCGCTCAACGTGGCTTCAACCCGTATCATTTTGATGGAAGGTCATACTGGTGCGGCGGCGGCGGGGAAGGTCGTTGAAGCGTTCGGTCACTTCCTCGTTGGCGGTAACTTTGCAATCGGCATTGTGGTATTCGTCATCCTCGTGATCATCAACTTTATGGTTATCACCAAAGGTGCCGGGCGTATTGCGGAAGTGGGGGCGCGCTTTGTTCTCGACGGTATGCCGGGTAAACAGATGGCGATTGATGCCGACCTCAACGCCGGATTGATTGGTGAAGATGAGGCGAAAAAACGTCGTTCCGAAGTGACCCAGGAAGCCGATTTTTACGGCTCAATGGACGGGGCGAGTAAGTTTGTTCGTGGTGATGCTATTGCCGGGATCCTCATCATGGTCATTAACGTCGTCGGCGGATTGCTGGTCGGCGTGCTGCAACATGGCATGAGCATGGGCCATGCGGCAGAAAGTTATACGCTGTTGACCATCGGTGATGGCCTGGTGGCGCAAATCCCGGCGCTGGTTATTTCTACCGCTGCGGGGGTCATCGTCACGCGTGTCAGCACCGATCAGGATGTTGGCGAGCAGATGGTGAATCAGCTTTTCAGTAACCCCAGAGTCATGTTGTTAAGTGCCGCAGTACTGGGGTTACTTGGTTTGGTGCCAGGAATGCCAAACCTGGTATTTTTACTGTTCACGGCGGGACTGCTGGGGCTGGCGTGGTGGATCCGTGGACGCGAACAAAAAGCGCCTGCCGAACCGAAGCCGGTAAAAATGGCGGAGAATAATGCCGTTGTTGAAGCGACGTGGAACGATGTGCAACTGGAAGACTCGCTGGGAATGGAGGTGGGGTATCGGCTGATCCCGATGGTCGATTTTCAGCAGGATGGCGAGTTGCTGGGGCGTATTCGCAGTATTCGTAAGAAATTTGCCCAGGAGATGGGCTTTCTGCCGCCGGTGGTGCACATTCGCGACAATATGGATCTGCAACCTGCCCGCTATCGTATCCTGATGAAAGGCGTTGAAATTGGTAGTGGCGATGCCTATCCGGGGCGCTGGCTGGCGATCAACCCGGGGACAGCCGCCGGAACATTACCCGGCGAAGCGACGGTCGACCCGGCGTTTGGTCTGAATGCTATCTGGATCGAAAGCGCGCTAAAAGAACAGGCGCAGATTCAGGGATATACCGTGGTTGAGGCCAGCACGGTGGTCGCAACGCATCTTAACCACCTCATTAGCCAACATGCCGCCGAACTGTTTGGTCGTCAGGAGGCGCAGCAGTTACTGGATCGCGTCGCCCAGGAGATGCCAAAGCTAACGGAGGACTTAGTTCCTGGCGTCGTCACGCTCACCACGCTGCACAAGGTGCTACAAAACCTGCTTGATGAAAAAGTGCCGATTCGCGATATGCGCACCATCCTCGAAACGCTGGCGGAACATGCGCCCATCCAGAGCGATCCACATGAATTAACCGCCGTCGTCCGCGTGGCGCTTGGTCGGGCGATTACCCAGCAATGGTTTCCCGGCAAAGATGAAGTTCACGTTATTGGCCTGGACACGCCGCTGGAGCGTTTGCTGTTACAGGCATTGCAGGGCGGGGGCGGGCTGGAGCCTGGACTGGCGGATCGTTTGCTGGCACAAACTCAGGAGGCATTATCCCGTCAGGAGATGCTGGGCGCGCCGCCAGTGCTGTTGGTGAACCATGCGCTACGGCCATTATTATCTCGTTTTCTGCGCCGTAGCCTGCCGCAACTGGTGGTGCTTTCGAATCTCGAACTCTCTGATAACCGCCAAATCCGTATGACGGCGACGATTGGCGGCAAATAATGAGGAGCTTATTAGCTATTTTGTTGTTTCCGATGCTTGTGCAGGCTGCCGGGGAGGGCATGTGGCAGGCAAGTAGCGCGGGCGTGACGCTAAATCATCGTGGTGAATCGATGTCGTCAGCGTCTCTGACTTCGCGACAACCGGTTTCAGGATTGGTGACGCTGGTGGCCTGGCGTTATCAGCTTATCGGCCCGACACCTGTAGGGCTGCGCGTGCGCTTGTGTTCGCTATCTCGTTGTGTCGAATTAGACGGGCAGAGCGGGAGTACGGTGGCATTTACCGGCGTACCTGCGACAGAACCGTTGCGCTTTATCTGGGAAGTTCCAGGCGGTGGGAGGTTAATTCCGCCGCTGAAGGTGCAGCGTAATGAAGTGATTGTGAATTATCGGCGGTGATAAAAAAGCCGATGTCCGTAACTGCGACATCGGCCTTTGACACATAACGCGATTACATACGCTCTACAGTCTCAATACCCAGCGTATCCAGACCCAGTTTCAGCGTCTTCGCGGTCAGTTGTGCCAGTTTCAGACGGCTGTTACGCACTTCTTCGTTTTCTGCGCTGAGGATCGGGCAGTGCTCGTAGAAGCCAGAGAACAGACCAGCCAGATCGTACAGGTAAGCACACATCACGTGCGGTGTACCTTCACGGGCAACTACCGTGAGGGTTTCTTCAAATTGCAGCAGGCGAGCGGCCAGTTGCGCTTCACGATCCTCACGGATGACAACCGGAGCCGCAGCCAGTTGATCTTCGTTAATTTCCGCTTTACGGAACACGGATAGCACACGGGTGTAGGCATACTGCATATACGGCGCAGTGTTACCCTCGAACGCCAGCATGTTGTCCCAGTCGAAGATGTAGTCGGTAGTGCGGTTTTTGGAGAGATCCGCGTATTTCACCGCGCCGATACCGACCGCATTGGCCAGTTTTTCCAGCTCGTCGGCTGGCATATCCGGGTTCTTCTCAGCCACCAGACGACGCGCGCGTTCCAGTGCTTCATCCAGCAGATCTGCCAGTTTCACCGTACCGCCAGCGCGGGTTTTGAATGGTTTACCGTCTTTACCCAGCATCATGCCGAACATGTGGTGTTCCAGCGGTACGGATTCTGGTACATAACCTGCTTTGCGTACGATTGCCCATGCCTGCATCAGGTGCTGATGCTGACGGGAGTCGATGTAATACAGCACGCGATCGGCATGAAGGGTTTCATAACGATACTTCGCACAGGCGATATCGGTGGTGGTGTAGAGATAGCCGCCATCTTTCTTCTGAATGATAACGCCCATCGGCTCGCCTTCCTTGTTCTTGAACTCATCAAGGAATACAACGGTCGCGCCTTCACTTTCTACTGCCAGACCTTTGGCTTTCAGATCTGCCACGATACCCGGCAGCATCGGGTTGTAGAGGCTTTCGCCCATCACATCATCGCGAGTCAACGTTACGTTCAGACGATCGTAAGTGATCTGGTTCTGCGTCATGGTGATGTCGACCAGTTTGCGCCACATTTCGCGGAAGTATTCGTCACCGCTTTGCAGTTTTACCACGTAGTTACGTGCACGTTCGGCAAACTCTTCATCTTCGTCGTAATGCTTTTTCGCATCGCGGTAGAAACCTTCGAGATCTGCCAGCTCCATTTCACCGGCGTTTTCCTGCTGCTGTTTTTCCAGCCACGCAATCAGCATACCGAACTGGGTGCCCCAGTCACCGACGTGGTTAGCGCGAATTACGTTGTGACCGAGGAACTCCAGGGTACGCACAGCCGCGTCACCAATGATGGTGGAACGCAGATGCCCTACGTGCATCTCTTTCGCCACGTTTGGCGCGGAGTAGTCCACCACAATGGTCTGTTTTTCTGGTGTAGCAACACCGAGACGATCGGACGCCAGCGCCTGCTGAACATGTTCAGCCAGGAATACCGGATCAAGGAAAATGTTGATAAAACCTGGGCCGGCGATCTCAACTTTACTGGCGATACCGTTAAGATCCAGATGAGTCAGCACCTGCTCTGCTAATTGTCGCGGTGCCATACCCAGTTTTTTAGCAACTGCCATCATGCCGTTAGCCTGATAGTCGCCGAACTGAACTTTTGCTGACTGACGAACCTGCGGTTCGCAATCCGCAGGCGCGCCTGCCGCAATCATGGCCTGACGGACTTTTTCTGAGAGAAGAGCCTGAATATTCACCGGAATACCTTACATTGATGAAGCGAGCGAGAATTGCCCGCACCAGTTAAAGAAATTAGGGCGGGAGTATACTGCAAATGGCTGTTTTCGTCAGCAACGTGCGCGTGGCGTATTGCCGTTTTCACTATTGCACCGGGGACTGCGCGAAATCAGCAGTTGGTTGGCGCAGGGCAACAAGGTAAATTAACGCTTTTGCTGAAAGACGAAGAGTGATTATGGCTAACTGGCAATCTGTCGACGAGTTGCAGGATATTGCAACGGATTTACCGCGATTTATCCACGCATTAGACGAACTTTCCCGCCGTCTGGGGCTGGATATTACTCCGCTGAATGCCGATCACATTTCCTTGCGTTGTCATCAAAACGCCACCGCTGAACGCTGGCGTCGTGGGTTTGAACAGTGCGGCGAACTCCTGTCAGAAAATATGATCAATGGCAGACCGATTTGCCTGTTTAAATTGCATGAACCGGTACAGGTTGCTCACTGGCAGTTTTCGATAGTTGAGTTACCGTGGCCTGGGGAAAAACGTTACCCGCACGAAGGCTGGGAACATATCGAAATCGTTCTGCCTGGTGATCCAGAGACACTGAACGTCCGTGCACTGGCATTACTTTCTGATGAAGGGCTTAGTCAGCCGGGGATCTCGGTTAAAACCAGTTCGCCAAAAGGTGAGCATGAGCGATTACCCAATCCAACGCTGGCCGTCACCGACGGTAAAACCACGATTAAGTTTCATCCGTGGTCCATTGAAGAGATCGTCGCCAGTGAGCAGTCGGCGTAATTAAGGAGTAAAAATGGCATTACTGGAAATTTGCTGTTACAGCATGGAGTGCGCGCTGACGGCGCAGCAAAACGGTGCCGACAGAATAGAGCTGTGTGCGGCACCGAAAGAAGGTGGCTTAACGCCGTCGCTGGGCGTGCTGAAGTCTGTGCGTCAGCAGGTTACTATCCCTGTGCATCCGATTATCCGTCCTCGCGGTGGCGATTTTTGCTACAGCGACGGCGAGTTTGCCGCCATTCTTGAGGACATCCGCACAGTACGCGAATTGGGATTTCCTGGACTGGTGACGGGGGTTCTGGATGTTGACGGTAATGTCGATATGCCACGAATGGAAAAAATAATGGCGGCTGCCGGTTCGCTGGCCGTCACTTTTCATCGCGCCTTCGATATGTGCGCTAACCCTTTAAATGCACTGAATAATCTTGCGAAATTAGGCATTGCCAGGGTGCTGACATCGGGGCAAAAATCAGACGCGCTGCAAGGTTTATTAAAAATTATGGAACTTATTGCCTATGGTGATGCTCCAATCATCATGGCCGGAGCTGGAGTTCGTGCAGAAAACCTGCACCACTTCCTCGATGCCGGAGTGCTGGAAGTCCATAGCTCCGCGGGAGCGTGGCAAGCCTCACCGATGCGTTATCGTAATCAAGGATTGTCCATGTCATCAGATGCACTCGCGGACGAGTATTCGCGTTATGTCGTAGACGGGGCGGCGGTTGCTGAAATGAAAGGAATCATTGAACGCCATCAGGCCAAATGATTTTTACCGTTGCATCATGTCGCCCAATATGATGCTTGCTCGTACCAGGCCCCTGCAATTTCAACAGGGGCCTTTTTTTATCCTTGATCAGTATAAAAAATGAACCTGAAGGCAAAGACAAAATGGCGTGGCTGATCAGGCGCATAAGAAGTAAATAGCGCCCGGAAACGGGCGCTAAATTGCAGATAAAGTGTGCTTTATTCATGCCGGATGCGGCGTGAACGCCTTATCCAGCCTGCAAATTTGTGCAAATTTAACATATTGCAGGAGACGGGTAGGCCTGATAAGCGTAGCGCATCAGGCGGTTTTGGCGTTTGTCATCAATCTCAGCGCTCGGAAACGGGTTACGGCTTACGCGCAATCAACACCGCGCGTTTAGGCGCAGGATAACCTTCTACCGTTTTACTCGGATCATGCGGGTCGAGGAAATCAGACAAAGACTCGGTGACCATCCACTCGGTGCGGCGCTGCTCTTCTGTCGTCGTGACGCTCACGTCCGCAATGCGGATATCAACAAACCCACACTTCTTCAGCCAGTTTTTCAGCGCCAGTGCTGATGGAATGAAATAGACATTACGCATTTGCGCGTAACGATCGCCTGGCACCAGTACTGTGTGCTCATCGCCATCAACAATCAGCGTTTCCAGCACCAGTTCGCCTTCATTCACCAGTTGATCTTTTAACTGCCACAGATGTTCCAGCGGTGAGCGGCGATGGTACAGCACGCCCATCGAAAAGACGGTATCAAAGGCTTTCAGCGCCGGAAGTTGTTCAATACCTAACGGCAGCAGATGCGCGCGCTGATCGTTACCTAACAACTTACGCACCGCTTCGAACTGGCAGAGAAAAAGTTGCGTAGGGTCAATCCCCACCGCCAGATGCGCGCCTGCGCCAATCATGCGCCACATGTGATAACCGCTGCCGCAGCCAACATCGAGGATCGTGCGCCCGGTCAAATCAGAGAGATGCGGCAGTACACGATCCCATTTCCAGTCAGAACGCCATTCGGTGTCGATGTTAACGCCATACAGCGAGAACGGCCCTTTACGCCACGGCATCAGGTTGCGCATCAGTGTTTCAATGCGTTTAATCTGCCCGGCACTCAGCGGCTCTTTGCTTTCCGCCGTTACGCTATGCAGTAAATCAAGACGATACGGTTTAATTTCGGGCAGAAATTCCACCGCATTGGACCACTGTTTAAACAGACCGTGCTGCTGTTCACGTTGCCAGTTGGCAATCTGTGCAGGGAGGGTTTCCAGCCAGTGCGAAAGATGATTTTTGGCAATCAGAGAATAAAAGTTACCAAAGTCGATCATGCAGCGTCCTCTGCTTTCAATGCCACCAGTGAGCCAAAGTTAAAGCACTGGAACCATAACTCGCTATGTTCAAATCCGGCTTTATGCAGGCGTGCTTTATGGGTTTCCACAGAATCGGTCAGCATCACGTTTTCTAACATGCTGCGTTTTTGGCTGATCTCCAGCTCGCTGTAACCGTTGGCGCGTTTAAAATCGTGGTGCATGTTGAACAGCAGTTCACCGACTTTGGCATCTTCGAAACTGAATTTTTCCGAAAGCACCAGCGCACCGCCAGGATTCAGTCCTTGATAAATTTTATCCAGTAATGCCTGACGTTCAGAAGGCTCAAGGAATTGCAGGGTAAAATTCAGTACCACCATCGACGCGTTTTCAATGGCAATATCGCGAATATCACCCTCGATTACTTCTACAGGTGTTGGCGCTTTATAGGCGTCGATATGGCGACGGCAGCGTTCAATCATCGCCGGGGAGTTGTCGATGGCGATAATTTTACAATTATCATGATGAATATTGCGACGCACCGAGAGCGTCGCCGCGCCCAAAGAACAGCCCAGATCGTAAACCTGCGTACCAGGTTGTACGAAGCGTTCGGCCAACATGCCAATCATTGAAATAATATTGGAATAGCCGGGAACGGAACGCTGGATCATATCCGGGAAGACTTCGGCTACCCGTTCATCAAAGGTCCAGTCGCCCAGTCTGGCGATAGGGGCAGAAAATAACGTGTCGCGGTGAGACATAACGTAAAAATCCGGGAAAAAGAAAGTGGCGTATTGTGCGCTAACGCAGGGAGAAAACCAACTCCCAGGGCATATACCAAAGATTCGCCAGCACCATCAGCAACAGCGCACACCAGGTGGCGCTCATGCCGGAACGCCGCCAGCGAAACAGACGGTGATGAAAACCGTAATAATGCATCAGACGCCCGGCAAGCAGAACAATGCCGCAAATATGTACCATCCAGGTTTCTGCGCCATTCATTTCCATAAACAGCATCAATACAATCGCGATGGGAATATATTCCACCGCGTTACCGTGAATGCGAATGGCGCTTTGCAGTTCGCTAAAACCGCCGTCACCATAGGCAACGCGATATTGCATTCGCAGGCGAACAACATCAAAAGAGAACTTCATTAATAACAACGCACCTAAAACGGCATACAGCGCGCTTACCATACAAACTCCCTTTAAAATGGCCGATGGCTCCTGTCTATGATAGGTGGCAATTTCAGAAAAGAGAAGATTGCTGTGGAATAGCCGGAACTGCTCCGATCTCTGGAAGTGTCTTACGTAAGTCTTCCCAAAGGGTATGTACCAGTTCCGGTGCCTGGGCAATATCTGGCGTATGTAAAAAAAGATAAGGCGTGGTGGTCTGGTGCCACTGTGCTAATTTTTGTAACCAGACCTGAAATAATTCCCGATTTTGCGTCATATCATCGCTGCCGATAAAACGGATCAGTGGGTTTGTCGCTGTTAATACGGCATGAACCGGAACTTTGGGCTTTTTCCGTTGCGCGTCGCGAATGGCTTCATTATGCGGACGCGCTGCATGAACCGGACGGCTGTCTAAAATCACCCGATTAACGCCGCGCTGATGCAAACCGCGATTAAGCGTTTGTTCCTCTACCTCTTTGGCAAAAAACAGCGGATGACGAACTTCCACACCATAGGTAAATTCGCGAGGAAGGGAATCGAGAAAGTGCCACAGTGCAGACAGATCCCGGGGGCCAAATGTGGCGGGCAGTTGCAGCCAGTATTGCCCAATGCGCGGCGCTAACGGTGACATGCGGGTTAAAAATTCTGCTACTAAATCATCGCAATGTCGCAATGCGGCCTGGTGCGAAATGGTCGCCGGAAATTTAAAACAAAAACGAAAATCATCGCTGGTTTGCTCGCGCCAGCGCAGAACCACTTCCGGCTTTGGCAGAGCATAAAGGGTCGTGTTGCCCTCCACGCAGTTAAAATGGCGGGCGTACTCTTCCAGGCTGGAGATCCCCAACCGCACCCATTTTGGATGCGACCATTGCGGCAGACCGATATAAATCATAACGCGTTGAGGATCTCTTCCACGCGACGCACACGGGCAATGCGCGGGTAGATATGGTTGATGCTGTTGTTGTGCTGTTCGGTACTGGCGGCGCTACAGGCGTCTTCAGCGATCACCAGATTAAACCCTAACTCCCACGCGTTACGGGCGGTGGACTCAACGCCGATATTGGTTGAAATCCCACACAAGACAATGGTGTCAATGCCACGACGGCGTAATTGCAACTCCAGATCCGTACCGTAAAACGCACCCCATTGACGTTTAATGATTTCAATATCGCTGTCAGTTGCACCTAACGCCGCAGGATGCCGCCACCAGTTCTCCGGCAACGTTTTGGCAGGCGAAGGCGTATCAACCGGCTGTTTCAATGCTTCGGCATAATCGGCAGACCAGCCGACGCGCACCAGAAATACGGACTGTCCGTTTGCGCGAAATTTCGCCGCCAGTTTTCCGGCGCGATTAACAACATCCTCGGCAGTATGTGGGCCACCGGCAAAAGGCAAAATGCCTTCCTGTAAATCAATCACCACCAGCGCAGTGGTTTTAGCATTAAGCTCAAGCATGATCTCTCCTGATAAAACAAAATCGTACCTCTCACCTTAATGCGATTAGCCGATGGCAGGATGACAAATTTTGTTAATTTTTATGTGTTCAGGCAACACCTTTATAGCAAACAAGGGTAGAGTCTGATTCCAGGCCTGATATAAAGTGGTAACGAGTCGTTCCAGAGCGGGCCAGACTCTTACGGTGCGGCAGAATTTCCAGTATAATAGCCGCCTTTTTTCATTCAGTTGTGACATACAGCTAACGCTGCGACTTAGGTCACCTGCGCAGCAGGGGACATCCGCCGGCAGCTAAGTTAAGGGATATCTCATGCGTACAGAATATTGTGGACAGCTCCGTTTGTCCCACGTGGGGCAGCAGGTGACTCTGTGTGGTTGGGTCAACCGTCGTCGTGATCTTGGTAGCCTGATCTTCATCGATATGCGCGACCGCGAAGGTATCGTGCAGGTATTTTTCGATCCGGATCGTGCGGACGCGTTAAAGCTGGCCTCCGAACTGCGTAATGAGTTCTGCATTCAGGTAACGGGCACCGTGCGTGCGCGTGACGAAAAAAATATCAACCGCGATATGGCGACCGGCGAAATCGAAGTGCTGGCGTCTTCGCTGACCATCATCAACCGCGCAGACGTTCTGCCGCTTGACTCTAACCACGTCAACACCGAAGAAGCGCGTCTGAAATACCGCTACCTCGACCTGCGTCGTCCGGAAATGGCTCAACGCCTGAAAACGCGCGCTAAAATTACTAGCCTGGTGCGCCGTTTTATGGATGACCACGGCTTCCTCGACATCGAAACTCCGATGCTGACCAAAGCGACGCCGGAAGGCGCACGTGACTACCTGGTGCCGTCTCGTGTGCACAAAGGTAAATTCTACGCGCTGCCGCAGTCTCCGCAGTTGTTCAAACAGTTGCTGATGATGTCCGGTTTCGACCGCTACTATCAGATCGTTAAGTGTTTCCGTGACGAAGACCTGCGTGCTGATCGTCAGCCTGAATTTACCCAGATCGATGTGGAAACTTCTTTCATGACCGCGCCGCAAGTGCGTGAAGTCATGGAAGCCCTGGTGCGTCATCTGTGGCTGGAAGTGAAGGGCGTAGATCTGGGCGATTTCCCGGTAATGACCTTTGCGGAAGCTGAACGCCGTTATGGTTCTGATAAACCGGATCTGCGTAACCCGATGGAACTGACCGACGTTGCCGACCTGCTGAAATCCGTTGAGTTTGCGGTATTCGCGGGGCCAGCGAACGATCCGAAAGGCCGTGTTGCTGCTCTGCGAGTTCCGGGCGGGGCATCGCTGACCCGTAAGCAGATCGACGAATACGGTAACTTCGTCAAAATCTACGGCGCGAAAGGTCTGGCTTACATCAAAGTCAACGAACGCGCGAAAGGTCTGGAAGGTATCAACAGCCCGGTAGCGAAATTCCTCAACGCTGAAATCATCGAAGCCATCCTGGATCGTACCGCCGCACAAGATGGCGATATGATTTTCTTCGGTGCCGACAACAAGAAAATTGTTGCCGACGCGATGGGCGCACTGCGTCTGAAAGTCGGTAAAGATCTTGGCCTGACCGACGAAAGCAAATGGGCACCGCTGTGGGTTATCGACTTCCCGATGTTTGAAGACGATGGCGAAGGCGGCCTGACGGCAATGCACCATCCGTTCACCTCACCGAAAGACATGACTGCCGCCGAGCTGAAAGCGGCACCGGAAAATGCGGTGGCGAACGCTTACGATATGGTCATCAATGGTTACGAAGTGGGCGGTGGCTCTGTGCGTATCCATAATGGTGATATGCAGCAGACGGTGTTTGGCATTCTGGGTATCACCGAAGAAGAACAGCGCGAGAAATTCGGCTTCCTGCTCGATGCCCTGAAATATGGTACGCCGCCGCACGCAGGTTTGGCATTCGGTCTTGACCGTCTGACCATGCTGCTGACCGGCACCGACAACATCCGTGACGTTATCGCCTTCCCGAAAACAACGGCGGCAGCGTGTCTGATGACTGAAGCCCCGAGCTTTGCCAACCCGACTGCACTGGCTGAGCTGAGCATTCAGGTTGTCAAGAAGGCTGAGAATAACTGATATGAATAAAATACACGAAATCATTTGCGGTGCATCGAGGCGGCAACTGAGTGAACTCCCATGAGCATAGATAACTATGTGAATGGGATGAGCGAAAGCAGCCAACGAAGAGGCAGCGTGAAGGATAAAGTGTATAAGCGTCCCGTTTCGATCTTAGTGGTCATTTACGCACAAGATACGAAACGGGTGCTGATGTTACAGCGGCGTGACGATCCTGACTTCTGGCAGTCGGTAACCGGCAGTGTGGAGGAGGGTGAAACCGCGCCGCAAGCTGCTATGCGCGAAGTAAAGGAAGAGGTCACCATTGATGTTGTTGCTGAACAACTGACCTTAATTGACTGTCAGCGCACGGTAGAGTTTGAAATTTTTTCACATTTGCGTCATCGCTATGCGCCGGGCGTGACGCGTAATACGGAATCATGGTTCTGTCTTGCGCTACCACACGAGCGCCAGATTGTTTTTACTGAACATCTGGCATACCAATGGCTTGATGCGCCCGCTGCGGCGGCGCTTACTAAGTCGTGGAGCAACCGACAGGCGATTGAACAATTTGTAATTAACTTAGCCTGAGAAGGCGTATACACAAAATCCTTCGAGCTGTATCAAGGTGGTAAACGAGAGCCGCTAACGCAGGCAGCCTGAAGGATCAAGTGTATAGTTATTTTGGAGATATTTTTATGGCAGGTCATAGTAAATGGGCCAACACCAGACATCGTAAAGCTGCGCAGGATGCTAAGCGCGGTAAAATCTTCACTAAAATCATTCGTGAGCTGGTGACCGCAGCTAAACTGGGTGGTGGCGATCCGGATGCTAACCCGCGTCTGCGTGCTGCCATTGATAAAGCACTGTCTAACAACATGACCCGTGACACCCTGAACCGCGCAATTGCACGTGGTGTGGGCGGTGATGATGATGCGAACATGGAAACCATCATCTACGAAGGTTACGGTCCTGGTGGCACTGCAATCATGATTGAATGTCTCTCTGACAACCGCAACCGTACCGTTGCTGAAGTGCGTCACGCATTCAGCAAATGTGGTGGCAACCTCGGTACTGACGGTTCCGTGGCTTATCTGTTCAGCAAAAAAGGTGTGATCTCCTTCGAGAAAGGTGACGAAGACACCATTATGGAAGCGGCGCTGGAAGCAGGTGCTGAAGACGTTGTGACCTATGATGACGGCGCGATTGACGTTTACACCGCATGGGAAGAGATGGGTAAAGTACGCGACGCTCTGGAAGCGGCAGGTCTGAAAGCAGATAGCGCGGAAGTATCTATGATCCCGTCAACCAAAGCTGATATGGATGCAGAAACCGCACCGAAACTGATGCGTCTGATCGATATGCTGGAAGACTGCGACGACGTGCAGGAAGTTTACCATAACGGTGAGATCTCTGATGAGGTTGCAGCGACCCTCTGATGAGGCCGGCTAAACAACAAAACGGAGACGCGTGATGGCGATTATTCTCGGCATTGACCCGGGTTCACGCGTTACCGGTTACGGCGTTATCCGCCAGGTGGGCAGACAACTGTCCTACCTGGGTAGCGGATGCATACGCACCAAAGTGGATGATTTACCGTCTCGTCTGAAGCTCATTTATGCAGGCGTGACGGAAATCATCACCCAGTTCCAGCCAGATTATTTCGCAATCGAACAAGTCTTTATGGCGAAGAACGCCGATTCTGCCCTGAAACTGGGGCAGGCGCGTGGTGTGGCGATTGTGGCAGCGGTGAATCAGGAATTGCCGGTATTTGAGTATGCCGCTCGCCAGGTAAAGCAAACCGTGGTGGGTATTGGCAGTGCCGAGAAAAGCCAGGTGCAGCATATGGTTCGCACCTTGCTGAAACTTCCCGCTAACCCGCAGGCAGACGCCGCTGATGCGCTGGCAATTGCCATCACCCACTGCCATATCAGTCAGAATGCGATGCAGATGAGCGAATCGCGGCTGAATCTGGCTCGCGGGCGACTGCGTTAAATTATACTGCCTCGGTCAGTTCAGGCTGAGGCGTATCTACTCCTTCGGCATGAATCAACACCAGACCCGGATGATGCCACAAACTCGCTGGCGTTACGGTTTTTCGCGCCCACGGAATTGAGCCTAAAAACCAGAATTTCCAGAAAGTAAGTTTTGCATGTGGATTGCGGTGTAATAACTCTTCAAAAGTTTCTATCTCGCCTACCGGAATACATAATGCTTCTTTATAAATATCAAAGACAAACTTTGAGCAGAACTGGCGAGATGACTCATATTTAAACCCGGTGTGATAGAGCTTGCGCAGTCGAGAGGGAACCTGTTCTATCAGCCTTTGTTTTTGCTGTTCTGTCAGCCCTGCACCTAATCGCTTTACGGCATAGCGTTGGTGAGAAGAACGTTTAATAAAATGGGACAGTGTGGTGATGGTGGAGAGGGGAACACGGCTTTCTGCGACCAGAAAATCATCGCCGTCATGACCGATAATGATCCCGACGTGATTACTCCAGCAATTTGATGCGGCAGAAATTTGGCCGAATAATGCGGCACCTATACATGTAAATACAATATCACCAGTTTCATATTCAGCAGGATAATTAATATTCACTTTATCATTCCATTGAAATAAATTTAAATATGTTTAATAACATAAAATATTTTTTTATCGCAGGTATAGTCAAGTTTATTTTTTTTGGGGTCTTTTACCTGAATATTTAATATATAAAATATTTGCTTTCAATATGACCTGGAGAATGAATTATGCAGTGACAATTCTCCGTTCATCGAGACGCCTCGCAATTTTTCTGCATCCTTCGCTGGATATCTATCCAGCATTTTTTTATCATACAGCATTATCTTTGATTCATTACGCAGGAGCGTCATGTGATAGGCAGGCTGAGAGGCATCATTCTGGAAAAACAACCCCCGCTGGTGTTACTTGAAGTGGGCGGCGTAGGCTATGAAGTGCATATGCCGATGACCTGTTTTTATGAACTCCCTGAAGCGGGCCAGGAAACGATAGTCTTCACCCACTTTGTAGTACGTGAAGACGCGCAGTTACTGTACGGTTTTAACAATAAGCAAGAACGCACGCTGTTTAAAGAACTGATTAAAACCAACGGTGTGGGGCCGAAACTGGCACTGGCGATCCTCTCTGGTATGTCAGCGCAGCAGTTTGTTAATGCCGTTGAGCGTGAGGATCCTGCAGCACTGGTGAAATTACCTGGCATAGGTAAAAAAACTGCCGAACGGCTGATTGTTGAAATGAAAGATCGCTTTAAAGGCCTGCACGGCGATCTGTTTACACCGGCTGCCGATCTGGTGTTGACCTCACCGGCAAGCCCGGCAACCGACGATGCCGAGCAGGAAGCGGTTGCTGCGCTGGTGGCGCTGGGCTATAAACCACAAGAAGCCAGCCGCATGGTGAGCAAAATCGCTCGTCCTGATGCCAGCAGTGAAACATTAATTCGCGAAGCCCTGCGCGCCGCGTTATGAGGTAAAGGATGATTGAAGCAGACCGTCTGATTTCTGCCGGTACGACCTTGCCGGAAGATGTGGTAGATCGCGCTATTCGCCCCAAATTACTGGAAGAGTATGTTGGTCAGCCGCAGGTCCGTTCGCAGATGGAGATTTTCATCAAAGCGGCGAAACTGCGCGGCGATGCCCTCGATCATCTATTGATTTTTGGTCCTCCTGGCCTGGGAAAAACCACGTTAGCCAATATCGTTGCCAATGAAATGGGCGTCAATTTACGCACAACGTCTGGTCCGGTACTGGAAAAGGCGGGTGACCTGGCGGCAATGCTGACCAACCTTGAACCGCACGATGTGCTGTTTATTGATGAGATCCATCGTCTCTCGCCAGTCGTGGAAGAGGTGCTGTATCCGGCGATGGAAGATTACCAGTTGGATATTATGATTGGTGAAGGCCCGGCAGCGCGTTCGATAAAAATCGATCTACCACCGTTCACCCTGATTGGCGCGACCACGCGTGCTGGCTCATTGACATCGCCATTGCGTGACCGTTTCGGTATAGTGCAGCGCCTGGAGTTTTACCAGGTGCCTGATCTGCAATATATCGTCAGTCGTAGCGCACGGTTTATGGGGCTTGAGATGAGTGACGATGGCGCACTGGAAGTCGCTCGCCGGGCGCGAGGTACGCCACGTATCGCTAATCGTTTGCTGCGTCGTGTGCGTGATTTTGCCGAAGTGAAGCATGATGGCACCATCTCGGCAGATATCGCCGCCCAGGCGCTGGATATGCTTAATGTCGATGCAGAAGGTTTCGATTATATGGATCGCAAGTTATTGCTGGCGGTAATCGATAAATTCTTCGGTGGTCCGGTTGGCCTGGATAACCTGGCTGCAGCCATTGGCGAAGAGCGTGAAACTATTGAGGATGTGCTGGAACCTTATTTGATTCAGCAAGGCTTTTTGCAGCGTACACCGCGCGGGCGTATGGCGACAGTGCGGGCGTGGAACCACTTCGGGATTACACCGCCAGAAATGCCGTAGAGCGGATAAAGCGTTAACGTCGCATCTGGCATTGAATTATTGACAGGATGAATCGAGACAGGCGCTCCCGCAGGAGCGCCTGATTGATTAGCGACCAAACAGGTCACGTTTTTTCGCTTTAAATGGCTGGGAAATCACCACCAGCACTGCGACAATCAGGTAAGCAACAAAAATACCGAGCAACCACTGCGGCATATCCAGACCTAAAAACTCCCACTGACGCTCAGCGCAATCACCAGAGGCGACAAACACTTGTGGCACCCATTTATCCAGCGGCAGCCAGTCTGGGAAGCGAACCATGAAATCACAGGTCATAAACGGCGAAGGATAGAGCTGGAGCATGGTGTGTTCGTAAGTTAACTGCACACCACGAAACGCGCTATACAACCAGATAATCATCGCCACATAACGCAGCGGCGTTTTCGGGGCGATAGCGCCAATCAACGCGGCACCCAGAACACCGAATAACGCGCAGCGTTCATAAATACAGAGCACGCAAGGTTTCAATAACATCACATGCTGGAACCACAGCGCCGTCAGTTCCAGTGCCAGAGCGGTAAGCGCCATTAACAACCAAGCACCCCGCCCCTGTGAACATTGGTTCAAAAATCGCAACATAATAATTTCCCTGCAATATGCATCGAATGCGCAGTTTAAACCAATTCATTCGTTGCGCCACCAGGAGGGAGTAAAAATAGGATGTAATTGAACAATTATCGGGCGGAAAGGCAAACCGGGCATGAATATGCCCGGTAAGTTGTTATCAAAGCGTTGCTATCCACCCCATTTGCATAAACCATTCAGTTACAGGGGCAAGAGTAAACTCTACGCAGAGTAGCCCGACGAGGGTCAGTACGAGGGTGTAGGGCAGAGCCATCCATACCATGCGGCCATAAGAAAGACGTATCAATGGCGCGAGAGCGGAGGTTAACAGGAACAAGAACGCAGCTTGTCCGTTCGGCGTGGCGACGGATGGCAGGTTGGTCCCGGTGTTAATGGCGACGGCCAGCAGTTCATATTGCTTCATACTGATAGCGCCGCTCTCCATTGCTGCTTTGGCTTCGTTGATATAAATCGTTCCCACAAAGACGTTATCCGAAATGGAAGACAGCAAACCGTTGAAGATATAGAACAGCGATAGCTGGGCGTGTTCTGATGCCTGCAATACAAACTGGATAATTGGGGAGAACAGTTGTTGGTCGATAATCACCGCAACTACCGAGAAAAAGACCGTCAACAGTGCAGTGAATGGCAGAGATTCGGTGAAGGCTTTGCCGATAGCATGTTCATCAGTGACACCGGTCAGTGATGTAGTCAGAATAATGACAGACAAACCAATCAGGCCGACTTCCGCCAGATGCAACGCCAGCGCGGTGACCAGCCAGACGCCGATAATCGCCTGGACAATCAGGCGAATTTTATCCTGACGTGTACGCTGGTTACGGCTTTGATCGTCAAACTGCTGCAGCACTTCGCGGACTTTCTCCGGCAGCGTTTCACCGTAGCCAAACCAACGCATTTTCTCCACTAACAGGCAGGTTAACAAACCACAAATCAGAACCGGGACGGTTACCGGTGACATGCGCAGGAAGAAATCGCCAAAATGCCAGCCAGCAGCTTTCGCAATAATCAGGTTTTGCGGTTCACCGACCATGGTCATCACACCGCCTAATGCAGTACCGACACCCGCGTGCATCATCAGGCTACGCAGAAAACCACGGAACTGCTCCAGCACCACCTTGTAATGCTTGTCGATATGGCTGTCGTCTTGCAGATCGGTATCTTCGGCACGGGAAGAAGCCACTCGGTGATAAATACCATAAAAACCCACCGCAACGCTGATCACCACGGCCACTACAGTTAAGGCATCCAGGAACGCGGAGAGAAACGCAGCCGCCACACAAAAAGAGAGCGATAACAGCATCTTGGAGCGAATGCTTAACAGCAAGCGGGTAAAGATGAACAGCAATAGCTGTTTCATAAAATAGATACCCGCCACCATAAACATCAGTAGCAGCAAGACTTCAAGATTCGCCGCCACCTCTTCACGGACGTGTTCCGCGCTGGTCATGCCTATGAATACCGCTTCGATAGCCAACAGGCCGCCAGGCAGTAGCGGATAGCATTTGAGCGCCATCGCCAGGGTGAAAATAAATTCCGCTACCAACAGCCAGCCAGCAACGAAAGGGCTGATGAGGAAAATTAACGGGTTAACAATTAAGAAAATAATGAGGGCAAGTTTGTACCAGTCAGGTGACTGGCCCAAAAAATTGCGCCATAACGCGCGGCCCCAGGAGATCTCCATGATGGTTTCCCTTACCTTACAAATAATAAATGATGTTTTTATGTTAGAACGCAAAGCTTAACGGCCAGGCAGGAGTGAGGCAAGTCTTGATAGTCAAGCGGAAAGAGATGCGGAAAATGAAGCCCTGATCCCTTTTTTCTTCTTTTTGTCTGCTATCAGCGTAGTTAGCCCTCTGGTATGATGAGTCCAACTTTGTTTTGCTGTGTTATGGAAATCTCACTATGGTCATTAAGGCGCAAAGCCCGGCAGGTTTCGCGGAAGAGTACATTATTGAAAGTATCTGGAATAACCGCTTCCCACCCGGGACTATTTTGCCCGCAGAACGTGAACTTTCAGAATTAATTGGCGTAACGCGTACGACGTTACGTGAAGTGTTGCAGCGACTGGCACGAGATGGCTGGTTGACTATTCAACATGGCAAGCCAACGAAGGTGAATAATTTCTGGGAAACCTCCGGTTTAAATATCCTTGAAACACTGGCGCGACTCGACCACGAAAGTGTGCCGCAACTTATTGATAATTTGCTGTCAGTGCGTACCAATATTTCAACTATTTTTATTCGCACCGCGTTTCGTCAGCACCCTGATAAAGCGCAGGAAGTGCTGGCAACCGCCAATGAAGTGGCCGATCACGCCGATGCTTTTGCTGATCTGGATTACAACATTTTCCGCGGTCTGGCGTTTGCCTCTGGCAACCCGATTTACGGCCTGATCATTAACGGGATGAAAGGGTTGTATACGCGCATTGGTCGTCACTATTTTGCTAATCCGGAAGCGCGCAGTCTGGCGCTGGGTTTCTACCACAAGCTGTCGGCATTGTGCAGTGAAGGCGCGCACGATCAGGTTTACGAAACGGTGCGTCGCTATGGGCATGAGAGTGGCGAGATTTGGCACCGGATGCAGAAGAACTTGCCAGGTGATTTAGCCATTCAGGGGCGATAATCCATCCAGACTGATGACAAACGCGTAATTGCCTGATGCGCTATGCTTATCAGGCCTACGTTGTTCTTGCAATATATTGAATTTTCGATACTTTGTACGCCACATCAGGCAAAAATGAGTCCTCCTCAAATGAGGAGGACTTTTTACAGATTTCCCATTCTTGGCGGGCAACGTTCCAGCAACTCGACGCTGCCATCTTCGTTTTGCTGCTCCAGCGTCACATCAAATCCCCACAAACGATGCACATGTTTCAGCACCTCTTTACGTCCCCGATCCAGCGGAGCGCGGTTATGCGGAATGTAGCGTAGAATCAGCGAACGGTCGCCGCGCAAATCCACGTTCCAGATCTGAATATTCGGCTCCAGATTGCTTAAGTTATATTGCGACGATAATCGGTTACGGATCTCCCGATAACCTTCCTCATTATGAATGGCAGAAATTTCCAGATAATTATGCCGATCATCATCCAGCACGGTGAAGAAGCGGAAGTCACGCATTACCTTCGGTGACAGGAATTGACTGATAAAGCTCTCATCTTTGAAATCACGCATCGCGAAATGCAGCGTTTCCAGCCAGTCAGAACCGGCGATATCCGGGAACCAGTATTTGTCTTCTTCCGTTGGTGACTGACAAATCCGCTTAATATCCTGGAACATGGCGAATCCGAGGGCATACGGGTTAATGCCGCTGTACCACGGGCTGTTATACGGCGGCTGGAAGACCACATTGGTGTGACTATGCAAGAACTCCAGCATAAAGCGTTCGGTCACTTTCCCTTCATCGTACAGATGGTTAAGGATGGTGTAGTGCCAGAAGGTGGCCCAGCCTTCGTTCATCACCTGAGTCTGTTTTTGCGGATAAAAATACTGGCTCACCTTACGCACAATGCGCAGGATCTCACGCTGCCATGATTCCAGCAGTGGGGCATTTTTCTCCATAAAATAGAGCAGGTTTTCTTGTGGTTCGGAAGGATAGCGGCGCGCTTCGGCAACGGTTTTCTCTTCTTCGCGTTTCGGCAGGGTACGCCAGAGCATATTGACCTGACTTTGCAGATACTCTTCGCGGCTTTTCTGCCGGGCTTTCTCCTCTTGCAGCGAGATTTTTTGCGGGCGTTTGTAACGATCCACTCCGTAGTTCATCAGCGCATGGCACGAGTCCAGCAGCTTTTCTACCTCATCAACGCCATAACGTTCTTCGCACTCGGTAATGTATTTGCGGGCGAAAATCAGGTAATCGACAATCGAACTGGCATCGGTCCAGCTACGGAATAAATAATTGTTTTTGAAGAAAGAGTTATGGCCGTAACAGGCATGCGCCATCACCAGCGCCTGCATGGTAATGGTGTTCTCTTCCATCAGGTAAGCGATACACGGGTTAGAGTTTATGACAATTTCATAGGCCAGCCCTTGTTGGCCATGCTTATACAGGCGCTCAGTTTCGATAAACTTCTTACCAAATGACCAGTGCGGATAGTTAATCGGCATACCGACGCTGGAGTAGGCATCCATCATCTGTTCTGAGGTGATCACTTCAATCTGGTGCGGGTAGGTATCCAGCCGATAGAGTTTCGCCACCCGGTCTATCTCTGCCAGATAAATATCCAGCAGCTCGAACGTCCAGTCGGGTCCATCGCTCAAACGTGTGGTGTCCTTATTCATAGAATCGATCGTCGCCATACGCGCACCTCATTGTTGTCGGTACTCTCTGTGTGGAGGACCTCATTTCAAGCATAGAACACCCGTTAAAAACCGCGTCGCCGGAGAATTTTTTTCTTTGCGATTTCTTATTATCGTAGTGCCAATAATCAGCCTCTGAACGGAATTTTCTGCTGGATAAAAAGCACCTTCAGCAGGAGATACCAAAGACGGCATATTCCCACAGCGTCAGGGAGATGTGAGCCAGCTCACCATAAAAAAGCCATATGTTGAATAATATTTTCATCTAGGTTATCAAGATGTAATTAGATTATTGTTCTTTTACTGTATCTACCGTTATCGGAGTGGCTATGCGAGTTGTCATACTGGGAAGTGGTGTGGTAGGCGTTGCCAGCGCCTGGTATTTAAATCAGGCAGGACATGAGGTCACCGTTATTGATCGGGAACCGGGAGCAGCCCTGGAAACCAGCGCAGCAAATGCCGGGCAAATCTCGCCTGGTTATGCGGCACCGTGGGCGGCGCCAGGTGTGCCGTTGAAGGCGATTAAATGGATGTTTCAGCGCCATGCACCGCTGGCGGTTCGTCTCGACGGTACGCAATTTCAGTTGAAATGGATGTGGCAAATGTTACGTAACTGCGACACCAGCCACTACATGGAAAACAAAGGGCGGATGGTGCGCCTGGCGGAATACAGCCGTGATTGCCTGAAAACATTACGTGCTGAGACTAACATCCAGTATGAAGGGCGGCAGGGCGGGACGCTGCAACTGTTCCGTACCGAACAACAATATGAAAACGCGACTCGCGATATTGCCGTTCTGGAAGATGCTGGTGTGCCGTACAAACTACTGGGATCCAGCCGTCTGGCGGAAGTGGAGCCAGCGCTGGCCGAAGTGGCACACAAACTCACCGGTGGCCTGCAACTGCCCAATGACGAAACCGGCGATTGCCAGCTCTTTACCCAGAATTTAGCGCGAATGGCGGAACAGGCGGGGGTTAAATTCCGCTTTAATACGCCTGTCGATCAACTGCTTTGCGACGGTGAGCAGATCTATGGCGTGAAGTGTGGTGATGAAGTGATTAAGGCCGATGCGTATGTGATGGCATTTGGTTCTTACTCGACAGCGATGCTCAAAGGCATTGTTGATATTCCGGTCTACCCGCTGAAAGGTTACTCGCTGACCATTCCTATTGCACAAGAAGATGGTGCGCCGGTGTCCACTATTCTCGATGAAACCTACAAAATTGCCATTACACGTTTCGATAATCGCATCCGTGTCGGCGGAATGGCGGAAATTGTTGGCTTTAATACTGAACTGCTACAGCCGCGCCGTGAAACGCTGGAGATGGTGGTTCGCGATCTCTATCCGCGCGGCGGTCATGTTGAGCAGGCCACGTTCTGGACGGGGCTACGCCCGATGACGCCAGATGGCACGCCGGTTGTGGGGCGTACACGCTTTAAAAATTTGTGGCTGAATACCGGTCACGGCACGCTCGGCTGGACGATGGCTTGCGGTTCTGGTCAGTTGTTAAGCGATCTGCTCTCTGGTCGCACGCCCGCTATCCCGTATGAGGATTTAAGCGTGGCGCGCTACAGCCGTGGATTTACGCCATCGCGCCCGGGTCATTTACATGGCGCGCACAGCTAAGGACGCGAGATGACCAGACCGATACAGGCCAGCCTCGATCTGCAGGCATTAAAACAGAATCTGACCATTGTTCGCCAGGCCGCGCCGCATGCGCGTGTCTGGTCGGTGGTAAAAGCCAACGCGTATGGTCACGGTGTCGAGCGTATCTGGAGCGCGCTCGGGGCCACCGATGGCTTTGCATTACTTAATCTGGAAGAGGCGATAACGTTACGCGAGCGCGGCTGGAAAGGGCCGATCCTGATGCTGGAGGGATTTTTCCATGCTCAGGATCTGGAAATTTATGACCAGTACCGGCTGACCACCTGTGTACACAGCAACTGGCAGCTCAAAGCGTTGCAAAACGCGCGACTAAAGGCACCGCTGGATATTTATCTTAAAGTGAACAGCGGGATGAATCGGCTGGGCTTCATGCCTGAGCGCATGCTTACCGTCTGGCAGCAATTGCGGGCGATGGCGAATGTTGGCGAAATGACGCTGATGTCGCATTTTGCCGATGCGGAGCATCCTGATGGGATTTCTACGGCGATGGCGCGTATTGAGCGAGCAGCAGAAGGGCTGGAGTGTCGGCGTTCGTTGTCTAACTCGGCGGCAACCCTGTGGCATCCGGAAGCGCATTTTGACTGGGTTCGACCAGGCATTATTTTGTATGGCGCTTCGCCGTCCGGTCAGTGGCGGGATATTGCCAATACTGGATTACGTCCGGTAATGACATTAAGCAGCGAGATTATTGGTATCCAGACACTAAAAGCAGGAGATCGTGTGGGCTATGGCGGTCACTATACCGCGCGCGATGAGCAGCGAATTGGCATTGTCGCCGCCGGATACGCCGATGGTTATCCGCGTCATGCGCCAACCGGTACACCTGTTTTAGTGGACGGAGTACGCACCATGACGATAGGGACAGTCTCGATGGATATGCTGGCGGTTGATTTGACGCCTTGCCCGCAGGCGGGAATTGGTACGCCGGTTGAGCTGTGGGGCAAGGAGATCAAAATTGATGATGTCGCCGCCGCTGCCGGAACGGTAGGCTATGAGTTGATGTGCGCGCTGGCGTTACGCGTGCCAGTTGTGACGGTGTAACTTGCTGTTAGCCGGATAAGACGCACAGCGTCGCATCCGGCGATACAAACTACATCAAATTTTAGATTCGGCTTCGTCCTCTGCCACCCGAACGCCGATCTTCAACACGGCATTATCTTCTTTCTCAGCCACCGTCCAGATCATCCCGGCAAACTCCACCTGGTCACCGACAACCGGTGCCGCGCCTAACAACTGCTGAACAATTTCACCCAGTGTTTGCTGTTTATCGCGATATTCCCGGCCGTCTTCCAGACCATATATCAGCGCCACATCAGCATATTTGGCGCTGGCTTCGAGAATGAAGTCACCAAAGAAGCGTTGATCCAGCGCGACTGGCGGCGACTGGCTGAACAGTTTACCGAGCGCCGGAAGATCGCGCTCCCGACCAATTACACACAGCACATCGCCTTCGCGCAGTCGGGTGCTGCCGGTGGGATGAAGCAACTGGTTATCACGAAACAGTGCCGCAATACGCGTCTCTTTTGGCATATGCAGATCGCGCAGTGCCGCACCCACGCACCATTTATCGGCACTTAACTGATAAACAAACTGCTCCCACGGGTTTTCCGGGTGAATATCCAGGCCAACGCGTGATACAGGACGTCCGACGGGCGGAACCACGACTTTGGCTTTTTTCGCTGCCCACGAGAGTGATGTTCCCTGTAATAGCAGTGAAACCAGCACCACGAAGAAGGCGACGTTAAAGAACAAGCGCGCATTTTCCAGCCCCGCCATCATCGGAAATACTGCCAGAATGATCGGCACCGCGCCGCGTAATCCCACCCAACTGATAAACACCCGTTCGCGCAGATTGAAGCCGCGGAACGGTAATAATCCGGCAAATACCGACAGGGGACGGGCGAAGAAAATCATCCATGCGGACAATATGAGCGCCGGAATGGCAATAGGCAGCAGGTCGCTCGGATTAACCAACAGGCCGAGCACGAGGAACATGGCGATTTGTGCCAGCCAGGCGAGGCCGTCGAAATTTTGCAGAATGCCGTAGCGGTTGCGAATCGGGCGATTACCCAGCAGAAAACCGCACAGATAAACTGCCAGAATACCGCTGCCTTCCAGCGCCGTGGTTAAAGAGAAAATCAGGATACCGCCGCTTAATGCCAGCAATGGATACAAGCCCGCAGGCAGAGCAATGCGGTTAATCATTTGCAGCAGTAAATAACCACCGCCAAGACCGATCACAATTCCCAGCCCAAATTGCTGCAGAATATCGACAACGAACATCCAGCTAATAGTGCTTTCATGATGCTGGATCATCGCAATCAAGGTAATCGTCAGAAAGACGGCCATCGGATCATTGCTGCCGGATTCTATCTCCAGCGTTGAGCCAACACGTTCGTTAAGTCCCTTGCCGCCAAGCAGAGAAAAGACCGCTGCGGCGTCGGTGGAGCCGACAATGGCACCGATTAATAAGCCTTCAATCAAATCAAGATTAAACAACCACGCCGCCATCATGCCGGTTAAACCGGAGGTGATAAGCACGCCGACTGTCGCCAGTGAAAGCGCCGGACCTAATGCAACGCGAAATGAGCTGGCCTGGGTTCGCATCCCGCCGTCGAGCAAAATAATTGCCAGCGCCAGATTACTTACCATGTAGGCAAAAGGATAATTATCAAACGGAATGCCGCCGACGCCATCGACGCCCGCCAACATGCCAATCGCCAGGAAAATAACCAGAATCGGAATGCCAAGGCGGGAAGAAAATGAACTAAGTAAAATACTACTGGTGACAAGGATGGAGCCTAAGATGAAAAGGCTAATGATTGTTGCGGCATCCAACGGTCGGTTACTCCTGATTACGCTGTCTCGTACTATAAACCCTACCATATTCACGGCAGAAACAGCGTTTTACTTGGCCCTGAAGCGTGATTTTTTTACGCTTTCAGAACAGGATGACCGCTTATTGTCATCCGTGTGCCTCTTTTATCGTTATTGAGTATGGCATGTGCGCCCAACGGCAGTGTAACCGTGCGTTGTTCATGACCAAAATCGAGGCCGGTGATGAGTGGGATCGACAGACGAGAGCGCAAGAACGCGTAAACTGACTCCAGGTTGTAACCCGCGTCATAATCATTTGGCGCGCTGCCACTGAAACTACCGAGAATGATCGCGCTCTGGCGATGTAAAATACCTGCGTGATAAAGCTGTAACAACATGCGCTCGACGCGGAAAGGATGCTCGTTGATATCCTCCAGCACCAGAATGCCGTTCTCGATTTGCGGCATCCAGGGCGTACCAATCAGCGAAATCAACATCGCGAGGTTGCCTCCCCACAACGTGCCTTCGCTCTGACACGCCGGGCCTTCCCCTTGCCATTCAATGGCGAACGTTTCATTACGTAACGCCAGCCAGAAATGGTGCTCGGTAAAGGCGTTCAACTCATCCGCGCCAAAATTCGCCACCAGCATCGGTCCGCTAAAGGTGATGACATTGCCTTGCGCCAGAAGAGCGCACTGAATGGCCGTAAAATCGCTATGCCCGCAGATGAGCAACGGATCATGTTGTTGGCGAGTTACCAGTGCCTGCCAGTCAATGTCTGCCAGTAAGCGACTGGCACCGTAACCGCCGCGTACTGCCAGTACGATAGTGTTGGGTGACGTCAGCCTGGCAAGGGCATTGATATCCTCCAGTCGCTCCGTTTCCGTACCAGCAAAACGCTCACAGCGTCGGGCAATGACCTCTACGTTATTGACCTGATGACCTGCATCCGTCAGGCGTTGAATACCGCGCTGCGCGGCGTGCTGATTAATGCAGTAACCCGACGGGGCGATTAAGTGAAACTGAGACATGGCAATTCCTTGCTGACAACAGAAACGAATTGTATATCATGCCGCTTAGGTGTGCTGTTGTCACCTCAACGGCGATTCCAGGCTATAAGGATAGATGAAGTGAAATTGAGATGGTTTGCCTTTTTGATTGTGTTATTAGCGGGTTGTTCATCTAAGCATGACTACACGAACCCGCCGTGGAACGCGAAAGTTCCGGTACAACGTGCAATGAAGTGGATGCCAATAAGCCAGAAGGCCGGTGCGGCCTGGGGTGTCGATCCACAATTGATCACGGCGATTATCGCTATTGAATCGGGCGGTAACCCAAACGCGGTCAGTAAGTCGAATGCGATTGGTCTGATGCAGTTGAAAGCCTCAACGTCCGGACGTGATGTTTATCGCCGCATGGGGTGGAGTGGCGAACCGACAACCAGCGAACTGAAAAACCCGGAGCGCAATATCTCAATGGGGGCGGCTTACCTGAATATTCTGGAAACCGGCCCGCTGGCAGGAATTGAAGATCCGAAGGTACTGCAATATGCACTGGTGGTGTCATACGCCAACGGAGCTGGCGCGCTGTTACGGACTTTCTCATCAGATCGGAAAAAGGCGATCAGTAAAATCAACGATCTGGACGCTGACGAGTTCCTCGAGCATGTAGCGAAAAATCATCCCGCACCGCAGGCACCGCGCTATATCTACAAACTCGAGCAGGCACTGGATGCGATGTAACTCAGTCGCGTATTTTGTCCGCTTTCTCCCGGGCTTCCCGTTCGAGTGAGAAAATAATTCGCTGTAATTGCCGCTCCACCGTCGGGCCGACGTTAAGAAAACGAAAGCTCAGACGGGGAGTGGAGATGGTTTCATTTTTGCCATCAATCAATTTGCGTTCGCTGATAGCCAGTAACTGGGCGTCAAAGTGAAAAACTCCCCATTGTCCCATGTTGACCTCAATCTGTGCGAAGCGCATGCCTTCGTGCAATCCGGCTGGTTTTTCCGTTTCCAGCAATGCGCCCATGCCACCTAACGATAAATCATACAGGCGAAAACGTAACGTACTGTTATCTGCCAGTTTGGTCTGGCAATAATAAGGCGGATGAAGTGGGGCGGAGATGCGAAAATATCGGCGTCGTTGTACAAACCATAAGGCGGGAGGGAGTGTGGTGATGAACGCAGGAAGCTGCAAATACTCACTTTGCTGTAATTGTTCAACAGTAAACTCGACTTTCGCCCCCTGAGTTTCGGCGGTAATAGTAATGTGCTGCGCTTTAAGCGCTGTATTATTGTCTTCTGGTTGACTGCCGTGATCCAGCACCAGTTTATCAGGGCTTATTGCCAGTATTTTGCTGATCAACTGACCGCCTGACCAACTGATACGCAAGGGAACAGCGGCTTTGTGCAAATCGCGTAAAACGCCCAGGACTGCTAACGGATTTTGTTTCAGGAACTGCTCATGGTAATGACTCACGCGGAAAAACTCCTGACCGACAAACTGTCTTTGGTTTATCGGTAGTGATTAACAAAACTTAATACAAATGCGTGAATATTTTTTACACGTTGATCTTAAATCAACCGACAGACGCCAGCATCGATCCAGCCCTTGCCTATACTTAGAGCGTTGACGTAAACATTTTCTGCGTCCGATTCATCGAAACGAGGGCCTGAACATGGGAATTATTGCCTGGATTATTTTTGGCCTGATAGCCGGCATTATCGCCAAGCTGATCATGCCAGGGCGTGATGGTGGTGGATTTTTCCTGACCTGTATTCTCGGGATAGTCGGTGCGGTTGTCGGCGGCTGGCTGGCGACCATGTTTGGCATTGGCGGTTCCATCAGCGGTTTTAATTTGCACAGCTTCCTGGTGGCGGTGGTCGGCGCTATCCTGGTTCTGGGGGTATTTCGCCTTCTGCGAAGAGAATAAGATTTTCATAAGGCGGATAGCGGTGCTGACGCCGCTATCCGCTTTCAAATCAGAACGTATACTCCACACCTGCCCAGAAATTACGCCCTTCTTCAATAAACCCTTCGCTGTAGGCATATTTCGTATCAAACAGGTTATTGACGGACGCATTGACGCTGAAGCCATGACCTAAGGCGTAATCGGCACGAATGTGGGTCACCGCAAAACCGGCGGCTTTTTGTGTACCGTCGCTGTTGCTGTAGCTGGAGGAACGCGCCTCTTCCGACAGCGTTACGCTTAACTGCTCCCACGGTTTGAGTGTCATCCATGCAGTCATTGTCTGTGTCGGCAGATCGGTTATCTTGCCGATATCTTTGCGTTTGGCATCGGCATGAATCAGAGCGTAGCTCAATCCTACATCCAGTACATTGCTGATTTTCCCCTTAATACCGGCATCCAGGCCACTGTAATCTACCGTGCCGCTGTTCTGGTTTTGAATGGTATCGGCATCGATATTGTGTGAAAGGATGGCGTCACTTACCCGGTTATAGTAAACGCTGACTTCAAATCCCCAGGCGCGGGTGAAAGCGCCATTCCAGGTTAAATCCACTCCGCGAGCGCGTTCTGGCTTAAGTTGTGGATTAACAATGGCTATCTGGTTATACGCCGGTTTGGACGTGGTATAGCGTTCTTTCAGTGTCGGGAAGCGCGTGCGGTCATAGTATGAAAGCGCCAGCGTGTCTTCATTGGCAAAGTGGTATTTCCCCATCACCTGCCAGTTAAAAGCTGACTGATTGTTGTCGTCATAATGGGTGATGCTGCCATCTTTTTCGTGTTTTTTCGCTTCTACGCTATCACGCCAGTCGTAGCTGATCCCGGCCACAACATCCAAATTATCAGCAGCAGCCCATTGATATTCACTGGCGAGCGACCAGGTACGATCTTCATAGCGATCGTAAGCGGCGTGAGGTGCACCTTTTTCCCGGTGTACGTCATCCTTCCAGTTAACGGCAAACGACAGCAGATCGTTTTCACGTACATCGGCCGCCAGTTGTAATCCGGCACCATCGCTGTAATCGGAATAGTGACTATAGCTACCGTTTTTACTTTTCAGATCGGCCAGCGAGTTGTACATCATGAGCGTATTTTCAAAGGTGTCGCGATACAGCCGGCTTTTCAGGGTAAAACGGTCGTTTAGCTGTGTGGTTCCCTGATAGTAAAAACTTTCTTTGTCATACTCCGGCCACTGCCAGTAGCGTGACTTTTGGCCACTGTTTCCGCTGTATGGCGGGTTGTCTTTTTCGCCATCCTGCTTAATGTAAGTCAGCGTGTATTCATCGTTTTCACGCGGTGTAAAACCGAGCTTCACAATGCCGCGTTTGTCATCGGCAGATGAGTTAATCATCTTGCCGCGCTTGCCTGCAATATCATTATTAACACCGTGTGGCAGGCCGAGAAAATCCTGTTTTAGCTGGCTGCCGCTGACTTGCAAGTATCCCAGAACGCTGCTGGCGGCAAATGAAGCGTGCATATCGTAGGCGTTGTCCTGACTACGACTCCATCCCTGACGATATCCCAGACTCGCTTCCAGCGGTTTGGTCGGTTTCTGAGTGGTGATGTTTATGGAACCCCCCATCTGATTAGGTCCCTGTAGCAGTGAGGAATACCCTTTGGAAACTTCGACCGCGCCCAGATTGTTGGTTAAAATCCGCGCCAGATCGAGGTTACCATCATAGGGAACATAAATAGGGACGCCGTCGAAATAGACCGGCACCTGACGGCTATCAAAACCACGAACTTTGACCTGTTCTTCGTTGCGGCTGCCTGATTTTTGCAGCACCACGCCGGGAACGACACTTAATGCCTGAGCAACATTTTGTTTATCCAACGCCTTTATGGTGGGTTGATCGAGAATGGTGGTCGTCGTCGATGATACAGGGCTGGACCATACAGTCAGTGTGTCGCTCTCTTGAGCTGCTACGGCCTGCTGGGCAAGTGCAATTGATAATGCTGTGCAGAGATAATGTTTTTTGAATCTCATAAAATAAATTCCGTTTAATAAAGAATTAAAAAGAGGCTTTGGGTTTCAGACTGACTTTGATATCAGCCGGTGCCGCGTAATAAGGCGCGGAGGTAATAAACAGTCGGATGCCACAATCGAGGTAATTTTTGAGAGTTGTCAGATTAATTCCACCCGTCAGAGCCAGCGTGCAGTGAGGAGCCAGTGACGGTGCTTTTTGCGCAATTTCCGTTGCCTGCTGCGGACTAAATTTGTCGAGCTGAAGTACGTCTGGTTGCGCGCGTAACGCGGCAATTGCCTCTTCAGGCGTATCGGCTTCAACAACGATTTTCTTCTCCGGTGCGTGGCGACGTAACTGAGCGATTGCGCCCGACCAGTCCTGCTTGTCGGCAAGAAAATGACGGTGGTTGGCAAACAATAATATGGTCTCCGCACATCCGGCACGGTGAATCAATCCCCCTGCGGCCAGAATTGCCTGCGCTGCCAGTAAACGGGTGCCGGGGATCGCTTTTCGGGTGCAGGCAATATTGCCATCGGAATAACGTTCGCGAAGCAGCATCAACATTTGAGCGAGATAATCAGACACGCCGCAACTCCACTCCAGCACGTTCTGGACTGCTTTCCACCCCTGATGAAGTGCAGCGGCATTGCCATGTGCCCGGATTAGACGCTGACCCGGGTTCGCTAGTGAACCGTCGCTGACAGCATCATCGATGGTTAATCCCAGTGTAGTTAACATCTTGCAAGCCACCGCCACGCCACTGACGCAGCCGCCCTTGCGGTGAAAAAAATCAATAACACCAGGCTGTTCACCGATGCCTAATGCGCGTGTGGTCAGGTCACCGCCTTGGATGTCCTCCAGAAGTAACGCATCGATTTGTGCCTGAGAAATGAAAATCATCGCAGTGCCTCCTGTGGCACGCTGTCCCACCAGATGAGTGCCCAGTCGCGGCTGGCAGGGGCGAGGGCGCGAGCATCCTGTTGTTGATACCAGCGATATAACCGTTCGCGTTCATCGTCGTTAAGCGTGCCGAGACTCCAACTGACGTTCTGCTCAAAACGTTCCCAGGTACTGTTATCCTGTTGGCAATTTTGCCCACGGATAAAATCAACGTGAGCATAAATTCCCATCTGATACAGCACGTTAAGTGCAAAGATATAGTTGGGTAATTCGATCACTTCCCGACCTGCCGCCCGCTGGATGGCAGGGGAGACGAACGAGGTACTGACAAGATGGGTGGTATAGACGCGTAACCGTGCCTGATTATTCAGTTTGGTCATCGCCTGGCGCATGTCAGCCACCAGCGTGGATCGGGAAGCCACGGCAATATCGCAGCGTGGCAGGTCACTCCAGTCCTCTTCCCAGGCGCGTTGGATCCAGTGGACATTGTCGGCCTTCATCGCGGCGGCGCGACGGGCGGCAACGTTCAGCATCCCCTGACTGTAATCAACGCCATAAACGGTAGTGACTTTATCAGCCAGTGCCAGTGACACAGTGCCCGGTCCACAGCCCATATCGAATAAGGAATTTGCGCCCTGCAGGTCAATTTTAGCGATCAGTTGTTGCAGATAGCTGTCCGTTGGCGAGGCGCAATTCTCGGCCATTTTTTCCGCCCGTTGATCCCAGTGATCTGGCGTTTTTTCTGTTCGGTGAGCCAGCTTTAATTGCTGAAGATAAAGGTCTGCAAAATCAATATCATCAATGAGCATGATTGTTCCTTAGCGTTTAATGGCAGAGAGGTGATGATGAATCTGGGCGGCGGAAACCCGATACAGGGCTGCCAGTTTGTCCATTGTCAGTTGTTCAGCCGGTAAGCCTTGTGTTACGCGTCCATCTGGCTCAACCCGGATAACGCTGTCGGCAATGGCGTTAGCATGTAGCGGATGATGGGTCGACATCAGCATCGTCATTCCGTTATTTTTTAGCTGCGCCAGGGTGTCCAGCAGTTGGATCTGATGACCAAAATCGAGGCTGGAGGCAGGTTCATCCAGTAACAACAAGCGTGGTTGCTGAAGCAGGGCGCGGGCGATTAATGCCATCTGGCGTTCACCGCCGCTAAGGGTATTCCAGCGCCTTGTCGCCAGATGCGAAATACCCAGCTTTTCCAGTTGCTCTGTGGCTTTCAGGCGTTCTTGCTTACCGGGGACGGAAAACGTCCCCATTATTGGAGTCAGTCCCATTAACACCATGTCCAGTACACTGAAAGCAAAAACACCGTCGTGCGCTTGCGGCACCCAGGCAATAGCTTGCGCGCGCTGGTGATGGCTAAGTTTCTGAACAGGTACGCCATCCAGCAAAATCTCGCCACCTGACAATGGAATCACGCCAAGAATGGTGCGCATCAGAGTAGTTTTACCGCAGCCATTGGCTCCCAGCAGGCAACAAATTGATCCCTGAGACAGGTTGAAGGAAACGTCGTGTAGCACCGGATGGCGGGAGTAACCCAGAGAAGCATGACGGACGGCAAGCAAAGTCACTGGCGACCTCCGCGTAACAACAACAGCAGAAAAAATGGTGCACCAACAAAAGCGGTCAGAATGCCGAGCGGGATTTCTGTTGTCCCAATGCTTCGCGCCAGTGTGTCGGTGAGCAGAAGCAGAATGGCACCTGTAGACATCGCCACAGGCAATAGTTGCTGATGGTTGTGACCAGTCAACAAGCGGGCAATATGTGGGACGACGAGGCCGATCCAACCAATAATTCCTGCTATTGCCACTGTGCTGGCGGTGATTAGCGTGGCGCAGATAATCAACCCTAACCTCAGGCGCGCAACATTCAGCCCCAGCGAGCTGGCTTCATCGTCGGAAAGTGTGAGTAAATTCATGCGCCAGCGGAGGAAAAACAGGGGCAGGGAGCCAATTAGAATGATCGGCGCAGCGTAGTAAAGATCACGCAAGGTTACGGTGGACAGCCCTCCCAGCAACCAGAAGGTTATTGAAGGTAACTGGGTGTAGGGATCGGCCAGAGTTTTTATTAGCGAAATTCCGGCTCCGCATAGCGTACCCAGCGCAATACCGACCAGTACCAGAGTTAAGACCGGATCGTGGCGGGTAACCCGGCGTGTAATCAACCAGACACCCGCGACGACCAACAGTCCGCCGCAAAACGCGTACAGTTGGATGTAAACAATCGATAATCCCCACAGGATTGCCGCGCAGGCTCCGAGTCCGGCACCCGCGGAGACACCCAGAATATCTGGTGAAACTAAGGGATTACGGAACATACCCTGATAGGTGGTTCCCGCCCCCGCCAGCGCAGCGCCCAGTAACAGCGCAGCAAGAATGCGCGGTACGCGGATTTGCCAGAAGACAATGTGTTCCTGCACTGGGACATCTTCTTGACGAAGAATGAGCGCCAGCAACTGCTGCATATCGAGATGATAAGCCCCACTTACGGCAGCAAAAGTGATGCTGATGGCTGCCAGCAGCAAAAGCAAAATAAACCCGTTCACTGTTCTCATTAGCTCGCCACCATTTTTTGATAGTCGGCGTCACTTAATGTGCAATGCCAGAACAGTTGGGCGTAACGCTGCATATCATCTTTAAACTGGCTGTTGACTACGGGATCGAGCCAGGCATGCAATCGGCGTAACCCCAAAAGGCGATTGATTCCTGGTGGGGCATCCAGCCAGCCAAAGGGCAAACCAGTTAAAAATAAGATGCGTCGTTCCGCGACAGCTTTTACCCCCTGCCAGAGCGTGTCGTTACGGATAAAGTCAGCAGTGACGGGATCCTGAACCAGAATAATATCCGGCTGCCAGCGCAGCAGGTTTTCCATGGATACTTGCGCCAGCCCATGACGATCGGCAATTTGTGCAACATTGTGCAGACCTAATAATTCTGCCGCCTCAGTATGCAACGAACCTTGTAAACCTGTTTCCAGCCCCCGGGCACCACGCGCGGCATAAAAGCGAATGTTGGCAGCGGGCGAGGCGGCGAACGCCTGAGCTTCACGAACGAAACGGTTGGCGAGACTGGCTTGTTCTGCGGCGCGGTTTTCTTCGCCTAACGTTTTGCCCAGCGTTGTTAACTGTTCTGCGGATTGCTCCAGTTTCCCGTTAAGCAATAACCAGGGGATTTGTGTCTGCTCGCTAACCTGCCGGGCCTGGGAGATCCAGGTGTCATCTGTATTGCCGCAATCAACGACCAGATCGGGCTGCAATGCCATCAGCCCTTCCATCGAGAGCGAACTGGCGCGCCCGGCAAGCCGCCCAAGTTTAGGTAAATGGCGAATCGCCAAAGGTAATGGAATAGCCGCTTCGCGGGCAAAGTCAAAGGAAGAAAAACCGACCAGTTTTTCCGGAGCGACAGCCAGCAAAAGCAGATCCGCAGGCGCACCAGCGCTGACTATGCGCGTAATCTTTTTTGCGTCGGGGAGCATCGGTGAGGCCCAGAATTTAACGGGTTGTGCAAAGGACGGCAAATGATACAGGAGCAGGGTGGATGCAAGAGCCTGCGTAAACATCCGTCTGGTTAGTGGCATGAGTAATATCCTGACAATCAAAACCGCTATATATTTACATATATATCGATAAAAATCATGTTTGATATCAAGATTTATTTAAAGAAACAGATTGGTCTGCTTATTTGCTAAACAGCATTTTGTTTAACAAGAAAAATTATCAGGGAGAATGGGAGACAGACAAAAATATAAATAGAATCGTAATGATTAATAAATTGATAATGCAAGATTTAACGCTTGCTCTGATATAAGGCGGCTAAGGTATAGAACGTATAATGAGCGATTTTTGATATTTCATGGAAAAAATGGGCAATGCCAATTTAATGTGCGGAATGACATTGCCCGATATACAGTAAATTTAAGGCGTAGGTTCCGCCTCTTTTTGTTTAACCGGCGGTGTTGTTGATTTACTGAGTGGGCGACTTGCCGGAACGTTGTCACACGGTTGCGCTTTCGGGCAGATCAAATCCAGCATTTTCAGCGTCACGCCGTTGGTCCAGCCAAAGCCATCCTGCAACGGATATTCGCCACCGCCGCCACCTGTTCCGGTGGTGCTGACATCATATTTTTCGACCAGCTTTTTCTCCCGGTCATAAGTGTGTTGAACATTGGTCAGGAAATTCCAGCTAATATCCATCGCCACCTCATTTTGCCCGTAGTTTTGCAATCCTTCGGTAGCAACCCATTGCAACGGTGCCCAGCCATTTGGCGCATCCCATTGCTGTCCACTTCTCACCGAGGTGGTGTTCAGTCCGCCAGGTTGCAGCAGATGCGTTCTGGTCGCCGTTGCCATTTTGCTGGCACGATCTTTCGCCGCAGCGTTGACATACAGCGGGAACAGGGCGGCGGCAGTTAACTGATTGCGTACTTTATGGCTCTTCAGATCGTAATCGGCATACCAGCCTTGCTGGTCGTTCCACAGGTATTTTTCGATCCCTTGCTGACGGGCATTGGCTAATGTTTCATATTGACTGGCCATCGCGTTATCCCCGGCGGCTTTACTGGCGCTGGCGAGAATTTTTTCCATTTTATACATCAGACTATTAAGATCGACCGGCACAATGCTGGTGGTGCGCAAGGTATTTAACTGCTGTGGATTATCCATCCAGCGCGAGCTGAAATCCCAGCCAGATGCGGCGGCGGAACGCAGGTCGCGATAGATTTCCGTAGCGGGGCGACCGGGATTGCTTTTGGCTGTGGCGATATCTTCCACCCACGATTCCGGACGCGGTGTATCGCGGTCGTCCCAGTAGCGGTTAAGGATAGTGCCATCCTTGAGCTTTACAACGCGTTTTTCCTGTTGCCCGGCTTGCAGGTTTTCAACGCCGTCCATCCAGTAAGCATATTCTTTTTGCAGTTGCGGCAGATACTGTTTCAACGCTGCATCGCCTTCATGTTGTGCCAGTAACTCCACCATCAGGGCAAAGAAGGGTGGTTGTGAACGGCTCAAATAATAGCTGCGATTACCGTTTGGAATATGTCCGTAAGTGTCTATTTCATAGCCAAAATTCGCCACCATATCCGCAACTTTATCCCAGTGACCGCTTTCAGCAAGCCCCAGCATAGTGAAGTAGCTGTCCCAGTAATATACTTCCCGGAAACGCCCCCCCGGCACGACATAGGGTTTCGGCAACGGCAGCAGAGAGTCCCATTTTTCGGTGCTTTCGGTTGTGCGGGTTAATACCGGCCAAAGCCCATCAATATGTTCACGTAGCGACTGTCCCTTTGGTGGGATGTGTTTCTCGCCTTCTTTTGGCAGGGAGAAATTGACTTTCACGAAGTGACGCAAATCAAACCCGCTCTGGTTCTGTTGCATCCGGTAATCAGCGAGGATCATCAGCGGATCGCTGTTTGGCACGGCGTCGGCAAAGGTTTTTTGATCCGGAAAAAGTTTGGCGTTTTGTACATCGTCAAACAACGGTCCCAACAAAATATCAGGCGATTGTGGTGTGACGGCAATTTCTTCCGCTTGTGCCGATAGCGCGGCAAAACACAAAAAAAGTGTGGTGGGAATTAACGCCATTCTTTGTGGATGACGAGGGACACGTGGTTTCATCAATCATTCTCCTTTGGCGATACCGAACAAAACGGTATTCAAGTATCAGAAAACCTTAGTTCAGGATCGCCGTAAGGACATGATTGAAATCTTATTCTGCGAACTGACAGACAAATCTGACGGAGAATCTAATTTAACTCTGATGCCTGAAGCGTTGTGCTTTTACATCCAGGGTTAATGTCTCTTCAGGTTGTAGCGCATACAGTTTCTCGCCCTGCTGACAAACCCAGCCAATGCCCAGTTCACGGGCAATTAAGGCGCTGTGGGATACCGGGCTTCCGGCGCTAAGACAGATGCCTTTAACGACAGTCGGGTCCAGTTGCAACATGGTGGAAGGGTAAATATTCTCCGCCAGTAAAATAGTCGGCGCGCTAAATTGCGGCAGTTCTTCTTTCGTCTGTGTCAGGTGGAGCAGGGTACGATGCAGAAGATCGTCTACATCAATATAGCGAGCTTGCAAATATTCATCATCAAGCTGCTGATATTGCTGGCTAAGTTCTTTAAGAACCTGCTGCCAGGCATATTCTGCTGTGCAGTGTTCATGCTGAAGGAGTTCGCTTGCCGCCGCCAGTAGCTCAGGATCGTCTAACAGAGTATGGTGGCCGGAAAAGATCGCGGCGATATCGTCGAGCCCGTTTGCCTCTGCCTTTGCCGATAAGGCCATCAAATCTAACAATGTGAAGTCAATCGCCTGGCGTAATCGTTCCTGTTCTTGTTCCGCTGTCAGGGTTGATTTCGCCTGCACTGTGCATAAAACCGGTTGATAATAGAAGGCTTTACCCGTGACAGGAGGGACTGGGCGCAGAGTCGGTGGCGCTATCTCTTCCGTTTCACCAAAGTTATCTTCAGCCAACTGGCGGAAAGCGGCCAGCGCCTCTTCAGCTTCAGGCCCTTTCACAATCAGGCGCAGAGTATCGTTATAGCGGACTTGTAACAGCGCAATCTGGTTAATACTTTCCGGCGTGACGCATTTACCGTTTTTCTCCAGCAACATGTCCGCATTAAATACCGATAAGGTATAGACCAGTCGGGAGGCCGGGCGCACGTGGAGGCCGTTACGGTTTTTAATCACCACCGCCAGAGAACGAGCCTCTTCATCGTGCGGAGGGCATATGTCAGAGATTTCACTGTCGGATGACGGTAAACCCAGTTGTTCGCGTTTGGCTTCCAGCGCATGCATTGCGTCATGGATAACCTGGTTGATATCCGCACCTGACGCCGCGCTGACCGTCGCAGCCAGCGTCCCTTCAACCAACGGTGCGGCGCACAACCGTACTTTTGCGGCGATCTCTGGCGCAAGCAATTCCAGTGCGGTTTCTGCACTCAATAACGCGCTCCCCATATCCATCATGACCAGCACATGGTCGGCATCGGCAACAGATTCGATGGCTTCCATCACTTTGACGGCATCGGTGCCGATGGGATTTTGTGGATCATCAATCCCCGCGGCAACGGCGATTTTACAACTATCGCTCATCAGCATCTGACGGGCTAATTCACCAACACCTTCTCCCAGTCGGGCGCTATGTGAAACTATGACCAGGTTTACCATCACCAATTCCTTACTCTTTCGCGGCTAAAGCCAGCATTTTCATCATAAACATCACGGAGGTCGCGCCAGGATCCTGGTGACCGATACTGCGTTCACCGAGGTAACTGGCACGGCCTTTGCGGGCTTGCATCGTAATCGTGCTTTGTGCAGCGGATTCAGCGACGCTGCTGGCAGCGTCGAGCGCCGCCGGAACAGAGAGATTTTGCTCGCAGGACTGACGTAACGACTCAACCACCGGCACCCAGACATCGCACATGGTCTTATCGCCGGGCTCGGCTTTTCCCCGGCTGATTACGCCATCCGCACCATCGCGGAACATCTGATAAAGCTCTTCCAGCGTCAGGCTTTGTCGTGCCTGAGTTACCTGTGCGGCGCGAATAAAAAACGTACCGAACAGCGGACCACTGGCACCGCCGACGCTGGAAAGCAACGTCATACCGGTATTTTTGAGGATGAAACCAATATCCTTGTCCTCGATGGCGGGTAGTTTCTCCACCACTTTGCTAAAGCCACGATTCATATTCAGCCCGTGGTCAGCGTCACCAATTTCACGGTCAAGGCTGGTGAGATAATCGCTCTCTTTGCTGAAAATTTCTCCACAGCGAGTGAGCCAGTTAACAATCTGTGTTCTGCTCAGTGACATCATCATCTCCTTATTTACCCCAGTTGAGTGCCGGGGTATGGACCGGGGCGTCCCATAGTGCCAGCATTTCGTCATCAACTTTCAGTAAGGTGATAGAAAAGCCGGACATATCCAGTGAGGTGCAGTACGCGCCAATTAAATTACGCTCGATAGTCAAACCCGCTTGCTGACAACGCGTGGTCAGGCGGTTATAGACGCCGTATAGCTCAGAAAGCGGTGTGGCACCAAGATTGTTGACCAGTGCAATCACCCGATCGCCAGACTGTAGCGGCTGTTTGGTTTGCGTCTGTTCCAGCCAGTTTCCTTGTTGATAATCCCAGAAGCGCAGCGTGCGATGATATGCGCCATTTTCCAGCAGGGTATCGAACATTTCATCGACGGTTTGATTAAGGGAAGAGAAGGGGCGACGGTCAATACCTGGTTCACCATGAATGCCAACGCCAAACTCCATCTCATTATCCGCCAACGTAAAAGACGGTTTGCCTGCGGCAGGAACGGTACAGGCACCGAGGGCGATACCAATTGAGTGACCCTGATTATTCAACTTACGCCCCAGTTCTGCACAGGCGTCCAGTGAGTCGCCACGTTCCGCCGCCGCACCCACCAGTTTTTCAATTAATACCGTGTTGGCAACGCCGCGCCGCCCGGCGGTGTAAAGACTGTCTTTCACCGCAACGTCGTCATCGACAACCACTGTGGTGACTTTTACGCCGCTGTCGTGCAGTAATTCTGTTGCTGTTTCGAAGTTAAGAATATCGCCGGTGTAATTTTTGATAATCAGCAGCACACCTTCGCCGCCATCAATTTGCATGGCGCATTCAAAGATTTTGTCTGGCGTCGGAGAGGTGAATATTTCGCCAGGACATGCCCCCGAGAGCATTCCCTGGCCGATATAACCGCAGTGCATCGGCTCGTGTCCGCTGCCGCCGCCCGACAGTAGAGCGACTTTTCCTGCAACGGGGGCATCAGCTCGGGTGACATACAGTGGGTCCTGATGCAGCGTCAGCGAAGGATGGGCTTTCGCCAGCCCTGCCAGTTGTTCGTTCAGTACGTCTTGCACATCATTGATCAATTTTTTCATTATTTTGCTCCAGCATTTACGGTAGGGCATGGATGATGTTCAACGATACGGCGACCACTGACTGCCGATGAATCCATTGTGCATCAGGCAAGGGAAAAGAAAATTAACCCAAATTGCGTTTCATAATGGAACATATGCTTTAATGAATGTTTCATATTGAAACTTGTATGTGTCTTAATACTAAAAATTGCGAGCCGGAACACCTTTTGTCATAAGTGAGCGGAATATGAATGGCGGTTTTAACGACGATAGCCGGGGGCTTTCTCCCTTAATTGCAGCCTCCTGGGAGCGATGCTGTAAGCTGATGAAACGGGAGTTATGGAGCAAACCGCACCAGGCACAGGGCGTAACATTTGCTTCTATTTGTCGGCGTAAAAAGGCGATGCTGACGCTCGGGCAAGCGGCGCTGGAAGATGCCTGGGAATATATGGCACCCCGAGAGTGCGCCCTGTTTATCCTTGATGAAACGGCCTGCATTCTTAGCCGTTATGGTGATCCGCAGACGTTGCGCCAGCTCAGTCTGCTGGGATTCAGCGACGGTACATATTGTGCTGAAGGGATCATTGGCACTTGTGCATTATCGTTAGCGGCTATCTCCGGTCAGGCTGTGAAAACGAAGGCCGATCAACATTTTAAGCAGATGCTTTGGGATTGGGCATTTTGTGCAACGCCACTGTTTGACAGCAAAGGGCGATTGACGGGGACGATAGCCCTGGCGTGTCCGGCTGAACAATCAACGGCAGCCGATTTGCCGTTGACGCTGGCAATTGCTCGCGAGGTGGGGAATTTACTGCTGACGGACAGTTTGCTTGCTGAAACTAATCGGCATTTAAATCAGCTTAACGCCCTGTTAGAAAGTATGGACGATGGGGTGATTAGCTGGGACGAGCAGGGTAATTTGCAATTTATCAATGCTCAGGCGGCGCGTGTTTTGCGTCTGGACGCGACGGCAAGTCAGGGCAAGGCGATCACTGAACTGTTAACGTTACCCGCCGTTTTGCAACAGGCAATAAAACAGGCGCATCCGCTCAAACATGTGGAAGCGACCTTTGAAAGCCAGCATCAGTTTATTGATGCGGTCATTACCCTTAAACCGATAATAGAAACGCAGGGAACCAGCTTTATTCTGTTGCTGCATCCGGTGGAACAGATGCGGCAATTGATGACCAGTCAATTAGGCAAAGTTAGTCATACATTTGCCCATATGCCGCAGGACGATCCGCAAACCCGCCGCTTGATTCATTTTGGCCGTCAGGCGGCGCGCAGCAGTTTTCCTGTTCTACTTTGTGGGGAAGAGGGCGTTGGTAAAGCCCTGTTAAGTCAGGCAATTCATAATGAAAGCGAGCGGGCAGCAGGGCCTTATATCGCCGTCAATTGCGAGTTATACGGTGATGCGACGCTGGCGGACGAGCTTATTGGCAGCGATCGCCCGGAGAACGAAAATGGTCGCCTGAGTCGGCTGGAACTGGCGCACGGCGGCACATTGTTTCTTGAAAAAATTGAATATCTGGCAGTGGAGTTACAGTCTGCTTTATTACAGGTTATCAAGCAGGGGGTTATCACGCGGCTGGATGCGCGGCGTTTAATACCGATTGATGTCAAAGTCATTGCTACAACGACCGCGGATCTGGCAATGCTGGTGGAACAAAATCGCTTTAGTCGGCAACTTTATTACGCGCTGCATGCGTTTGAAATTACTATCCCGCCGCTGCGTATGCGGCGCGGCAGTATTCCGGCGTTGGTGAATAACAAGCTGCGCAATCTCGAAAAACGTTTCTCAACCCGCCTGAAAATTGATGACGATGCGCTTGCCCGCCTGGTTTCTTGTGCATGGCCCGGCAATGATTTTGAACTGTACAGCGTCATCGAGAACCTTGCCCTGAGCAGCGATAACGGGCGAATTCGCATCAGTGATTTGCCTGAACATCTGTTTACCGAACAGGCGACAGATGATGTCAGCGCCACACGTCTTTCAACCAGTCTGTCATTTGCGGAAGTCGAAAAAGAGGCAATTATTAATGCAGCTCAGGTTACGGGCGGACGTATTCAGGAAATGTCTGCATTACTGGGGATTGGTCGCACTACGCTGTGGCGAAAAATGAAGCAACATGGCATTGATGCGAGTCAGTTCAAACGCCGTGGATAGTGGGAGAGTATGTACTCTCCCGTCTATGACTTACTAATTAATAGCGACTATGACCAGGACTGCCATGATTTGGCCCACCATTTGAGGGGGGCATTGGCTTACCGGAGGCCGCAGGGCCACGAGGGCCATCGCTGTGGCGGTGATGATGGTGAGGAACACAAGCACTTAACAGGCTGGCGAAGACAATTGCTAACAGGCTGAAGGTAAATGTTTTTTTCATGACAAACTCTTGAACGGTTAATGCACTGTGATTGTTATCACATAAAAGCCATATTGTTAATATTGCCAGGAGTCTGATTATGAATTTCGGTAACTCAGAATTGGAAGTAGCAGCGTAGCAGGTAAAAAAAAGCCATTATGTGCAACTCACATAATGGCTCATTATTAACCGCTCGGGTATTACGCGGAATTAGACGTTGAACAGGAAGTTCATCACATCGCCATCTTTAACGATGTAATCTTTACCTTCTGCACGCATTTTGCCCGCTTCTTTCGCGCCTTGTTCACCTTTGTAAGTGATGAAATCTTCAAACGAGATGGTTTGTGCACGGATAAAGCCTTTTTCAAAATCGGTGTGGATTTTGCCAGCAGCCTGCGGAGCCGTTGCACCAACCGGAATGGTCCATGCGCGCACTTCTTTCACCCCAGCGGTGAAGTAAGTTTGCAGATTCAGCAGTTTATAACCAGCACGGATCACACGGTTCAGACCCGGCTCTTCCAGTCCCAGTTCCTGCATAAACTCGTCACGTTCTTCGTCGTCCAGTTCGGCAATGTCTGCTTCAACAGCAGCACAAACCGGAACCACGATAGAGCCTTCTTTCGCCGCAATCTCACGCACCTGGTCAAGATACGGGTTGTTTTCAAAACCGTCTTCGTTGACGTTGGCGATGTACATCGTCGGTTTCAGAGTCAGGAAGCTCAGGTAACGAATAGCCGCTTTCTCTTCTGCGCTTAAATCCAGCGCGCGCAGCATACCTGCGTTTTCTAGCTGTGGCAGACATTTTTCCAGAACCGCCAGTTCGGCTTTCGCGTCTTTATCGCCACCTTTGGCCTTCTTCTGTACGCGATGAATTGCACGTTCACAGGTGTCGAGATCCGCCAGTGCCAGTTCGGTATTGATAACTTCAATATCGTCCGCCGGGTTAACTTTGCCGGAAACGTGGATGATATTGTCATTTTCAAAGCAACGAACAACGTGGCCGATCGCTTCGGTTTCACGGATGTTGGTCAGGAACTGGTTACCCAGACCTTCACCTTTCGACGCGCCTTTTACCAGACCGGCGATATCGACAAATTCCATGGTGGTGGGAAGCGTGCGCTGCGGTTTTACGATTTCAGCCAGTTGATCCAGGCGTGGATCGGGCATTGGTACGACGCCGGTGTTCGGCTCGATGGTGCAGAATGGAAAGTTGGCCGCTTCAATACCGGCTTTGGTCAGCGCGTTGAACAGGGTAGATTTCCCGACGTTGGGCAAACCGACGATACCGCATTTGAATCCCATGATTTAAATCACCTTAATATCTTAATAATCAACCTGTTATCGTAAACAGATTGTAGAAATGGAAATAACTTTGCCTATTATACACGGCACTCGGCAAAAATGCCGCAGACAACGACTTATTGCGCTTTAAAGGCGTGCAATCGGTTCGTTGCTTTGGTCAGGCCATCTGTAAACCACATTTCAGTACAACGTGCCGCTTCGTCGATGGCGTCATCAATTAACTTCTGTTCACTAACAGGTGGTTTGCCTAACACAAAGCCGACAACTTTGTTTTTATCGCCCGGATGACCAATTCCGATGCGTAAACGGTGAAAGTTAGGGTTATTACCTAATTTACTGATGATGTCTTTCAGTCCATTGTGACCACCGTGGCCACCGCCCAATTTAAATTTGGCGACGCCAGGAGGCAGATCCAGTTCGTCGTGGGCGACCAGAATTTCATCCGGGTTAATGCGGAAAAAACTGGCCATCGCTGCGACTGCTTTGCCGCTGAGATTCATAAATGTAGTCGGGACTAACAGGCGGACATCTTCTCCTCCGAGAGTCACTCGTGAGGTATAACCGAAGAATTTAGCTTCTTCCCGTAGAGGGGCGCGTAAACGCTCCGCCAGTAAGTCAACGAACCAGGCACCAGCATTATGTCGCGTTGCTGCATATTCAGCGCCGGGGTTCGCCAGGCCGACAATCAATTTAATCGTCACGTTTTTTTGTCCTGAGTGAGTACATAACTGGCGCGTAGTTTACTGGTTGCGGCCCCGCTTGACAAAAAACAGCGCCTTATATGCTGACAACACAATAATTGCCTCTACAGACTATTAGAAAGTCAGGGTGTTCAGATGGTTATTTGTAAAGTTTTGTTGAAATAAAGGGGGTAATTGTGATCACACCCGCACATAAGCCACAGGGTGTTGTCTATACTTTACACATAAGGATGAGGGGTATTCCCTGTTACAACCCAGAAAGTTCCGGAGGTGACATATGAAACGCAAAAACGCTTCGTTACTCGGTAACGTGCTCATGGGGTTGGGTCTGGTGGTGATGGTGGTTGGCGTGGGGTATTCAATCCTCAACCAGTTACCACAGTTTAATATGCCCCAGTATTTCGCACATGGTGCAGTGCTGAGTATTTTCGTCGGTGCCATTCTCTGGCTGGCGGGTGCCCGTGTTGGTGGGCATGAACAGGTGTGCGACCGTTACTGGTGGGTTCGCCACTATGACAAACGTTGCCGCCGTAGCGATAATCGTCGTCATAGCTAATGTATAATGCAGTTTACTGACCAGTCAGTTTGCGCTGACTGGTCAATTTAATGCCTTTCTTACAGATCAGCCATCGCTGCGCTGCGATTCGGGAAGAACGCCAGGCGTCCCGGAATCGGTTGAATACCGGATCGAGCCATTGTGCGCAGAGGCTGAAATTCCACGTTACACACGCGCAGTTCACACCCTTCAGGCAGTCGCTTCACAAAACGCTGGAACGCATCAAGACCACCGGCATCAAGCACCGGAACGGCATCCCACTTCAGAATAACAATTCGTTTTCCTTCCAGACGTGATTCCAGTTCAGTGAACAGACCTTCAGCCGCAGCGAAAAACAGCGGGCCGATAACACGCAGAACCAGTACATCGTCAGGCACGTCTACTGCTACCGGAGCCAGGCGAGTCATACGGGCGATACGGCGCATAAACAGCAGCGATGCCAGCACGATCCCTACGCTGATGGCAATAACCATATCAAACAGCACGGTCAGTGACATGCACAGCAGCATGACGATGATGTCATCCTTCGGCGCATGACGCAGCAAATCGACCACTTTATGCGCTTCACTCATGTTCCACGCCACCATCAGCAGCAGGGCAGCCATGGCGGAAAGCGGCAGCCAGGAAAGCAGCGGTGCCAGTACCAGCAGGGCAAGAATAACCAGAATAGAGTGAATTACCGCCGAGATGGGGGAAGTCGCCCCGGCACGGACGTTAGCGGCAGAACGCGCGATCGCGGCTGTAGCGGTAATACCGCCAAAGAATGGGGCAATGATATTCCCCAGCCCCTGGCCGACCAGCTCACTATTCGCTTTGTGTTTCGTCCCGGTCATACCATCCAGTACCACAGCGCAGAGCAGAGATTCAATCGCCCCGAGCATTGCCATTGAGAATGCTGCAGGCAGAAGAGTGCGAATGGAGTCCCAGCTTAGCGTGAATTCTGAATTGGGCAGATCCCACGGTAGCACCAACTGCGGCAGCAGTTGCGGGATACCGTTACCCTGGGAGCCATCGGCCAGAACGTAGTGGAATTGCGAGCCGATGGTAGCAACATGCCCGCCGAGCAGGTTAACAATTCCCATCACCGCACAACCGGCCAGCAATGCTGGAAGGTGACCAGGTAAACGGATGCCCAGGCGCGGCCAGAAAATCAGGATCCCAAGCGTAACAATACCAATTGCGGCATCACCCACGTTAATCGTCGGCAGCGCCATAAATAATGCGCCAACTTTTTGCAGATAATGTTCCGGGACATGAGCCATTTGCAGACCGAGAAAATCTTTAATCTGCATCGTACCGATGGTGATCCCGATACCCGAGGTGAAGCCTAAGGTAACGGAAACCGGAATATACTCAATCAGGCGGCCAAAGCGTGCCAGCCCCATCAGGATCAAAAAGATCCCAGACAACAATGTCGCAACCAGCAGGCCTGCCAGTCCAAACTGTTGCGAAACAGGATAGAGAATTACCACAAATGCCGCAGTCGGACCGGAGACGCTAAAGCGCGACCCACCCGTCAGAGCAATGACAATCCCTGCAACAGCAGCGGTGTATAAACCGTACTGTGGAGCTACGCCACTGCCAATTGCTAACGCCATCGCCAGCGGAATAGCAATAATCCCGACGGTAATCCCGGCAATCAGGTCACGGGTAAACCGTGCGGCAGTGTATTTTTCTTTCCAGCAAGCGTCGATCAGAGCGCGGAAAGGCATCACATGTGAGGAGAATATTTTGTTCACAATAATGTTTCATCCGTGAGCGCATCATCTGTCAACTAAATGGCAGGTGAAGGAGGCATAGGTCATACAAATGGATATTACAGACAAAAAAACCCGCCGCAGCGGGTCTTTGAGCCGGGTTCGATTAATGTTCGAACATAGCAGAGATCGATTCTTCGTTGCTGATACGACGAATCGCTTCGGCCAGCATACCTGACAGGGTCAGAGTACGCACGTTCGGCAGTAATTTGATTTCATCGCTCAGCGGAATAGTATCGCAGACAACGACTTCATCAATTACAGAGTTACGCAGGTTGTTCGCCGCGTTGCCAGAGAAGATCGGGTGAGTCGCATACGCAAATACACGTTTAGCACCACGTTCTTTCAGCGCTTCAGCAGCTTTACACAGCGTACCGCCAGTGTCGATCATGTCATCGACCAGTACGCAGTCACGACCTGCAACGTCACCGATGATATGCATCACCTGGGAAACGTTCGCACGTGGGCGACGTTTATCGATGATTGCCATATCGGTATCGTTCAACAGCTTAGCGATAGCGCGGGCACGCACAACGCCGCCGATGTCCGGAGAAACCACAATCGGGTTATCCAGATTCAGCTGCAGCATGTCTTCCAGCAGGATCGGGCTACCAAATACGTTATCAACCGGAACGTCGAAGAAACCCTGAATCTGTTCAGCGTGCAGATCCACTGTCAGCACACGGTCAACACCGACGCTGGAGAGGAAGTCTGCAACCACTTTCGCAGTGATTGGTACACGAGCGGAACGGACGCGACGGTCCTGGCGCGCATAGCCAAAGTAGGGGATAACAGCGGTGATACGACCTGCGGAAGCACGACGCAGGGCATCAACCATAACGACTAATTCCATCAGGTTGTCGTTAGTAGGGGCACAAGTGGACTGGATGATGAAAATATCACCACCGCGTACATTTTCGTTGATTTGTACGCTGACTTCGCCGTCGCTAAAGCGACCTACAGCGGCGTCGCCGAGTGAAGTGTACAGGCGGTTGGCAATACGTTGTGCTAGTTCCGGGGTGGCGTTACCAGCAAAAAGCTTCATATCAGGCACGAGAAGAACCTCAGGCATGCGTCCATTGGTGGAAAGAATCTGCCGAAAACTGTGCGGGCCAGGCAATATTCTTTCCAAGCGGTGTATTAAAGAGCGCGATGCAACGTCTGGAACAAGGTGACGTTGTCACCGAAACTCAGCTTGCCCGGCTTAAAGCATGGCTCTGTGCAATGGGGAAAGGTTGACGCCTTTCGCCACAAAGCCATTGAGCCATTCCGGGGCTTGCTCTAGCACCTGGCGGGCTTCAGACTCTGTATCAAATTCAGCAAAGACACAGGCCCCTGTCCCAGTCAGGCGCGACGGGGCGTATTCTAACAGCCAGGAAAGCACCGCATCAACCTCGCGAAAACGTTTTCTTGCGATAACCTCGCAATCATTGCTAAATTCACATTTTAGCAACGTTTCTATTGACCTTTTCGGCGTGTTGCGCGGGAGTTCGGGATCTTTAAAAATTACCGGTGTCGGAATACTCACACCAGGGTGCGCTACCAGATACCATTTTTCTGGCGGATCCACCGGTGTTAATATTTCGCCAACGCCTTCGGCAAAAGCAGCATGACCACGCACAAAGACAGGCACATCAGCGCCCAGCGTCAGCCCCATTTTCGCCAGCTCCTCGATGCTGAGTCCACATTGCCAGAGATGATTTAACGCCACCAGAACAGTCGCGGCATTGGATGAACCGCCGCCCAGACCACCGCCCATCGGCAAACGCTTGTCAATACTGATATCTGCACCGCTTCCCGCCGGAAGACGCCCGCTGGCGGCTGCTGTTTTCATCAGCAAGCGTGCCGCGCGAACAATCAGGTTATCTTCGTTTTCCACGCCTTCAACGGGCGTTAACAGGCGAATTTCCCCATCGTCACGAAGTTCAATGTTGATGGTGTCGCCGTAATCAAGAAACTGAAACAGCGTTTGCAACGTGTGGTAGCCGTCCGCACGCTGACCGGTAATGTATAAAAACAGATTAAGTTTTGCCGGAGAAGGCCACTGAGTCCGCATTATTTCACTATCCAGTTATCCATTTTTAACTTGATGCGCTGACCGCCGTCGGTGAGCTCCATATTGGCAGGCATCGCTGGTTGCGTTTTAGTGTCATAACCACCGTATACCACTTTCCAGTTTTTGCCGTTCTGGCTGTAGGTGATTTCACTCAGGCGATATTGATCGTCCAGTTTGTAGTCGGTCGCGTCTCCCGGCAAACCTAAAATCCACTGACGCAGACTATTGAGCGGTATTGGCATCCCGGTCAATTTGCCTATCATCTCTTCGGCATCATCAGCGGTGTACCGCTGGCCTTTGTTATCCACTAACTGCACGTTACCTGGTTGCGCATTCAGCTCCAGCTCGGTGCTGCCCAATGGGTTAGTCAGCAGCAGACGGTAACGATCCTGACCGGTTTGCTGCCAGAAAAAGCGGGCGTAGACTTTCTGTTGATCGGAAATATAAGCAAACGCACCGCGAGTCTGATACTGATTAAGATTACGAACGTCTTGCTGATGCTGACGCCACTGTGGTGAATCCGGGCTTTTGCCTGGACCTTTGGGCGTGGTAACGGAACAGGCAGTGAGCACGAGGGCTGCCAGCGGTAGCAGGCGGATAAGACGAAAATCGGGCAGGGGCATAATGATGACAAGTCCTTGAGATACGTTGCAGTTATAACCCTTAATGCTAGCGTTACCGTCCGCTATCGTCTATGTTCAAGTTGTCTTAATTGCCAGAATCTAACGGGTTTCGGCAATTACTCCAAAAGGGGGCGCTCTCTTTTATTGATCCCGCGCATCCTGTATGATGCGAGCAGACTAACCATATCAACGTTGGTATTATTTCCCGCAGACATGACCCTTTTTGCACTCGGTATCAACCATAAAACGGCACCTGTATCGCTGCGAGAACGTGTATCGTTTTCGCCGGATAAGCTCGATCAGGCGCTGGACAGCCTGCTCGCGCAGCCGATGGTGCAGGGCGGCGTGGTGCTGTCGACGTGTAACCGCACAGAACTTTATCTTAGCGTTGAAGAACAGGATAACCTGCAAGAGGCGCTTATTCGCTGGTTGTGCGATTACCATAATCTTAATGAAGAAGATCTGCGTAATAGCCTCTACTGGCATCAAGATAACGATGCGGTTAGCCACTTAATGCGTGTCGCCAGTGGTCTGGATTCACTGGTTCTGGGCGAGCCGCAAATTCTCGGCCAGGTGAAAAAAGCGTTTGCCGATTCGCAAAAAGGCCATATGAAGGCGAGCGAACTGGAGCGCATGTTCCAGAAATCTTTTTCTGTAGCGAAACGCGTTCGTACCGAAACAGATATTGGTGCCAGTGCCGTGTCTGTCGCTTTTGCGGCTTGTACACTGGCGCGACAGATCTTTGAATCACTCTCTACGGTGACGGTATTACTGGTGGGGGCGGGCGAAACTATTGAGCTGGTGGCACGTCATCTGCGCGAACATAAAGTGCAGAAGATGATTATCGCCAACCGTACTCGCGAACGAGCACAAATTTTGGCAGATGAAGTTGGCGCGGAAGTGATTGCATTGAGCGACATCGATGAACGTCTGCGTGAAGCCGATATCATCATTAGTTCTACCGCCAGCCCATTGCCGATCATCGGTAAAGGCATGGTGGAGCGTGCATTAAAAAGCCGTCGCAATCAACCGATGCTGCTGGTGGATATTGCCGTTCCGCGCGATGTCGAGCCGGAAGTCGGCAAACTGGCGAACGCCTACCTTTACAGCGTTGATGATCTGCAAAGCATCATTTCGCACAATCTGGCACAGCGTAAAGCTGCCGCCGTGGAGGCGGAAACCATCGTCGCTCAGGAAGCCAGCGAATTTATGGCGTGGCTGCGTGCACAAAGCGCCAGTGAAACCATTCGCGATTATCGCAGTCAGGCAGAGCAGGTTCGCGATGAGTTAACCGCCAAAGCGTTAGCGGCTCTTGAACAAGGCGGCGACGCGCAAGCCATTATGCAGGATCTGGCATGGAAACTGACTAACCGCCTGATCCATGCGCCAACGAAATCACTCCAACAGGCCGCCCGTGACGGGGATAACGAACGCCTGAATATTCTGCGCGACAGCCTCGGGCTGGAGTAGCAGTACATCATTTTCTTTTTTTACAGGGTGCATTTACGCCTATGAAGCCTTCTATCGTTGCCAAACTGGAAGCCCTGCATGAACGCCATGAAGAAGTTCAGGCATTGCTGGGTGATGCGCAAACCATCGCTGACCAGGATCGTTTTCGCGCATTATCTCGTGAATATGCGCAGTTAAGTGATGTTTCGCGCTGTTTCACCGACTGGCAACAAGTGCAGGAAGATATCGAAACCGCACAGATGATGCTCGACGATCCAGAAATGCGTGAGATGGCGCAGGATGAACTGCGCGAAGCGAAAGAGAAAAGCGAGCAACTGGAACAACAACTTCAGGTTCTTTTGCTGCCAAAAGATCCTGATGACGAACGCAACGCCTTCCTCGAAGTGCGCGCCGGAACCGGCGGCGATGAAGCCGCGTTGTTTGCTGGCGATCTGTTCCGCATGTACAGCCGCTACGCGGAAACCCGTCGCTGGCGTGTGGAAATCATGAGCGCCAGTGAGGGTGAACATGGTGGTTATAAAGAGATCATTGCTAAAATCAGCGGCGATGGTGTGTATGGTCGGTTGAAATTTGAATCCGGTGGTCATCGCGTGCAGCGTGTCCCTGCCACGGAATCGCAGGGGCGGATCCATACTTCTGCTTGTACCGTTGCTGTAATGCCGGAACTGCCAGAAGCGGAACTGCCAGATATCAACCCGGCGGATTTGCGCATTGATACTTTCCGCTCTTCAGGAGCGGGAGGTCAGCACGTTAACACCACCGATTCGGCAATCCGTATTACCCACTTGCCGACCGGCATCGTTGTTGAATGTCAGGATGAACGTTCACAGCATAAAAACAAAGCGAAGGCGCTTTCAGTGCTCGGTGCTCGCATCCATGCGGCGGAAATGGCAAAACGCCAGCAGGCGGAAGCCTCGACCCGCCGTAACCTGCTGGGGAGTGGCGATCGCAGCGACCGTAACCGTACCTATAACTTCCCACAGGGGCGCGTCACCGATCACCGTATCAACCTGACGCTCTACCGTCTGGATGAAGTGATGGAAGGTAAGCTGGATATGCTGATTGAACCGATTATTCAGGAACATCAGGCTGACCAACTTGCGGCGTTGTCCGAGCAAGAATAATGGAATATCAACAATGGTTGCGCGAAGCAATAAACCAACTTCAGGCGAGTGAAAGCCCGCGGCGCGATGCTGAAATTTTGTTGGAACATGTTACCGGCAAGGGACGCACTTACATTCTCGCCTTTGGTGAAACGCACCTGACTGACGAGCAACGAGAGCAACTCGACGCGCTGCTGGCGCGTCGTCGCGCCGGTGAACCCGTTGCTCATTTAACCGGTGTGCGTGAATTCTGGTCGTTGCCGTTGTTTGTTTCGCCAGCGACTTTGATTCCTCGTCCGGACACCGAATGTCTGGTAGAACAGGCGCTGACACGCTTGCCTGAACGGCCTTGTCGCATTCTCGATCTTGGTACTGGCACCGGGGCGATAGCCCTGGCATTGGCCAGTGAACGCCCGGATTGTGATGTTACGGCGGTTGACCGAATGCCTGATGCAGTTGCCCTTGCAAAGCGCAATGCACAGCATCTGGCGATTAAAAATATCCATATCCTGCAAAGCGACTGGTTTAGTGCACTTGACGAGCAGCAGTTTGCGATGATTGTTAGCAATCCACCGTATATCGACGAGCAGGATCCACATCTTCAACAAGGCGATGTCCGCTTTGAGCCGTTGTCGGCGCTGGTTGCGGCAGACAGCGGTATGGCTGATATCGTTCACATCATCGAACAGTCGCGTAATGCACTTGCATCCGGCGGATTTCTGCTTCTGGAACATGGCTGGCAGCAGGGTGAAGTGGTGCGGCAGGCATTTATGCAGGCGGGTTATCGTGATGTCGAAACCTGTCGTGACTACGGTGATAACGAGCGCGTGACGCTTGGTCGCTATTATCGATGACAAGTTTCAACACGCTGCTTTGCGTTCATCTCATCAGTATCGTGCTTTCTGTCGGCTTTTTAGCCCTGCGTTTTTGGTTACGCTACCAGGAGCATTCACTGGCATTTGCTCGCTGGACGCGAGTATTGCCGCCAGTTATTGATACAGTGTTATTGTTCAGCGGCGTTGCGCTGATGGCTAAAGCGCACATCCTGCCATTTTCCGGGCAGGCACAATGGCTGACTGAAAAGCTGTTTGGAGTTATCATTTATATCGTTTTGGGTTTTATTGCTCTCGATTACCGTCGGGTGCACAGTCAGCAGGTGCGCATTATTACCTTCCCGCTGGCGCTGGTGGTGCTGTACATCATCATTAAACTCGCCACCACAAAAGTACCGTTACTGGGGTAAGTCATGAGATCGTTAGCTGATTTCGAATTTAATAAAGCGCCGCTGTGCGAAGGCATGATCCTGGCTTGCGAAGCAATCCGCCGCGATTTTCCCTCGCAAGATGTATACGACGAACTGGAGCGTCTCGTTAGTCTGGCGAAGGAAGAAATTAACCAGCTTCTACCTTTAGAAGAGCAGTTGGAAAAATTGATCGCGCTGTTTTACGGCGAATGGGGGTTTAAAGCCTCACGCGGTGTTTATCGCCTCTCCGATGCTTTATGGCTTGACCATGTGTTGAAGAACAGGCAGGGCAGTGCGGTATCGTTAGGTGCCATTTTGTTGTGGGTCGCTAATCGTCTCGATTTGCCGCTACTGCCGGTGATTTTCCCGACGCAGCTTATTTTGCGCATTGAATGTTCGGATGGCGAAATTTGGCTGATTAACCCTTTTAACGGCGAATCGTTAAGCGAACATATGCTGGATATATGGTTAAAGGGAAATATCAGCCCATCTGCGGAACTGTTTTATGAAGACCTGGATGAAGCAGATAACATTGAGGTTATCCGCAAGCTGTTGGATACGCTGAAAGCATCACTGATGGAAGAAAACCAGATGGAACTTGCATTACGCACCAGCGAAGCCTTATTACAGTTCAACCCGGAAGATCCGTATGAAATTCGCGATCGCGGGTTGATTTATGCGCAACTGGATTGCGAACACGTTGCGTTGAATGATTTAAGTTATTTCGTTGAACAGTGTCCGGAAGACCCGATCAGCGAAATGATCCGTGCGCAAATTAATAACATCGCGCATAAACATATTGTGCTGCATTAATTAATCGACATTTTACTTAAGATTAAGGCGATCCTATGAAACAAAAAGTGGTTAGCATTGGCGACATCAACGTAGCAAATGACCTGCCGTTCGTGCTGTTTGGCGGTATGAACGTGCTGGAATCCCGCGATCTGGCGATGCGCATTTGCGAGCACTACGTAACCGTGACCCAGAAATTGGGTATCCCTTACGTGTTCAAAGCCTCTTTTGACAAAGCCAACCGCTCCTCCATCCACTCTTATCGTGGGCCGGGCCTGGAAGAAGGGATGAAAATCTTCCAGGAGCTGAAGCAAACTTTTGGCGTAAAAATTATCACCGACGTTCACGAGCCAAGCCAGGCACAGCCTGTTGCTGATGTTGTGGATGTGATTCAGCTACCGGCGTTTCTTGCTCGCCAGACCGATCTGGTGGAAGCCATGGCGAAAACTGGTGCGGTAATTAACGTCAAGAAACCGCAGTTTGTCAGCCCAGGCCAGATGGGTAACATCGTTGATAAATTCAAAGAAGGCGGCAACGAAAAAGTTATTCTTTGCGATCGTGGCGCTAACTTCGGTTATGACAACCTGGTTGTCGATATGCTGGGCTTCAGCGTAATGAAGAAAGTGTCTGGCAACTCGCCGGTAATTTTCGACGTTACCCACGCACTGCAATGCCGCGATCCGTTTGGTGCAGCTTCCGGTGGTCGTCGTGCCCAGGTGGCCGAACTGGCACGTGCCGGTATGGCAGTAGGTCTGGCTGGTTTGTTTATTGAAGCGCATCCGGATCCGGAACATGCGAAATGCGATGGTCCATCCGCGCTGCCGCTGGCGAAACTGGAACCATTCCTCAAGCAGATGAAAGCAATTGATGAGCTGGTTAAAGGTTTCGAAGAACTCGATACCAGCAAGTAATCTTTTTGCTTAAAAACAAAAGCCTTAGCGTTTTGGCTGCACCCCAAAAGTTGGACACCCAACTGATTAAGGTGCAGTTTTTTATGGCCAAAGGATACAAAAAAGGCCGCAGGTTGTTACTCCTGCGGCCGGTTTCGGGCGCATATTGCCATCACGGCAGCCTGACACCCGTCTTCACCTTATTTCCGGTTACGCCACCAGCCGAGAATCGCTGCGGTGATAATTCCCGCAAGGATCGGTGCTGCCAGGTCGTGCCAGAAAGTTATGGCAAACTGCGCGAGCGTCATATAGCCGCCTTTTTGTTGTAATGACAACGTTTTGCGGCTATTCTTGAAGTGTCTGGTTTCAAGATTAGCCCCCGTTCTGTTGTCAGGTTTGACCTCTCAACGTGCGGGGGTTTTCTCTTTCCAGCAACCAATGCCGCCAGGGATAAAGCCCCCACAACATTGCGCCTCACCGGATAACTCCGGCTTGGCGTGGATACTACACTTCAAATCTTCTTTACTTCACCCCTGAAACGTTCGTAATGAAGAGTACATTCCGGATTTTCACCAACTGTTGCAGTGATTTCGTGCAAGCGGTGGCGCAGGCTCGCAGTTCTGATTAATGAATTACTCAGGAAGGTCAAAAGAGATGAAACACGGAGGGGTTTTTCTTATCTCCCCCGATCTCTGTCATCAGGGGAGATATCAATGTCAGGCAAATATCGTCATCAAATAGGCGGCAAACAGAGCCAGATGCGCTGCGCCGTTGAGGACGTTAGTACGCCCGGTGGAGAATGAGATATGACACAGTACTAAAGAGGCCACCATCACCACCATCTCCGGTGCACCAAGAGCAAACTGCAATTCGTTGCCCGTCAGAAAGGCGATCAGCGTTACGACAGGTACGGTCAGTGAAATTGTCGCTAATACCGAACCAAAGAACAGATTCATCGCACGCTGGACCTGGTTGTTTAATACGGCTTTTAACGCCCCTAAACCTTCCGGCGAAAGAATCAACAGTGCCACCAGGAAACCGGTAAAGGCCACCGGGGCATTCATGCTGGTGAGGAGCGTTTCCAGTGGGCTGGCGTTCATTTTGGTGACTGCAATCACCGCTATCAGATGGATAATCAACCAGACAGCATGCCACAGACTGCTATGGGCAGACGGTTTGCCGTGGTGCGGATCGTCATCATCGCTGTCATCCTCGTGCTCATAGACAAACAGACTCTGGTGCGTTTTGGTCTGAATCAGCAAAAATACGCCGTACATTGCCGCGGAAATTAATGCCACCAGTAACGCCTGACCGGTTGAGAAATTCGCCGCAGGCAGAGCCATCGGGAATACCAGCACAATAATTGCCAGCGGAAACAGGGCGATCAAATACTGTTTAATACCAAACAGATTCATATATTGGGTGGCAAATTTGCGTCCGCCCAACAGTAATGAAAAACCAACCAGCCCACCGGTAACAATCATAATGATTGAATAGAGCGTATCTCGCATTAACGTCGGCGCGGCATCGCCGGTCGCCATTAAGGCTGAGATCAGACTGACTTCAAGAATAACCACTGAAAGGCTAAGAATAAGAGAACCATAAGGTTCACCCAGGCGATGCGCTAATACGTCAGCATGACGGACAACACTAAAGGCACTGCTTAAAATACCAATAAGCGCAAGAAGGTTGATGGCAATGACCACTGGTAGTGTCTGAGCGCTTCCCCACAGGAACAGCACCACCAGCGCCAGAACCGGGAAAATAAGCGAGGTCTCCTTGTGGCGGGTTTTTACCGCCTCGTGAGCATTTGTCATTATGGTTATCCCTTTGCAGATGAATTTGTCGGAAATGTAATAAATCGGTGGAAAAAATAACAGAAAGTGTCTGGATATCGGTAACATTTTACGAAATTTTACCCCGCTGCCGCTTTTTTACTCTTTGGGGGATAAAAATAATCAACGCGTTTAGCCAATGTTTGTATTAGCGTCTCTTAAGAAGATTCTAACGTGGGAATTCTTATACGCTGGCAAGCGTGGGTATTGTTGACCACACTTAAAGTTCACCTTTAAAAAGGAGTCAATAATGCCGTATAAAACAAAAAGCGATCTGCCAGAAAATGTAAAACACGTTCTACCGTCTCATGCCCAGGATATCTATAAAGAGGCATTCAACAGCGCCTGGGATCAATATAAAGATAAAGAAGATCGGCGTGATGACGCCAGTCGTGAAGAGACAGCGCATAAAGTGGCCTGGTCCGCAGTGAAACATGAATATGCCAAAGGGGATGATGATAAATGGCATAAAAAAGAGTAATTCCCGGAGATGAACTAAAGCTATTCGTGCGGCGTCGCCTTGCAAGTGGTCTGAGAAATGCATATTGTCCCGAGAGTGGTTTCAAAATGAGCAGTAAAAATGTCCGGAAGACACCAATAAGTTGTCGCAAGGAAGTATGCAGTGGCGGAGGTATAAGGTGATAACGCGTGATTTCTTAATGAATGCCGATTGTAAAACGGCATTTGGTGCCATTGAAGAATCACTCTTATGGTCAGCAGAACAACGGGCGGCCTCGCTGGCGGCGACGCTGGCTTGCCGTCCTGATAACGGACCGGTGTGGATCTTCGGCTATGGGTCGCTGATGTGGAATCCGGCGCTGGAGTTTATCGAGTCGTGTACCGGTACGCTGGTTGGGTGGCACCGGGCGTTTTGCCTGCGTCTGACCGCGGGGCGCGGGACAGTGCACCAGCCGGGACGGATGCTTGCCCTGAAAGAGGGCGGTCGCACCACAGGGGTGGCGTATCGCTTACCGGAAGGGTCGCTCGAGCAGGAACTGACTTTGCTGTGGAAGCGGGAGATGATTACTGGCTGTTATCTGCCAACCTGGTGCCAGCTTGATCTTGATGACGGGCGCACAGTAAACGCACTGGTATTTATTATGGATCCACGGCATCCAGAATATGAATCCGACACTCGTGCTCAGGTCATCGCGCCGTTGATTGCGGCAGCGAGCGGTCCGCTGGGAACCAACGCACAATACCTGTTTTCACTGGAACAAGAGCTTATCAAGCTGGGGATGCAGGATGACGGGTTAAATGATTTGCTAGTGTCGGTGAAAAAACTGCTGGCGGATAATTTTCCGGATGGTGTGTTACGGCCAGGATTTGCCTGATGAAACATCTGTCATAGTGGGGCGTCGGACGCCCCGCCAGACATTAAAATGTGAGCACTTTATCGGCTGCCAGCGTCCATTGCGCCAGTTCGACCAGAGTGCCAATTTCAACCCCGTCAATCAGCGGAAGTGGGCTGATGCCGCGACCATCGGTGCAGGTCTTGCACAGTTTCACGGGTACATTTTGCGCCGTGAGGATCTCCAGCATTTGCTGAATATTGTAGCCTTCCCCTGGTTTTTGTCCGCGCAATCCGGCAGTGACCGCATCAGACATCAGAAACAGACGCAGATCCAGGTCGCTCTTCTGCTCTCGTAGCGCAATGGCCAGCCGCAGGCTGTTAAATAAGGATTCACTCCCGTAGGGGGCTCCATTGGCAACGATCACGATTTTTTGCATTATTCACTCCTGTATTCAGAGAATTAGACTTTCTATTTATATCTTACTGTTTTTGTGCTGTCTGACCAATTTGCCGCATTTTTAGGATTTTCCATAAAGCGTGAGAAAGTACGAGAAAAGTTACCAGTAATCGTTATTCTATAAAGTAATGAGTGTTCATTTTTATCGGAAACTACTGACGTTTTGAGCCGTATCGTCTTTCGTATTATCCCGCTTTTTTTACTCTTGCTGCTGGCAGGCGGTATGGCTGATGCACAGCCATCCTTTGAGCAGCAATCGGCAAATCCTTTTGATAACGATAATGATGGTCTGCCGGATTTAGGAATGGCACCGGAAAATCATGACGGTGAAAAACACTTCGCTGAAATTGTGAAAGATTTTGGTGAAACCAGTATGACTGATAACGGTCAGGATACAGGCGAACAAGCGAAAGCCTTTGCGCTGGGAAAAGTCCGTGATGCGCTTAGCCAGCAGGTTAATCAGCATGTAGAATCTTGGCTTTCGCCGTGGGGGAACGCCAGTGTTGGCGTCAAAGTGGATAACGAAGGACATTTCACCGGAAGTCGGGGAAGCTGGTTTGTACCGTTGCTGGATAACGAGCGCTATCTCACATGGAGCCAGGTTGGACTGACCCAGCAGGACGATGGTCTGGTAAGTAATCTTGGCGTGGGTCAACGCTGGAAGCATGGCTCGTGGTTGATGGGATACAACACGTTTTATGACAACTTGTTGGATGAAAATCTTCAGCGGGCAGGCTTTGGTGCTGAAGCCTGGGGAGAATATCTGCGCCTGTCGGCAAATTATTATCAGCCTTTTGCCTCATGGCGTGAACAGACAGCTTCGCTTGAGCAACGTATGGCGCGCGGTTACGATCTGACCGCCCGAATGCGAATGCCGTTTTACCAACATATCAACACCAGCGTCAGCGTCGAACAATATTTTGGCCAGAGTGTTGATCTGTTTAACTCTGGCACGGGGTATCACAATCCAGTTGCCTTGAGTCTGGGGCTAAATTACACACCTGTGCCACTCGTCACAGTGACCGCCCAGCATAAACAAGGCGAAAGTGGAGAACGCCAAAATAACCTCGGACTGAATATTAACTACCGTTTTGGCGTGCCGCTCAATAAACAACTGTCTGCTGGTGAAGTTGCGGAAAGTCAGTCGCTGCGCGGTAGTCGCTATGACAATCCGCAGCGAAATAATTTGCCGGTTATTGAGTATCATCAGCGTAAAACTTTAACGGTGTTTCTGGCGACGCCGCCCTGGGATCTTAAACCCGGCGAATCTGTACCGCTGAAATTACAAATCCACAGTCGTTACGGTATTCGCCAATTGATCTGGCAGGGAGATACGCAGATGTTAAGTCTGACGTCGGGAGCAACTGCCAACAGTACGGATGGCTGGACGCTGATCATGCCGGACTGGCAGAGCGGGGAAGGGGCGAGCAATCACTGGCGATTGTCGGTGGTGGTGGAAGATAACCAGGGACAGCGTGTCTCCTCCAATGAGATCACGCTAACGCTTGCCGAACCTTTCGATGCGATGGCAAAGGACGAACTGCGCTGGGAACCATAATCAGAAAATACGTTCCTGATGCACCCATACCGCGGCTTCCACACGAGATTTGAGCTTCATTTTTTTCAGCATGTGCTTCACATGTACTTTTACCGTGCTTTCTGTGATGTCCAGGCGGCGGGCAATCATCTTATTCGGTAAGCCCTGAGCAATCAGCTTCAGAATATCGCGCTCGCGCGGCGTTAACTGGTTGACGTCGCGTTCAGTAGTCGCGCGGTTAGCACGCAGGCTGGCGGCCAGAACGGGGGTTAACGCCTCGCTTAATACCATTTCGCCAGCAGCAGCCTGATGTAACGCTTTCAACAGATCTTCCGGCTCCATATCTTTTAACAGATAGCCATCTGCGCCGCGTTTCAGGGCGGTGACCACGTCCTCTTCATGGTTAGAGACGCTGAATACCACAATGCGACCGGATAAAGATTTTTCACGCAGTTTATCCAGCGTTTCCAGACCGTTCATGCCGGGCATATTCAGATCAAGCAGAATCAGATCCGGATCGAGAGATTCCGCCAGTTCAATACCCTGCTCGCCATTACTTGCTTCGCCAACCACGGTGATATCGGGGGCCATGCTGATAAGCTGTTTTACGCCAGTTCGCAGCATCGGGTGATCGTCGATCAGCAGGATAGTAGCCGGTTCCTGATTACTCATGGGTATCTCCTTGGACGTCTGTGAAAGTTTTTTCGGGAATAAAAGTGACCACCACTTCGGTGCCACCTGATTCACGACGGCGGACGCGGCAGTCGCCACGCAGACTTTGCGCACGGTCACGCATAATTATCATGCCGTAGTGATTGCTGCGGATGGCATTTTCAGGCACTCCGCAGCCGTTATCCTGGACGGTCAATTTGACCTGATTATCGTTTTGCGCCACTGTTACCACGACCTCGCTCGCTTGCGAATGTTTGAGGGCGTTACTTAATGCCTCACGGGCAATTTGCAACAGATGGATTGCCTGATGCGAAGGCACCAGGCGCGGTGGCAATTGGTAATCCAGCTTCACCGGAAAGCCAAATTTGGCGCTGTATTCTTCACAACTTGCTTCCAGTGCCGGGCGTAACCCCGGTTCGGTGAGCTGTAAACGGAATGTGGTGAGCAGCTCACGCAACTGCGCCCAGGAAGCATTCAGTTCGTTACGGATCTGGCTTAACAGGTCGCGGCTGCTTTCTGGCAGCGCGTCGCCTTGCATCTGTAAACAACTCACCTGCATCTTCATGCAAGAGAGAGATTGGGCAATAGAATCATGCAGTTCGCGCGCAATGGTGGCACGCTCTTCCATCACGATCAACTGCTGCTGGCGTTCCTGATGGCGATCCAGTGCCAGAGTGGCGGTTAATTGCTCAACCAGCGTATCCACCAGTTGCTGTTGATCATGGCTTAGATGGCGGCCCTGCGGCAGAGTCGCCAGCAAAATTCCGTACTGCATATGAGAATCGGTCAGTCGCCATTTCAGGGTCGTGCCGCGATCGCCAACAGGTAATACGCCGCGCGGGCAGAGTTGGCAGCCTTTGTCGTCGCAGGTCATATCCGACTGGCAGGTGAACTCCTGATGGTTCTCTTCATCTTCAGTGTCATACACCCGCAGTTCGATATCACGCAGTAGGGTTAAATTTTGTAAGCCGTTGAGTACGGGAGACAGGCGTTCACACAGCGGGGCGCGAGAATGCAAACGACGGTTAGCCTGCCACAAAAAAGAGAGTATCTGATTTTTATGTTCCAGACCGGCGGTTTTTTCCCGTACTCGCTGCTCAAGTACGGCATAACTCTCCGCCAGTTCCGCAGACATATTGTTCAGCGCTGTTCCTAACATCGCCATTTCATTGCGGCCGCTGATATGTGCCCGCTGGCTAAAATCACGGTGACTTACCGCACTCGCCATCGCCAGCAATTGCCGCCACGGTTGCAGCAGTCGCGCTCGCAGCCAGATAATGGTGAAGACCAAGAGCAATGTCATAAACACCGCCATTACCCGGTGGACCATCACTACCGTCTCAATGCGCATTTCAGTGGTGTGATCAAAACCTGAGACTAACTGATCCAGCCCGGCAACAAACTGACTGACGTCTGCCGATACGGTTTCTCTGGTTTGCGCACGTAATAGTCCTGGAACGAGTTCATTGCGCCAGTACTCCTGCAAACTTTTTAGTTGTTCCTGTTGCCCGTCGCGTTCTGCGGCACGGCTTAATTCTGGGCTAAAGGCGGTTTGCTCCATCTCTTTTAGCAACGGCGTGTCTTTCTCGCTTAATGGCACCGCTGCCAGCAGGCGGTAACTTTGCATACGCAGCGATCCTGCTTTGTTGATGGCATGAGCGCTGCCCTGAACGCCTTGCACCAGCCAGCCAGAAACCGCCATCCCCGCCAGTCCAATAGCGGTAGAAAGCAAAACAATAAGCGCAACCTGATTGACCAGGGTGAGCGGAGAGAGACAACGTTTAAGCATGTAAACCTCTTCCTTCAGGCTTTGAATGAGCAATAACCTTAATGAATGTGATGATACATTCTGAAATGGCATTATTCTCAGCTATTGGCTGAAGTATACCCATACCCGGAAAGAGTTACTCCTTATTTGCCGTGTGGTTAGGCGTTTTACATCAGTAAGGGTAGGGATTTTACAGCGCCGTGAAAAATCTCATAATTTTTATGAAATCTCTGTACTCACTATGGGTAATGATAAATATCAATGATAGATAAAGTTATATTGTCGTTTGATTTATATCAAATTACCTTTAGCTACAGCCACTAAGGTGGCAGACATCGAAACGAGTATCAGAGGTGTCTATGAGTCACTCATCCGCCCCCGAAAGGGCTACTGGAGCTGTCATTACAGATTGGCGACCGGAAGATCCTGCGTTCTGGCAACAACGCGGTCAACGTATTGCCAGCCGCAACCTGTGGATTTCCGTTCCCTGTCTGCTGCTGGCGTTTTGCGTATGGATGTTATTCAGTGCTGTCGCGGTGAACTTACCGAAAGTCGGCTTTAATTTTACGACCGATCAGCTATTTCTTTTAACCGCACTACCTTCGGTTTCTGGCGCATTATTGCGGGTGCCATACTCCTTTATGGTTCCAATCTTCGGTGGGCGTCGCTGGACGGCGTTTAGTACTGGTATTCTGATTATTCCTTGTGTCTGGCTGGGTTTTGCCGTGCAGGATACCACTACGCCATACAGCGTATTTATCATCATTTCTCTGCTGTGCGGCTTTGCTGGCGCGAACTTCGCTTCCAGTATGGCAAACATCAGCTTCTTCTTTCCGAAGCAGAAACAGGGTGGCGCGCTGGGCCTGAATGGTGGTCTGGGTAACATGGGCGTCAGCGTTATGCAGTTGGTTGCTCCGCTGGTGGTATCACTGTCGATTTTTGCTGCATTTGGTAGCCAGGGCGTAACACAACCGGATGGCAGCGAATTGTATCTGGCTAACGCCTCCTGGATATGGGTGCCGTTCCTCGCCATCTTCACCATTGCGGCGTGGTTTGGCATGAACGACCTTGCTACCTCGAAAGCCTCCATCAAGGAGCAGTTGCCGGTACTCAAACGGGGTCATCTGTGGATTATGAGCCTGCTGTATCTGGCGACTTTCGGCTCCTTCATCGGCTTCTCTGCGGGTTTTGCCATGCTGTCAAAAACGCAGTTCCCGGATGTGCAGATTCTGCACTACGCCTTCTTCGGACCGTTTATTGGCGCACTGGCACGTTCTGCGGGGGGGGCTCTGTCTGACCGTCTCGGCGGCACCTGTGTAACGCTGGTGAACTTTGTCCTGATGGCGATTTTCAGCGGCCTGCTGTTCCTCACCTTACCGACTGACGGGCAGGGCGGAAGTTTCATGGCGTTCTTCGCGGTCTTCCTCGCGCTGTTCCTGACGGCGGGGTTGGGGAGTGGTTCCACCTTCCAGATGATTTCCGTGATTTTCCGTAAACTGACGATGGATCGCGTGAAAGCAGAAGGTGGTTCTGACGAACGCGCTATGCGTGAGGCAGCAACCGACACTGCAGCGGCGCTGGGCTTTATCTCTGCCATTGGTGCTATCGGTGGCTTCTTTATCCCGAAAGCGTTCGGTAGCTCACTGGCATTAACGGGTTCGCCAGTCGGTGCAATGAAAGTATTTTTGATTTTCTATATCGCCTGCGTGGTAATTACCTGGGTGGTATATGGTCGGCATTCTAAAAAATAAATCGTAATATTTGATTATCCTTTGCGCGGCGTAATGTCGCGCTTTTTTTATTTGTCATTTAGTTACAACATACTTTCAGAGGGATAATTATTTCAACGGCGTCATTAAGCATCATTAATATGTCATCCATGGGGGATACTCCTTAATACCCACCTGTATAAAAATCCGAAGCGTTTAAATGTGCTTAGATGTAAAAGTTATTAACTTACAATATGTTAGGTGAAACATTTTAATTACCCCAAAGGGGTATATTAGGAAATTACTTTATTTTTCATCCCCTCCACACTTGATCGTTATCAATTCCCACGACGTTTCAGAGCGTTACCTTCATTTTAAACATTAGCAATGTCGATTTATCAGAGAGCCGACAGGCTCCCACAGGAGAAAACCGATGAGTAAATTCCTGGACCGGTTTCGCTACTTCAAACAGAAGGGTGAAACCTTTGCCGATGGGCATGGCCAGCTTCTCAATACCAACCGTGACTGGGAGGATGGATATCGCCAGCGTTGGCAGCATGACAAAATCGTCCGCTCTACCCACGGGGTAAACTGCACCGGCTCCTGTAGCTGGAAAATCTACGTTAAAAACGGTCTGGTGACCTGGGAAACCCAGCAGACTGACTATCCGCGTACCCGTCCGGATCTGCCAAACCATGAACCTCGCGGCTGCCCGCGCGGTGCCAGCTATTCCTGGTATCTCTATAGCGCCAACCGCCTGAAATACCCGATGATGCGCAAACGCCTGATGAAAATGTGGCGTGAAGCGAAAGCGCTGCATAGCGATCCGGTTGAGGCATGGGCTTCTATTATTGAAGACGCCGATAAGGCGAAAAGCTTTAAGCAAGCGCGTGGACGCGGTGGTTTTGTTCGTTCTTCCTGGCAGGAAGTGAACGAACTGATCGCCGCGTCTAACGTTTACACCATCAAAAACTACGGTCCGGACCGTGTTGCTGGTTTCTCGCCAATCCCGGCAATGTCGATGGTTTCTTACGCATCGGGTGCCCGCTATCTCTCCCTGATTGGCGGTACTTGCTTAAGCTTCTATGACTGGTACTGCGACCTGCCTCCAGCTTCTCCGCAAACCTGGGGTGAGCAGACTGACGTGCCGGAATCTGCTGACTGGTACAACTCCAGCTACATCATTGCCTGGGGTTCTAACGTTCCGCAGACCCGTACTCCAGATGCTCACTTCTTTACCGAAGTGCGTTACAAAGGCACCAAAACCGTTGCCATAACACCTGACTATGCTGAGATCGCTAAACTGTGCGACCTGTGGCTGGCACCGAAACAAGGCACCGATGCGGCGATGGCGCTGGCGATGGGCCACGTAATGCTGCGTGAGTTCCATCTTGATAACCCAAGTCAGTATTTCACCGACTATGTGCGTCGCTACACCGACATGCCGATGCTGGTGATGCTGGAAGAACGCGATGGTTATTACGCTGCGGGTCGTATGCTGCGTGCCGCCGATCTGGTTGACGCGCTGGGCCAGGAAAACAATCCTGAATGGAAAACCGTGGCCTTTAATACGCAAGGCGAAATGGTCGCGCCGAATGGTTCTATTGGCTTCCGCTGGGGCGAGAAGGGCAAATGGAATCTGGAGCAACGTGACGGCAAAACCGGCGAAGAAACCGAACTGCAACTTAGCCTGCTGGGTAGCCAGGATGAGATTGCTGAAGTGGGCTTCCCGTACTTTGGCGGCGACGGCACTGAACACTTTAACAAAGTGGAACTGGAAAACGTTCTGCTGCACAAACTGCCGGTGAAACGCCTGCAACTGGCTGATGGCAGCACCGCGCTGGTGACTACGGTTTATGACTTGACGCTGGCAAACTATGGCCTGGAACGTGGTCTGAACGACGTCAACTGCGCAACCAGCTATGACGATGTGAAAGCCTACACTCCGGCCTGGGCTGAGAAGATCACCGGTGTCTCACGTTCGCAAATTATCCGTATAGCCCGTGAATTTGCTGACAACGCTGATAAAACGCACGGTCGTTCGATGATTATCGTTGGTGCCGGTCTGAACCACTGGTATCACCTCGATATGAACTATCGTGGTCTGATCAACATGCTGATTTTCTGCGGTTGTGTCGGTCAGAGCGGCGGCGGCTGGGCACACTACGTAGGTCAGGAAAAACTGCGTCCGCAAACCGGCTGGCAGCCGTTGGCGTTTGCCCTTGACTGGCAGCGTCCGGCACGTCATATGAACAGTACCTCTTATTTCTATAACCACTCCAGCCAGTGGCGTTATGAAACCGTCACGGCGGAAGAGCTGCTGTCACCGCTGGCGGATAAATCCCGTTATACCGGCCACATGATCGACTTTAACGTGCGTGCTGAACGTATGGGCTGGCTGCCATCTGCTCCGCAGTTAGGCACTAACCCGCTGACCATCGCACGTGAAGCAGAAAAAGCCGGGATGAATCCGGTTGACTATACGGTGAAATCCCTGAAAGACGGTTCCATTCGTTTTGCTGCGGAGCAGCCGGAAAACGGCAAAAACCATCCGCGTAACCTGTTCATCTGGCGTTCTAACCTGCTGGGTTCTTCCGGTAAAGGTCACGAGTTTATGCTCAAGTACCTGCTGGGGACGGAACATGGTATCCAGGGCAAAGATCTGGGGCAGCAGGGCGGAGTGAAGCCGGAAGAAGTGGACTGGCAGGACAACGGTCTGGAAGGCAAGTTGGATCTGGTGGTGACGCTGGACTTCCGTCTGTCTAGCACCTGTCTCTACTCCGACATCATTTTGCCGACTGCAACCTGGTACGAAAAAGACGACATGAATACTTCGGATATGCATCCGTTTATTCACCCGCTGTCTGCGGCGGTCGATCCGGCCTGGGAAGCGAAAAGTGACTGGGAAATCTACAAAGCCATCGCGAAGAAATTCTCCGAAGTGTGCGTTGGTCATCTGGGTAAAGAAACCGACATCGTCACGCTGCCGATCCAGCACGATTCTGCCGCTGAACTGGCGCAGCCGCTGGATGTAAAAGACTGGAAAAAAGGCGAATGCGACCTGATCCCAGGTAAAACCGCACCGCACATTATGGTCGTAGAGCGCGATTATCCGGCAACTTACGAACGCTTTACCTCTATCGGTCCGCTGATGGAGAAAATCGGCAACGGTGGTAAAGGTATCGCCTGGAACACCCAGAGCGAGATGGATCTGCTGCGTAAGCTCAACTACACCAAAGCGGAAGGTCCGGCGAAAGGCCAGCCGATGCTCAACACGGCGATTGATGCGGCAGAAATGATCCTGACGCTGGCACCAGAAACCAACGGTCAGGTGGCCGTGAAAGCCTGGGCGGCACTGAGTGAGTTTACTGGTCGTGACCATACGCATCTGGCGCTGAATAAAGAAGACGAGAAGATCCGCTTCCGCGATATTCAGGCACAGCCGCGTAAAATTATCTCCAGCCCGACCTGGTCTGGTCTGGAAGATGAACACGTTTCTTACAACGCCGGTTACACCAACGTTCACGAGTTGATTCCGTGGCGCACGCTCTCTGGTCGTCAGCAGTTGTATCAGGATCATCAGTGGATGCGTGATTTCGGTGAAAGCCTGCTGGTTTATCGTCCGCCGATCGACACCCGTTCGGTGAAAGAAGTGATGGGACAGAAATCCAACGGTAATCCGGAAAAAGCCCTCAACTTCCTGACGCCGCACCAGAAGTGGGGGATCCACTCCACTTACAGCGACAACCTGCTGATGCTGACCTTAGGTCGCGGTGGCCCGGTGGTCTGGCTGAGCGAAGCTGATGCGAAAGAGCTGGGTATTGCCGATAACGACTGGATTGAAGTCTTCAACAGCAACGGTGCGCTAACTGCCCGTGCGGTTGTCAGCCAGCGTGTTCCGGCAGGGATGACCATGATGTACCACGCGCAGGAACGTATCGTTAACTTGCCTGGTTCAGAAATCACCCAACAGCGTGGGGGCATCCATAACTCGGTCACCCGTATTACGCCGAAACCGACGCATATGATCGGTGGCTATGCCCATCTGGCATACGGCTTTAACTACTACGGCACCGTAGGTTCTAACCGCGATGAGTTTGTTGTAGTGCGTAAGATGAAGAACATTGACTGGTTAGATGGCGAAGGCAATGACCAGGTACAGGAGAGCGTAAAATGAAAATTCGTTCACAAGTCGGCATGGTGCTGAATCTCGATAAGTGCATCGGCTGCCACACCTGTTCAGTTACCTGTAAAAACGTCTGGACCAGCCGCGAAGGCGTGGAGTACGCGTGGTTCAACAACGTTGAAACCAAGCCGGGTCAGGGTTTCCCGACCGACTGGGAAAACCAGGAAAAATATAAAGGCGGCTGGATCCGTAAAATCAACGGCAAACTGCAACCGCGCATGGGTAACCGCGCCATGTTGTTGGGTAAAATCTTCGCTAACCCGCATCTGCCGGGGATCGACGATTATTACGAGCCGTTCGATTTTGACTATCAGAACCTGCATACCGCGCCGGAAGGCAGCAAATCGCAGCCGATTGCTCGTCCGCGTTCGCTGATTACTGGCGAACGGATGGCGAAAATCGAAAAAGGGCCGAACTGGGAAGATGACCTGGGCGGCGAATTTGACAAACTGGCGAAAGACAAGAACTTCGACAACATCCAGAAGGCGATGTATAGCCAGTTCGAAAACACCTTCATGATGTATCTGCCGCGCCTGTGCGAACACTGTCTGAACCCGGCATGTGTGGCGACCTGCCCGAGCGGTGCGATCTACAAGCGTGAAGAAGATGGCATCGTCCTGATCGATCAGGATAAATGCCGTGGCTGGCGTATGTGCATCACCGGATGCCCGTACAAAAAAATCTACTTCAACTGGAAGAGCGGTAAGTCTGAGAAATGCATTTTCTGCTATCCGCGTATTGAAGCGGGTCAGCCGACCGTGTGTTCAGAAACCTGCGTGGGTCGTATCCGTTATCTCGGCGTGCTGCTGTACGATGCGGACGCTATTGAACGTGCAGCCAGCACCGAGAACGAGAAAGATCTCTACCAGCGCCAACTGGAAGTGTTCCTCGATCCGAACGATCCGAAAGTCATTGAGCAGGCAATTAAGGACGGTATTCCGCTGAGTGTTATTGAAGCGGCACAGCAGTCGCCGGTTTATAAAATGGCGATGGAGTGGAAGCTGGCGCTGCCGCTGCATCCGGAATATCGCACGCTGCCGATGGTCTGGTACGTTCCGCCTCTGTCACCGATTCAGTCTGCGGCAGATGCGGGCGAACTGGGTAGCAACGGCATTCTGCCAGACGTTGAAAGTCTGCGTATCCCGGTTCAGTATCTGGCGAATCTGCTGACCGCCGGTGATACCCAACCGGTGCTGCTCGCGCTGAAACGTATGCTGGCAATGCGTCATTACAAACGAGCTGAAACCGTTGACGGTAAAGTCGATACCCGTGCGCTGGAAGAGGTCGGTCTGACCGAAGCTCAGGCGCAGGAGATGTACCGTTATCTGGCAATTGCTAACTATGAAGATCGCTTTGTGGTGCCGAGCAGCCATCGTGAACTGGCGCGGGAAGCTTTCCCGGAGAAAAATGGCTGCGGCTTTACCTTTGGTGACGGCTGCCACGGCTCAGATACGAAATTTAATCTGTTCAACAGCCGCCGTATCGATGCCATCGACGTGACCAGCAAAACGGAGCCGCATCCATGATCGAACTCGTGATTGTTTCGCGCCTCCTTGAATATCCGGATGCTGCCTTGTGGCAGCATCAACAAGAGATGTTTGAGGCTATTGCCGCGTCGGAAAACTTACAGAAAGAAGATGCCCATGCGCTGGGCATTTTCCTGCGTGATTTAACCGCGCTTGATCCGCTGGATGCGCAGGCGCAGTACAGCGAACTGTTTGACCGTGGTCGCGCCACATCGCTACTGCTGTTCGAACATGTTCATGGCGAATCCCGCGATCGTGGCCAGGCAATGGTTGACCTGTTGGCGCAGTACGAGCAGCACGGCTTGCAGCTAAATAGCCGTGAATTGCCGGATCATCTGCCGCTGTATCTGGAGTATCTGGCGCAGTTGCCGAAAAGCGAAGCGGTAGGAGGCTTGCAGGACATTGCGCCGATTCTGGCGTTGCTGAGTGCTCGTCTGCAACAGCGTGAGAGCCGCTACGCGGTGTTGTTTGATTTGCTGCTCAAACTGGCGAATACCGCTATCGACAGCGACAAAGTGGCGGAAAAAATTGCCGATGAAGCACGCGATGATACGCCGCAGGCGCTGGATGCCGTCTGGGAAGAAGAGCAGGTTAAGTTCTTTGCTGACAAAGGCTGCGGTGATTCGGCAATCACTGCCCATCAACGTCGCTTTGCGGGTGCCGTCGCGCCGCAATATCTGAATATCACCACCGGAGGACAGCACTAATGCAATTCCTGAATATGTTCTTCTTTGATATCTACCCGTACATTGCAGGGGCGGTCTTCCTGATTGGTAGCTGGCTGCGCTATGACTACGGGCAGTACACCTGGCGCGCGGCGTCCAGCCAGATGCTGGATCGCAAAGGGATGAACCTGGCGTCGAACCTGTTCCATATCGGGATTCTGGGGATTTTTGTCGGTCACTTCCTCGGTATGCTGACGCCGCACTGGGTTTACGAAGCGTGGCTGCCGATTGAAGTGAAACAGAAAATGGCGATGTTTGCTGGTGGTGCCAGCGGCGTGCTGTGCCTGATTGGTGGTGTGCTGTTACTGAAACGCCGTCTGTTCAGCCCGCGCGTGCGTGCAACCACTACCGGAGCAGACATCCTGATCCTGTCACTGTTAGTCATCCAGTGTGCACTGGGTTTGCTGACCATTCCATTCTCCGCTCAGCATATGGACGGTAGTGAGATGATGAAACTGGTTGGTTGGGCGCAGTCAGTAGTGACCTTCCACGGTGGTGCTTCTCAACACCTCGACGGAGTGGCGTTTATTTTCCGTCTGCACCTGGTGCTGGGGATGACTTTATTCCTGCTGTTCCCGTTCTCGCGTCTGGTACACATCTGGAGCGTACCGGTAGAGTATTTGACGCGTAAGTATCAGTTGGTGCGTGCTCGCCACTAAGCCAGAAAAATAAGTCGTCTGGCGCAAAATGGCAAAGTGCCTGATGCGCTGCGCTTATCAGGCCTACGAGAATTCTGCAATATATGGAATTAGCTCATTTTTGTAGGCCTCACGCCGCATCCGGCATAACGCAGAGTACGTTGTCAGCCTGCTGAAATTGCCAGTTACACACTGTCAATTTTTTCGGATTGTAGGGAAACGTATCCCACCTCTATGATAGGTCCCCCTGGAGCAGTGAAGGAGCACTGACCGTGGATCGACCTAATCAACCGACGATCTCCGCGGCGTTAAAAATAATCGCCACGGGGATCGCCTTACCACCGAATAAAATCACTTCTCAACAACTGGATGTTCAGCTAAATAAACCTGCGGGCTATGTTGAGCGACGTTCCGGCATTTGCTGGCGTTATTTCGCCAGTAACGACGCCAGTCAGGCCGAACTGGCAGCAGAAGCTTTGCATAATGCGTTGTCGACTGCTGCGTTAAAACCGTGTGATATTGATCTGTTAATTTGTGCGTCAGCCGTTGCTGTACAGGCATTACCCTGTAGCGCAATTCATATTCTCAAAGCCGCAACCATGCCTGCAGGCATTGCCGGGTTTGATATCAACAGCAGTTGCGTTAGCTTTATTTCTGCACTGGAAGTGGCTGCCGGATTATTAAACAGCGGAGCATATCGGCGGATCGCCATCGTTTCGGCGGATATCGCTTCACGCGGTATTGACTGGAACCATGAAGAATCGTCATTAATTTTTGGTGATGGTGCGGCGTGCGCGATTGTTGAGCGGGGCAATGGTCGCAGCGGGATTATTGCCAGCCTGATCGAAATGTACCCCGAAGGCAGCGAACTATGTGAAATACGCGCTGGCGGCACGCGGTGTAATCCACGCTCAGGCGTCAGTAACAGCGACTTTCTTTTTCATATGCAGGGGAAACCGCTGTTTCGTTTTGCCTCTTCGCTTATTGAAGATTATTTTTCGCGCTTACTGCAAAAAAGCGACCTGCGACTGAGTGATATCGGCACGGTCGTTCCTCACCAGGCCAGTCATCTATCCCTTGAACATATGCGAAAACGGCTGCAAGTGCCGGGATCCGCGCTCGTCGATGTCTACCGTTTCTACGGCAATCAGGTGGCGGCCTCTATACCCACAGCATTGCATGAAGCGGTGATTAGCGGTCGTTTCACTGCAGGTAGACCTGCGATGTTGATTGGCACGGCAGCAGGATTAACACTGGCTGGTCTGGTGCTTTTACCGTGAAGATCCTCGTGACGGGGGCAACCAGCGGCCTGGGGCGAAATGCCGTGCAATATTTGTTGCAATCGGGTGTGTCGGTAGTGGCGACAGGGCGAAATTGCGAGGTCGGTAAAAATCTGACAAGCGCAGGCGCACAGTTTGTGGCTCTCGATTTAACCCTGGCAACTGAGGATGATTGCGCACGGCTGGTAGAAGGCTGCGATGCTGTCTGGCACTGTGCGGCGAAGTCTTCGCCCTGGGGCAACAAAACGGCATTCTGGCTCGCCAATGTCAAAGCGACCCACACTCTGGCACAGGCGGCAGGCAGGCTGAGGATCCCCCGGTTTATCCATATCTCTACGCCTGCGGTTTACTTTGATTTTCAACATCACTATGACTTGCAAGAAACCTATCTTGCGCGAGCATTCTCCAGCCATTACGCCCGCAGTAAATACGCCGCTGAGCAGGCTATTGCCAGGGCAGTAGCTCAATATCCTGCCACGAGGTTTATTCTTTTGCGTCCCCGTGGTTTGTTTGGCCCTCATGACCAGGTGATTGTTCCCCGTCTGATGCAGCAACTGCAACAGGGCGGCGGCTGCTTACGTTTGCCGCGGGGTGGTGAAGCGTTACTTGATCTCACTTTCGTGCAGAACGTGGTGTATGCCATGCAACTGGCAACGCAGGTTGCAGGCTTACGCTCGGGCAGTATTTACAACATCAGCAATCATCAGCCGCAGAAATTATCTGTAATGCTTGACGCCTTGCTGCACCAGCAATTGGGCTTGAGCTACCGAATTGCTGCCGTTCCCTGGCCATTGCTTTCTGTGGTTGCGCGAGGCCTGGAACTGTACGGGAAATGCGTTAATCAGGAACCTGTCATCACACGTTACAGCGCCGGAACACTCTGTTTTGATATGACGCTGAGTGCGCAAAAGGCCATTACAGAGCTGGGATATCACCCGCGCTTTTCGATGGAACAAGGTATTGCAATCACGGGACAATGGCTGAGGGAACATGGCAAAAATAACCGCATTTGAAACGGGCTGGTGTACACATATTGGCTGTATTGCGCTGAAAGGGGCAGGGCTGAAAGTGTGTAAATTCCCCGCCCGTGCGTGGCTGCTGGAAGCGGGTGAGAAACGCTGGCTGTGGGACACCGGCTATTCTTCGTGGTTTGCACATTACACGCAAGCCGGCGTATTTCGCTTTTATCGTCAGGTCACTCCGGTATATTTCGATCCGCAACAATCGCTGGTACGGCAACTCTCCGCACAGGGACTGATGGCGAAAGATGTTGATACGATTATTCTGTCGCATTTTCACGCCGATCATATTGCTGGCCTGCGAGATTTCCCTAATGTCGCCTGCATCTGTTCTGGTGAAGGCTGGCGGCAGGTAAGAACTCTGCGTGGTGTCGCTGCGCTGCGCCAGGCCTTTGTGCCAGGGCTAATCCCGGAGAGTTTTGAGTCCTCACTCCGTTTTATTGAAAGTTTTGAAGCGGTAAGTTTGCCCGCACAACTGGCACCGTTTGAGCATGGTTACTTGCTACCAGAAAGCCGTGGTGAAGTCATTCTTGTACCGCTGCCGGGCCATGCTGCCGGACACATTGGGGCGTTTGTTCTTACTGATGACGGCTGGATTTTACTGGCTGCCGATGCCGCGTGGGCACCTGCTAGTTATCGGGAACTGCGTGGACCGTCACCGCTGGCGCATCTGGTTATGTCTGACAGCCACGCCTACTACCGCACGCTTGGGCAATTACATCAGCTTTGGCAAAACGGCGCAGTGGATATTCGATTATGCCACGAGGGGGAACTATGATCCCGCTGACGTTGCTCTGGCGCTACTTTCGTACCCGCAGGCTGCATTTTACCGATCGTCAGGCGCTGGAAAACTGGCAGGCAAAAAGGTTGCATTTGTTCCGGCAAAATACCTTGTCTAAAAGTCTGTGGTTTCAGCGTTATCTGGCGTTGCCCTTTAACCAGTGGCCATTGATGGACAAAGCGTTAATGATGACGCATTTCGATGAGATGAATACCGCAGGTTTAAAGCGCGATGAGCTTCTCGCCTGTGCGATGCGCAGTGAGCAGAGCCGTGATTTTAAACCCTGTGTTGGCAAGTTCAGCGTTGGACTTTCATCTGGCACATCGGGGAGTCGTGGGCTTTTTGTCGTTAGCCCACAGGAGCAGCAGATTTGGGCCGCAGGTGTGCTGGCAAAAGTGTTGCCCGATGGATTGTTTGCCAAAGAGCGAGTAGCACTGTTTCTGCGAGCAGATAACAACCTCTATCAAAGTGTGAATAATCGCTGGTTAAGCCTCGATTTTTACGATCTGTTAGCGCCATTCCAGGCGCAAACCAAACGGCTGGAACAACGTTCGCCTACGATCATTGTCGCACCAGCTCAGGTATTACGCGCACTCGCGCTGGCGGTCATTGCGGGAGATCTGACGCTGAAGGTCAAAAAAGTGGTTTCGGTGGCGGAAGTTCTGGAGCCGCAGGACAGGGAATTACTGCGCAGCGTGTTCAACAATGTGGGCGAAATTTATCAGGCGACAGAAGGGTTTCTCGCTTCTACCTGCCGTTGTGGCACGTTACATCTCAATGAAGAATTTATTCACATTGAACCACAATGGCTGGATGAACGCCGTTTCGTACCGATCGTCACTGACTTTACTCGCACCACACAACCGGTGGTGCGTTATCGACTTGATGACGTGTTGGTGGCAAGCGAACAGCCATGCCCCTGTGGCAGCGCGACAATGGCGATTGCGCGTATCGAAGGGCGGCAGGATGATCAACTGCAACTGCCGACAAGATCTGGTGATGTTCAGACCGTTTTTGCCGATGCCTGTAGTCGTGTGCTGGCGATGACGTTGCCGCTAACAGCCGATTATCGACTGCTACAAACCGGAGCAGCACAGTTGACGTTATTAGCTGATTGCGAACTGCGGATGCTGGAGCATTGTCGGGAGGCGTTGAATGCCTTGTTTATGCGCCAGAATATCGCGGTAGAGCAACTGATATGGTCGCTGGAATCGCAAACTGTGCCCGTTGCTTTTACAGCCAAGCGGCGGCGGATTGTGCGTCAGTGGGGGCGGGAATGAGCAATCTGTTGCGACGCCTGAAACAGATGCTGTTTGGCTGGGGAACTGTTGGGGTTATCTACAACTTTAGCGATCGCCTGCAAGGTGAGGGATGTCAATTAACGCCTTCCGTGATTGATAATCTGATTCCATTTTCCCCTTCAGCCGTGTGGTTGTATCTCTCGTTTTTTCTTGTTGTACCGTTAGGCTATTTATCAACACCACTTTCCCACCTGCGCTGGCTGGCCCGGTCAATGCAACTTTCGGCACTGGCGGCTGGTGTGTTTTATCTTCTCTGGCCCACAACAATGCAATATCCCCCGTTTGTGCAGTCTGGGGTATCTGCGGGTGCACTAAACGGGCTGATAGCGATTGACTCAAGCCAGAACTGTTTCCCTTCTTTACACGCTGCGCTCACGCTGTTGACAGTATGGGCAATAGCCAAAAAGGGGAACCGTTGGCTGACGCTGATGAGCGTGGTTTGGGCGATAGCTATCGCCTTTTCAATTCTGCAATTACGCAGGCATTTATTTATTGATTTAGTCGGTGGCGTGATGTTGGCGTTGATTTGCGGTTGGATAGCTGCGTGGCTGGATATGCGCGACAGGCGAGAAAGGAATATGAATCATGAGTGACTTATTAACCCCTATTATCCTGATGATGTTATTTGTGTTAGTCGAAGCCGGAGTATTGCAAGTATCAGGACGACAGAAAATCGACTGGCTGGACGTTATTTTCAATATCAACTCCGGACATATGATGCTGTGGCTATTTCGCTGCCTGGAAGTACTCTGCTATAGCCTGGTGGTCAATCACTTTAGCTTTGGGCTGTTTGATAATGCGCCCGTGATCCTGCTGTGGCTGTTTACTTTGCTGGTGTGGGATTTCGGTTTTTACTGGCTACATCGATGGCATCACGAGGTGCGCCCGCTGTGGGCGGTTCATGTAGTGCATCATCAGGGGGAACACTACAACCTGTCATTAGGTGTACGTAACTCGTGGTACTCCTCATTGACCTCAATTCCGTTTTTTATGCTGCTGGCGCTGCTTGGAGTACCACTAAGTGTCTTTCTGGCAGTTTCCATCGCGCATTACAGTTGGCAGTTTTTTAACCATAATGCGCTAACGCCGAAACTGGGTTGGCTGGAAAAGGTGCTGATCACGCCTTCCCACCATCGCATCCATCATTTGAATGAAAAACAATATGCCGATACCAATTACGGTGGCACCTTTTTGTTGTGGGATAAACTTTTTGGTTCGTATAGCGCCGGGCCGGATCATGGCAATGTTGCCTATGGCGTAAAAAATAGTCGATTATCCTGTAATCCGATGCGCGAAAGTAATCTGCCTTTTTTACGCTTAATGGGTTTTCACTCTGTTGGCAAAGCGATTGAACGCCGATACCAGAGTTCTCCGTGGGCTGTGGGTGCAGGGGTTATTCTGCTGTTTATGATGGTGCTGGGCTACATCCAGCAATATGGCTATGGCATTGAGTATATTACCAGTGAGCAGGCTGTATTATTCGTGTTACTGGTGGCAGGCTCAGTAGCTCTGGGGGGCATGGGCGATGGACAACGTTGGGGAATGATTTTGTGGTGCTCTGTGACGTTGTCACTGCTTTATTTTATTCTTTATATGTGTTCATGGAGCACTCTGGTCTGGAAGGGATTAGCTGGCGTTTTGCTGGCCCATTGTGTGTTATTCGTGAGTGGTGTGGGGCGTAAGTCGCTAAGGAAACACTATGAACCTGTTTAATCCCAACAGGTTAATCACTTTTCCTGCCGATGATCCGCACCTGGTAAAACAGTTGCAAAAGGGTACGAAAGCGTATCTGGCAAAATCAGGTGATCATCGATATGCCGACGGATGGGCATTCGCCAAAATGGTGACACTGATTATTGCTTGCCTATCCTGTTATTCACTGGCGTTGTCTCAAAGCCAGTGGGTGTTATATCTATTGTGGTATCTGGCGATGATATTTTGCGCCATGTTGTTAGCAGTCAATGTGGTGCATGACGCTTCGCACGATGCATTTTGGCGTGGTAAAAAGGCCAATGCCTGGCTTAATCGGATGGTTGCTTTTCCGATAGGGCTTGATCCTGACTGCTGGCGGGTGCGCCATGTACGCTTTCATCACGGTTTTACCAATATCGAATTTTACGATCCTGACACCGCAGAAAATGGCATTCTTCGCCAGACGCCATGGCAACGGTGGCGACCTTTTATGCGCCAGCAACATCGCTACTGGCCGCTGGTCGCGGCGCTAACCTTTCCTTGGTATATCTGGGTAGTGGACTGGCTCGATCGTGGAGGGTTCACGCCGGTAACGCCGCATCTGGCATTGCGTGGTTTTACTGGCTGGGGGTATTTTTTAGGCGGCAAACTGGCGCATTTCGCCATGTGCCTGCTGCTTCCTTTCTGGCTATTGTCCGATGTGTTTAGTTTTAGGGCTATTCTGCTGATTTATTTGCTCAGTCAAATGCTCGCTTCTCTGATCTTTGTCATGCTGATCATAGGAACACATTGGGCAAAGGGGAATACCCAGTTGCCGCCAGAAGAGGGGAAAATAGCAGTGGGCAGGCTGGCTCATACTTTCGCTACAACCTTTGACTGGACGCCACAACCGGCATCGCTTGGGTATTGGTTGGGCGGGATTAATTTGCATCTTACCCATCATCTTTTTCCCCACTGGAATCATCGCCACTATCCGGCGTTAAGTCGCATTATTGCGGATATCGCAAAGCAGAAGGGGCTGGATTACCAGTTACTGACGTTATCGGATTTGTTGGGGCTACAGCAGCAATTTTTACGGCGAATGGGTGAGAAGCCTAAGAATTGAGATAAGAACTAAGTGATGGTGGTGGGGGAAGGATTCGAACCTTCGAAGTCGATGACGGCAGATTTACAGTCTGCTCCCTTTGGCCGCTCGGGAACCCCACCACGGGGTAATGCTTTTTACTGGCCTGCTCCCTCATTGGGAAGCGGGGCGCATCATATCAAATGACACGCCGCTGTAAAGTGTTACGTTGAGAAAAATGAACTAGTTGCGTAATTTTCATCCGTAACGGATTAAAGGCAACCAGTTCTTTTGGCTGGCGATTAAAGAATAATCGTCCGGTTACCGTAAACAAAAACGCGCTGGGCCAAAACCTGGTAAAGCGCGCGGCTTAATACATTTTTCTCGACATCACGACCTGCCCGCATCATATCTTCAGCAGTGTAAGTATGATCCACATGAATAACGTCCTGCATGATGATTGGACCTTCATCCAGATTGTCATTTACGTAGTGTGCTGTTGCACCAATAATCTTCACCCCGCGCTCATACGCCTGATGGTACGGGCGTGCGCCAATAAATGCCGGCAGGAATGAATGGTGAATATTGATAATCTTATTCGGAAAGCGCGCCACGAACTCCGGCGTTAATACACGCATATATTTCGCCAGCACCACGTAATCAGGCTGATAAGCATCAATAGCATCTGCCATCTTCTGATCGTGTTCGTTACGACTTAATCCTTCATGGCTGACCAGTTCAAACGGGATATCAAAACGCTCCACCAGTGAACGCAAAGTGTCGTGGTTGCCGATGACTGCCGCTATTTCCACATCCAGTCCGCCATAAGTGGCTTTCATCAGCAGATCGCCAAGGCAATGTGCTTCTTTAGTGACCAGAATGACTATCCGACGACGACCGGCGGGAGTGAGCTCACGCACAGAACCTTCCGGCAATGCGCTATCGAGATCCGCCAGCAGGGTGGAATCATTAAATATGCCTTCCAGCTCCGTGCGCATAAAAAAGCGCCCGGTGCGGTGATCAACAAATTCATTGTTCTGCACGATATTTAACTCGTGCTTGTAGCAAATATTAGTAATACGCGCGATCAGACCCTTTTGATCCGGGCAAATGGTACGCAAAACTTTTCGTTGGAGTGAATGCATTGCTGGAAAAACCTTGTTGAGAGTGTTTGCTTAACCGTACCGTCAACCATTATTGGCCGCAGCACTTTTTAAATTTTTTACCTGAACCACAAGGGCAGGGATCGTTGCGGCCAAACTGTGGACGTGTACCGTCAATATAGTACCACTGACTGTTTTCTTTCAAAAATCGCGAACGTTCAATTATCGCTCCTGTTTTACCCTGTTCGGTAAATCGAGCGACGAAACTAACATAACCTACGTCATCACCTTCATGGTATGAGCGTTCAAATACGGTCAGCCCCAACCATTCGGTATGCGCAAATCCGGCCATCAATTCGGTACGCAACGCTGCAGCGCCACAGGATGGATGCCAGGTCTTTATTAAATAATCTGCGTCTTGCATCACAAAAGCGCAGTAACGCGAACGCATGAGATGTTCAGGATCAGGTGCAACCTTTTCACCAGACACATAAGGGTGGCAACATAGGCTATACTCGACAGCACTACCACAGGGACAAAGCTCAGACACAAATAATCTCCCTGGAAACAATAACGGCGTATTAATCGCCTGCGTAGCACTATGTTAACCGAGCAGTAGCGATGTGGCTACGGCTGCATTCCAGGGGAAGCTTGCAGGAATAATGAGAAAGATAAAAATAGGGCTGGCGCTAGGATCCGGCGCGGCGCGAGGATGGTCGCATATTGGCGTCATTAACGCGCTAAAAGAAATGGGCATTGAAATAGATATCGTTGCAGGATGTTCAATCGGTTCGCTGGTGGGCGCAGCCTATGCATGTGATCGCCTGTCCGCGCTGGAAGAGTGGGTCACCTCTTTTAGCTACTGGGATGTTTTACGGCTGATGGATCTCTCCTGGCAGCGTGGCGGATTGCTGCGCGGTGAGCGTGTATTCAATCGGTATCGCGAAATTATGCCGGAAACAGAGATAGAAAATTGTTCACGCCGTTTCGCTGCGGTCGCCACAAATTTAAGTACGGGGAGAGAACTGTGGTTTACCGAAGGTGATCTCCATCTTGCTATTCGAGCATCATGCAGCATTCCCGGCCTGATGGCACCGGTTGCTCATAACGGCTATTGGCTGGTTGATGGCGCAGTTGTTAATCCGATTCCTATTTCCCTCACGCGTGCGATGGGCGCTGATATCGTAATAGCGGTTGATCTCCAGCACGATGCGCACTTGATGCAACAAGACCTTCTTTCATTCAATGTCAGTACTGAAAATGATGACACTGAAGATGCTTTACCGTGGCATGCACGGCTGAAAGAGCGGTTAAGCAGTTTTACTGCGCGCCGGGCTGTCACGGCACCGACAGCGACAGAAATTATGACTACCTCAATCCAGGTGCTGGAAAACCGCCTCAAACGAAACCGCATGGCTGGAGACCCGCCTGATATTCTGATTCAACCTTTATGTCCGCAGATATCTACCCTGGATTTTCATCGTGCCAACGCCGCGATTGCGGCAGGACAATTGGCGGTAGAAAAGAAAATGGATGAACTTTTACCGCTGGTTCGAACTAACGTTTTAATCTGATTTTTTATCTACACTTAAGTTAATTCTGACAGGCACTGATGGCAATAGCATGTCACTATTGAATAAAGCCAGTCAGGGGAGAGAACATGACGCAGCCATTGGTCGGAAAACAGATTCTCATAGTTGAAGATGAGCCAGTCTTTCGCTCGCTTCTGGATTCGTGGTTTTCCTCATTGGGAGCGACAACGGTACTGGCGGCTGATGGGGTGGATGCCCTTGAGCTACTGGGAGGTTTCACACCCGATCTGATGATATGTGATATTGCAATGCCAAGAATGAATGGTTTAAAACTGCTGGAGCATATCCGTAACCGGGGGGATCAAACCCCTGTCCTGGTGATTTCTGCTACGGAAAATATGGCAGATATTGCGAAAGCGTTACGCCTGGGGGTAGAAGATGTTTTGCTGAAACCGGTTAAAGATCTTAATCGCCTGCGTGAGATGGTTTTTGCTTGTCTTTATCCCAGCATGTTTAACTCCCGGGTTGAGGAAGAAGAAAGACTTTTTCGCGACTGGGATGCAATGGTGGATAATCCCACCGCTGCCGCGAAATTATTGCAAGAATTACAACCACCGGTTCAGCAGGAGATTTCCCATTGCCGGGTTAATTATCGCCAACTCGTAGCTGTTGATAAACCTGGTCTGGTACTTGATATTGCAGCACTATCGGAAAATGATCTGGCTTTTTATTGTCTTGATGTAACCCGAGCTGGACATAATGGCGTCCTTGCCGCTTTGTTATTACGTGCGCTGTTTAATGGCTTATTACAGGAACAGCTTGCGCACCAAAATCAACGTTTGCCAGAGTTAGGCGCGTTATTGAAGCAGGTAAACCATTTACTACGCCAGGCCAATTTGCCTGGTCAGTTTCCGCTATTAGTCGGCTATTACCATCGTGAATTGAAAAATCTCATTCTGGTTTCCGCAGGCTTGAATGCGACGTTGAATGCGGGCGAACACCAGATTCAAATCAGTAATGGCGTTCCGTTAGGGACATTAGGTAATGCCTATTTGAATCAATTGAGTCAGCGATGTGATGCCTGGCAATGCCAAATTTGGGGAACCGGTGGAAGGCTGCGGTTGATGTTGTCTGCGGAATGAGCAAACGATAATTTTGGATAAAATTGCATTACCCGCTAATGTTGGCTGGTGGTACTATCGTCGCCATTCGTATAAGTAATTGTCTTAATTATGTTAACTCACATCCTTTTCGGAACCAGGCCTTGTCAGGGTACTGATATACTGGGATGTGATACAGAAATATGAACACGTTCAATACACGAACAGTCCAGGAGAATTTAAATGGCTGCCATTAACACGAAAGTCAAAAAAGCCGTTATCCCGGTAGCGGGATTAGGAACCAGGATGTTGCCGGCGACAAAAGCTATCCCGAAAGAGATGCTACCGCTTGTCGATAAGCCATTAATTCAATACGTCGTGAATGAATGTATTGCGGCTGGCATTACTGAAATTGTGCTGGTTACTCACTCATCTAAAAACTCTATTGAAAACCACTTTGATACCAGTTTTGAACTGGAAGCTATGCTGGAGAAACGTGTAAAACGCCAGTTGCTTGATGAAGTGCAGTCTATTTGTCCGCCGCACGTGACTATTATGCAAGTTCGTCAGGGGCTGGCGAAAGGTCTGGGGCACGCGGTATTGTGTGCTCACCCGGTCGTTGGTGATGAACCTGTGGCTGTTATTTTGCCAGACGTTATTCTGGATGAATACGAATCCGATTTGTCGCAGGATAACCTTGCAGAGATGATCCGCCGCTTTGATGGAACTGGTCATAGCCAGATCATGGTTGAACCTGTTGCTGATGTGACAGCATATGGTGTTGTGGATTGCAAAGGTGTGGAATTAGCGCCTGGTGAAAGTGTGCCGATGGTTGGTGTAGTAGAAAAACCGAAAGCAGATGTTGCACCATCTAATCTCGCTATTGTTGGTCGTTACGTACTTAGCGCTGATATTTGGCCGCTGCTGGCAAAAACTCCTCCGGGAGCAGGCGATGAAATTCAACTGACCGATGCTATTGATATGCTGATCGAGAAAGAAACGGTTGAAGCCTATCATATGAAAGGGAAGAGCCATGACTGTGGTAATAAATTAGGTTACATGCAGGCATTTGTCGAATACGGTATTCGTCACAATACACTGGGTACTGAATTTAAAGCCTGGCTTGAAGAAGAGATGGGCATTAAGAAGTAACATCTATAGCGATGTTTTCTACGGAACGGCATTGAGTTATCAATGCCGTTTTTTTATAGCTTATTCTTATTGGATAGTCTTAAAACGGACAATAAAAAATCCCGCCAATGGCGGGATTTTAAGCAAGCTGAATCTAAAAAAGATTATTGCTTGATCAGGAAATCGTCGAGGGATTTACCTTGCTCATCCATTGCTTTTTTGATTACTGCCGGAGTACGACCCTGGCCAGTCCAGGTTTTGGTTTCGCCGTTCTCGTCAACGTAGCTATATTTAGCCGGACGCTGTGCACGTTTAGCTTTGGTGCCAGATTTAACAGCAGCCATGCTATTCAGCAGTTCGTTCGGGTCAATACCGTCAGCGATCAGCATTTCACGATATTGCTGCAGTTTACGAGTGCGCTCTTCAACTTCAGCAGCAGCCGCACTTTCTTCTTCGCGACGTTCGTTAACGACAACTTCTAATTTTTCCAGCATTTCTTCCAGCGTTTCAAGTGTACATTCTCTTGCCTGCGCACGAAGAGTACGGATGTTGTTCAGAATTTTAAGTGCTTCGCTCATTGTAGTAATCTCAAACTTATATTGGGGTGGTTTGTTGAGGTAATAATAGAGCCTTAAATTCAGTTGTGCAATAGCCAGGAATGTAAGGAATTCAAAATTGTTCTTTATTTTGTGCCGCCAATAAATATCTTTTCATAAAATTAGTCAGAAAAGACGCGGCATATAGCCCTATTTGCATCGGTACTTTTGCACCACCTAAGGTTAAAACTTCCTGATTCATGTCACATTTTATGTAGGGATTAACATGTGCTGGCACCTTTTACTCTTCGGTATTAGTCATGTTTACGAAATCCCCTATTAAGCGAATGATGAAAAGTAGAACAGTTGCAATAAGTGCAGGGACTTTGTATTGCCGTATGCTGGAGGTCAACAGGGGGTTATTACTTGTGCAACAAGTTAAAGATTGTGAATAGTTACCAGGAGTCATTTACGCAGTTATAACAAGCAAAGCAGTCGCAATGATAGCTCTGAAGGATTATGCCATCCTTCTAAAAGAATGACGTATATACCTCTTCTGCGCGTACTGTTGCACTGTAAAACTGGCGAATTATGATAAACTTCAACCAACTTTATTTCATATCATTGAGGGTCTGTGGCTGATGGCACAGCTATATTTCTACTATTCCGCAATGAATGCGGGTAAGTCTACGGCATTGTTGCAATCTTCATACAATTACCAGGAACGCGGTATGCGCACTGTCGTATATACGGCGGAAATTGATGATCGTTTCGGAGCTGGGAAAGTCAGTTCGCGTATAGGCTTGTCATCACCTGCAAAATTATTTAACCAAAATTCATCATTATTTGATGAGATTCGTGCGGAGCATGAACAACAGGCAATTCATTGTGTATTGGTTGATGAATGCCAGTTTTTAAGCAGACAACAAGTATATGAATTATCGGAGGTTGTCGATCAACTCGATATACCTGTACTTTGTTATGGTTTACGTACCGATTTTCGCGGTGAATTATTTACCGGCAGCCAATACTTACTGGCATGGTCAGACAAACTGGTCGAATTAAAAACCATCTGCTTTTGTGGCCGTAAGGCAAGCATGGTGTTACGTCTCGATCAGGAGGGTAGACCTTATAACGAAGGCGAGCAGGTGGTTATTGGTGGTAATGAGCGTTATGTCTCAGTTTGCCGTAAACACTATAAAGAAGCGTTAGAAGTCGGCTCTCTGACGGCTATTCAGGAAAAACACCAACACGATTAATAAGATTTTCTTTACTGACAGGATGAACGGGACGCCTTTATCCTGTCAGTTCGTTTTACTAACTTCTTCCGAGTCATAAATCCTTCCCTACTCTTAACCATCGCTAAAAGTGTAACCAAACGGTTTTAGTGCTCCGATGCTTCGTCATCTACGAAGTAGAGTCGTTTACAGGTTATCGCAGTTTTCGCACATTAGATAACAGTATAAATATGAGAATACTAACGCTGCTGAGTTATTTGATCTTGCATAGTATCGGTTTATGACAAAAACAAAAAACGGCCCCAAAAGGGACCGTTTATACTGTTATACAGAGTTATTGATTAAGCGGATTTCTTCGCTTTTTTCTCTGCTTTAGCCGGAGCTGCTTCCTTTGCTGCTGGTGCACCTTCTACATAATCACGACCATAGTAGGTATCCAGCAGAATCTGTTTCAGCTCGGAGATCAGCGGATAACGCGGGTTAGCGCCGGTGCACTGGTCATCGAATGCATCTTCAGACAGTTTATCTACGTTCGCGAGGAAGTCAGCTTCCTGAACGCCAGCCTCACGGATAGATTTCGGAATACCCAGTTCTGCTTTCAGCGTTTCCAGCCATGCCAGCAGTTTCTCGATCTTAGCAGCAGTACGGTCGCCCGGTGCGCTCAGACCCAGGTGGTCTGCAATTTCAGCATAACGACGGCGTGCTTGCGGACGGTCATACTGGCTGAATGCAGTCTGCTTGGTCGGGTTGTCGTTTGCGTTGTAACGAATAACGTTACAAATCAGCAAGGCGTTTGCCAGACCGTGCGGAATATGGAACTGGGAACCCAGTTTGTGCGCCATTGAGTGACATACACCCAGGAAGGCGTTCGCAAACGCGATACCTGCGATAGTTGCCGCACTGTGAACACGCTCGCGTGCTACCGGGTTTTTAGCCCCTTCGTGGTAGGACGCTGGCAGGTATTCTTTCAGCAGTTTCAGCGCTTGCAGAGCCTGACCATCAGAGAACTCAGAAGCCAGTACAGAAACATAAGCTTCCATAGCGTGAGTGACTGCATCCAGACCGCCGAAAGCACACAGGGACTTCGGCATATCCATAACCAGGTTGGCGTCAACAATCGCCATATCCGGGGTCAGCGCATAGTCTGCCAGCGGATATTTCTGACCAGTAGCGTCGTCAGTTACAACCGCAAACGGAGTAACTTCAGAACCTGTACCGGAAGTGGTGGTGACTGCGATCATTTTCGCTTTCACGCCCATTTTCGGGAACTTGTAGATACGTTTACGGATGTCCATAAAACGCAGCGCCAGTTCTTCGAAGTGAGTTTCCGGGTGTTCGTACATAACCCACATGATCTTCGCAGCGTCCATCGGAGAACCACCACCCAGCGCGATAATGACGTCCGGTTTGAAGGAGTTCGCCAGTTCTGCGCCTTTACGTACGATGCTCAGAGTCGGGTCTGCTTCAACTTCGAAGAAAACTTCAGTTTCTACGCCAGCCGCTTTCAATACGGAAGTGATCTGGTCAGCATAGCCGTTGTTGAACAGGAAGCGGTCAGTCACGATGAGCGCACGTTTGTGGCCATCAGTAATCACTTCATCCAGCGCGATTGGCAGGGAGCCACGGCGGAAGTAGATAGATTTCGGAAGTTTGTGCCACAACATGTTTTCAGCTCGCTTAGCAACGGTTTTCTTGTTGATCAGGTGTTTCGGACCAACGTTTTCAGAGATGGAGTTACCACCCCAGGAACCACAACCCAGAGTCAGGGAAGGTGCGAGTTTGAAGTTATACAGGTCACCGATACCACCCTGAGACGCCGGGGTGTTGATCAGGATACGGGCAGTTTTCATTTTCTGACCGAAGTAAGAAACGCGTGCCGGTTGGTTATCCTGGTCGGTGTACAGGCAAGAGGTATGTCCGATACCGCCCATAGCAACCAGTTTCTCTGCCTTATCTACCGCGTCTTCGAAATCTTTCGCACGGTACATTGCCAGAGTCGGGGACAGTTTTTCATGAGCGAACGGCTCACTTTCATCAACAACAGTCACTTCACCGATCAGAATCTTAGTATTTTCTGGAACAGAGAAGCCAGCCAGTTCAGCAATTTTATACGCCGGTTGACCAACGATAGCTGCGTTCAGCGCGCCATTTTTCAGGATAACGTCCTGAACTGCCTTCAGTTCTTTGCCCTGCAGCATGTAGCCGCCGTGGGTCGCGAAACGTTCACGCACAGCATCATAAACAGAATCAACCACAACAACAGATTGTTCAGAAGCACAGATTACGCCGTTGTCGAAGGTTTTGGACATCAGTACAGATGCAACAGCACGTTTGATATCAGCAGTTTCATCAATAACAACTGGGGTGTTACCTGCACCTACGCCGATAGCTGGTTTACCGGAGCTGTATGCCGCTTTAACCATGCCTGGACCACCGGTTGCAAGGATCAGGTTAATGTCAGGGTGGTGCATCAACGCGTTGGAGAGTTCAACAGAAGGTTGATCGATCCAGCCGATCAGATCTTTCGGCGCACCAGCAGCGATAGCAGCCTGCAGAACGATGTCAGCAGCTTTGTTAGTTGCATCTTTTGCACGCGGGTGTGGAGAGAAAATGATGGCGTTACGGGTCTTCAGGCTGATCAGCGATTTGAAGATAGCGGTTGAAGTCGGGTTAGTGGTCGGAACGATACCGCAAATAATACCGATTGGTTCAGCGATAGTGATAGTACCGAAAGTGTCGTCTTCGGACAGAATACCGCAGGTTTTTTCATCTTTATACGCGTTGTAGATATATTCTGAAGCGAAGTGGTTTTTAATCACTTTGTCTTCAACAATACCCATGCCGGATTCAGCAACGGCCATTTTCGCGAGTGGGATTCGAGCATCTGCGGCAGCCAGAGCGGCGGCGCGGAAGATTTTGTCAACTTGCTCTTGAGTGAAACTGGCATATTCACGCTGGGCTTTTTTTACACGCTCTACGAGTGCGTTAAGTTCAGCGACATTAGTAACAGCCATAATGCTCTCCTGATAATGTTAAACTTTTTTAGTAAATCATCTGCTCGAATACGAGAGTATAGTCAGTGCGATGATGATTTGCTTAACCTTTGAAAATCAAAATCTTACTCGTGCTCACACTCACTGTGATTTACTAAAAGAGTTTAAACATTAGAGTCATTGAACTCTAATGCGTCACTTCCAGGTGGCGTAAGCAAGATTACTCACTTCTGGGTACTGATTGCGTGATCTAGATCAAAATTCAGCAAAGCTGACACCTTTCAGCTCCGCTTTTAGCTACAAAAGCTAATAGTTAATAAATTGTAGTATTTATTGTTGGCTACATTAGCATGTTTTGTACGTCTAGATAACAATAATGAATGATAGTGATTTTAAGCAGTTAGGAGGTGAAAAATGCTGCCAAAAGGCGTATTGTCAGCGCGTATTTTTTACCCTTGGTTATGACTAACATTATCCGGCCTTTGCTTCGGAGCTAACTGTGATTCAGACACTCTTTGATTTTCCCGTTTATTTTAAGTTTTTTATCGGGTTATTTGCGCTGGTTAACCCTGTTGGGATCATCCCTGTGTTCATCAGTATGACCAGCTATCAGACCGCGGCAGCGAGAAACAAAACAAATCTGACCGCCAACCTGTCGGTAGCGATCATCTTGTGGATTGCGCTTTTTCTTGGCGACACGATTCTGCAACTTTTTGGCATCTCGATTGATTCGTTCCGTATCGCGGGTGGCATTCTGGTGGTCACAATTGCGATGTCGATGATCAGTGGCAAACTTGGCGAGGATAAACAGAACAAACAAGAAAAATCAGAAACCGCAATTCGTGAAAGCATCGGCGTTGTACCGCTCGCATTGCCTTTGATGGCAGGGCCGGGAGCGATCAGCTCAACTATCGTTTGGGGAACGCGTTATCACAGCATTGGTTACTTGTTCGGTTTTTTTGTGGCAATCGCGTTGTTTGCTTTATGTTGTTGGGGCTTATTCCGTATGGCTCCCTGGCTGGTAAGGGTTCTGCGCCAGACCGGCATCAACGTGATTACCCGTATTATGGGGTTGTTACTGATGGCATTAGGGATTGAATTTATTGTTAATGGAATCAAAGGGATTTTCCCTGGCCTGCTCAATTAATTCCTTTCATCCGAAACGGAGTCATAGTGCTCCGTTTTTTCGTCATTATTTTTACTTTGGCCCAACGCAGTTATCAGAAGCAAACGAAATAGATAAATATTTTTTCTCACATTACAGCCAGTTATAAGAATATCCTTACCTCGCGCTCCTCCTCATCATGTTATTTTCGCGACATCATAATTCAGGGTCTTGCTGAAGAATAATTGAAATGATATTAGTAATTCCACTGGATTTGGTAGAGGAATGTGCTAAATAATGAGCTGTTGTTAAATTATTGTGCATTTCTCTATCATAATGGTTACCAGAAAAGACAGTCTTGCTTCCTGATTTTCTATCTTTATGTTTTTAAATGATTTTATTGGCAGCTTGATGGGGGGTTTAGGTACTGTCATGGTCAATAAAAGAGAATTGCTTAACAATTTTGCAAAATGTATTGGCGAGCAAGAAGCGCATTTGATACTTTCCGGCCAACCATCAGGCAATTTTATTGGTAATGGGAATTATTAACAATAAAAATTGCTGCAGTAAATAAATGTGTCTCGACAGGGGAGGCACAGTAAGAATCGACGTAAGGTGGTCGTCCGAATCACCAGAATAAACAAAGTCGGTGATAGTAAAGCGTAACGATAAAGTAACCTGGCAGCAGAAAGTCTCCGAATCTGTCCAGGGTCCCAATCCGGGATTACACATGCTGGTTCAAACCAGTAATTATAATGAGGGAGTCCAAAAAACAATGACCAACATCACCAAGAGAAGTTTAGTCGCAGCAGGCGTTCTGGCTGCGCTTATGGCAGGGAATGTCGCGTTGGCGGCTGATGTGCCCGCGGGTGTTCAGCTCGCAGAAAAACAAACGCTGGTGCGCAATAATGGTTCTGAAGTTCAATCATTAGATCCGCACAAAATTGAAGGGGTTCCGGAGTCTAATATCAGCCGCGACTTGTTTGAAGGCTTATTGGTCAGCGATCTCGACGGCCATCCGGCTCCGGGCGTTGCTGAATCCTGGGATAATAAAGACGCTAAAGTCTGGACATTCCATCTGCGTAAAGATGCGAAATGGTCTGATGGCACGCCAGTCACTGCGCAAGACTTTGTATATAGTTGGCAACGTTCTGTTGATCCGAACACGGCGTCTCCCTATGCAAGTTATCTGCAATATGGGCATATTGCCGGTATTGATGAAATTCTCGAAGGGAAAAAACCGATTACCGATCTCGGCGTGAAAGCCATCGATGATCACACGTTAGAAGTTACATTAAGTGAGCCTGTTCCGTACTTCTATAAATTGTTGGTTCACCCGTCTACTTCTCCGGTGCCAAAAGCCGCCATTGAGAAATTTGGCGAAAAATGGACTCAGCCGGGTAATATCGTCACCAACGGTGCCTATACATTAAAAGATTGGGTCGTTAACGAACGTATCGTTCTTGAGCGCAGCCCGACTTACTGGAACAACGCGAAAACGGTTATTAATCAGGTGACTTATTTGCCGATCGCTTCTGAAGTTACCGATGTAAACCGCTATCGCAGCGGTGAAATCGATATGACTTATAACAACATGCCGATCGAGCTGTTCCAGAAACTGAAAAAAGAGATCCCGGACGAAGTTCACGTCGACCCATATCTGTGTACCTACTATTACGAAATTAATAACCAGAAAGCGCCATTCAACGACGTGCGCGTGCGTACAGCGCTGAAACTGGGTATGGACCGCGATATCATCGTTAATAAAGTTAAAGCACAGGGCGATATGCCAGCCTATGGTTACACACCTCCTTATACTGATGGTGCAAAATTAACTCAGCCAGAATGGTTTGGCTGGAGCCAGGAAAAACGTAACGAAGAAGCTAAAAAACTGCTGGCCGAAGCGGGTTATACTGCAGACAAACCGTTAACGATTAACCTGCTATATAACACGTCCGATCTGCATAAAAAGCTGGCCATTGCCGCCTCTTCGCTGTGGAAGAAAAACATAGGTGTTAACGTCAAACTGGTTAACCAGGAATGGAAAACCTTCCTTGACACCCGTCACCAGGGAACTTTTGATGTGGCTCGTGCAGGTTGGTGTGCCGACTACAACGAACCGACCTCCTTCCTGAACACCATGCTGTCGAACAGCTCGATGAACACCGCGCATTATAAGAGCCCGGCGTTTGACAGTATTATGGCGGAAACGCTGAAAGCCACTGACGAGGCGCAGCGCACGGCGTTGTACACCAAAGCAGAGCAACAGTTGGATAAAGATTCGGCCATTGTTCCGGTTTATTACTACGTGAACGCGCGTCTGGTAAAACCGTGGGTTGGAGGTTATACCGGTAAAGATCCGCTGGATAACACCTACACCAGAAATATGTACATTGTGAAGCACTAATGGCAATACGTGGGGTAGGCGAGTCCTGCTCCACGGTGTCTGGTTTTTATCGCATTACAGAAGGCACAGGCCAGAAGGTACGGCAATGTTAAAATTTATTCTACGTCGCTGTCTGGAAGCGATTCCGACGCTATTTATTCTTATTACTATTTCGTTCTTTATGATGCGCCTCGCCCCGGGAAGTCCTTTTACTGGTGAACGCACGTTACCGCCAGAAGTGATGGCCAATATCGAAGCGAAATATCATCTTAATGATCCGATCATGACACAGTATTTCAGCTACCTGAAACAACTGGCGCATGGCGATTTCGGTCCGTCTTTTAAATATAAAGATTATTCGGTCAATGACCTGGTAGCATCCAGTTTTCCTGTTTCTGCAAAATTGGGTGCCGCTGCATTTTTCCTCGCGGTGGTGCTGGGTGTGAGTGCTGGCGTTATTGCCGCATTAAAACAAAACACCAAATGGGACTATACCGTGATGGGGCTGGCAATGACCGGGGTGGTTATCCCCAGTTTTGTGGTTGCGCCATTATTAGTCATGATATTCGCGATCATTTTGCATTGGCTACCCGGCGGCGGATGGAATGGCGGGGCGCTGAAATTCATGATATTACCGATGGTGGCGTTGTCACTCGCCTATATCGCCAGTATCGCGCGTATTACCCGTGGTTCAATGATTGAAGTTTTACACTCCAACTTTATTCGCACTGCCCGCGCGAAAGGTTTACCTATGCGCAGAATTATCCTTCGCCACGCATTAAAACCTGCGCTGTTACCCGTACTTTCATATATGGGACCCGCATTTGTCGGCATTATTACCGGTTCTATGGTCATCGAAACCATTTATGGTTTACCTGGGATCGGGCAATTGTTTGTTAATGGCGCGTTGAACCGTGACTATTCATTGGTTTTAAGCCTGACCATTCTGGTTGGTGCATTAACCATTTTGTTCAATGCCATTGTCGATGTGCTATATGCGGTTATCGACCCGAAAATCCGTTACTGATACTGGAGCTCGCGATGATGTTAAGTAAGAAAAACAGCGAGACGCTGGAAAATTTCAGTGAAAAGCTGGAGGTCGAAGGGCGCAGTTTATGGCAGGACGCACGCCGTCGTTTTATGCATAACCGTGCGGCGGTCGCCAGTCTCATTGTACTGGTGCTGATTGCTCTGTTTGTTATCCTGGCACCGATGCTTTCGCAATTTGCCTATGACGATACCGATTGGGCGATGATGTCCAGCGCTCCAGATATGGAGTCCGGTCACTACTTTGGTACTGATTCATCCGGACGCGATCTGCTGGTACGTGTTGCAATTGGTGGGCGTATCTCACTCATGGTCGGGGTTGCTGCGGCGCTGGTGGCTGTAGTCGTAGGTACGCTTTACGGTTCGCTTTCCGGTTATCTTGGCGGCAAGGTGGACTCGGTAATGATGCGTTTGCTGGAAATCCTCAATTCCTTCCCATTCATGTTCTTCGTCATTTTGCTGGTGACCTTCTTTGGCCAAAACATTCTGCTGATTTTCGTGGCGATTGGCATGGTTTCCTGGCTGGATATGGCGCGTATCGTACGTGGGCAAACCCTTAGTCTGAAGCGCAAAGAGTTTATTGAGGCAGCACAAGTTGGTGGAGTCTCTACGCCCGGTATCGTGATTCGCCACATTGTGCCGAACGTGCTCGGCGTAGTGGTGGTGTACGCATCGCTACTGGTGCCAAGCATGATCCTCTTTGAGTCTTTCCTTAGCTTCCTGGGGCTGGGTACGCAAGAGCCGTTAAGTAGTTGGGGCGCATTGCTAAGTGATGGTGCGAACTCGATGGAAGTCTCGCCCTGGTTGCTGCTGTTTCCGGCCGGTTTCCTTGTGGTGACGCTGTTTTGTTTCAACTTTATCGGGGATGGCTTACGTGATGCCCTCGACCCGAAAGATCGTTAAGGAGTGCAGCCATGAGCGTAATTGAAACTGCAACCGTACCGCTTGCACAGCAACAGGCTAACGCACTGCTGAACGTGAAGGATTTGCGAGTGACATTTAGTACCCCGGACGGCGACGTCACAGCGGTCAATGATTTGAATTTTTCTCTGCGTGCCGGAGAAACGTTGGGTATCGTAGGTGAGTCTGGTTCCGGTAAGTCGCAAACCGCGTTTGCTTTAATGGGGCTGTTGGCCGCGAACGGACACATTGGTGGATCGGCCACTTTTAATGGCCGTGAGATCCTCAACCTGCCAGAACGCGAACTCAATAAACTGCGCGCTGAACAAATCTCGATGATTTTTCAGGACCCGATGACTTCGTTGAACCCGTATATGCGCGTCGGTGAGCAGTTGATGGAAGTGCTGATGCTGCATAAGAGTATGAGCAAGGCTGAAGCGTTTGGAGAGTCGGTGCGGATGCTTGATGCCGTAAAAATGCCGGAAGCGCGTAAGCGCATGAAGATGTTCCCGCATGAATTTTCTGGCGGTATGCGTCAGCGTGTAATGATTGCGATGGCATTGTTGTGTCGGCCTAAATTGCTGATTGCTGACGAACCTACCACTGCGCTGGACGTGACTGTGCAGGCGCAAATCATGACGCTATTGAATGACCTGAAACGGGAATTCAATACTGCCATCATTATGATCACCCACGATCTGGGTGTGGTGGCGGGGATCTGTGACAAAGTATTGGTGATGTACGCTGGGCGCACCATGGAATACGGCAACGCGCGCGATGTCTTTTATCAGCCCGTTCATCCTTACTCTATCGGTTTACTCAATGCGGTGCCGCGTCTTGATGCGGAAGGTGAAGCTATGTTGACCATACCGGGAAATCCACCAAACCTGCTACGTTTACCAAAAGGTTGCCCGTTCCAGCCGCGCTGTCCACATGCGATGGAAATTTGTAGCAGTGCGCCGCCGCTGGAAGAGTTCACGCCAGGTCGCTTGCGCGCCTGTTTTAAACCAGTGGGGGAACTGTTATGAATGCTGTTACGGAAGAAAGAAAAGTTCTCCTGGAAATTGCCGATCTGAAAGTTCACTTTGAGATTAAAGATGGCAAACAGTGGTTCTGGCAACCGGCGAAAACCCTGAAAGCCGTTGATGGAGTCACACTTCGACTTTATGAAGGGGAGACATTAGGCGTAGTAGGGGAATCCGGTTGCGGTAAATCCACCTTTGCCCGCGCTATTATCGGCCTGGTTAAAGCGACCGATGGGCGCGTCGCGTGGTTAGGAAAAGAGTTGTTAGGGATGAAGCCTGATGAATGGCGTGCCGTTCGCAGTGATATCCAGATGATTTTTCAGGACCCGCTGGCGTCTCTTAACCCACGTATGACGATTGGCGAGATCATCGCTGAACCGCTGCGTACCTATCATCCGAAAATGTCACGCCAGGAAGTCCGTGAGCGCGTGAAGGCGATGATGATGAAAGTCGGCTTGCTACCTAACCTGATTAACCGCTATCCGCATGAGTTCTCCGGGGGGCAGTGCCAGCGTATCGGGATTGCACGTGCACTCATTCTTGAACCGAAACTGATTATCTGCGATGAGCCTGTTTCGGCGCTGGACGTGTCAATTCAGGCACAGGTGGTGAACCTGCTCCAGCAGTTGCAACGTGAGATGGGATTGTCATTAATTTTTATTGCTCACGATCTGGCAGTGGTAAAACACATTTCCGATCGCGTGCTGGTGATGTATCTCGGACACGCGGTGGAGCTGGGGACGTATGATGAGGTCTACCACAATCCGCTGCATCCTTATACCAAAGCCTTGATGTCGGCGGTGCCAATTCCTGATCCGGATCTGGAGAAGAACAAATCCATCCAGTTACTGGAAGGGGAATTGCCTTCGCCCATCAATCCTCCGTCTGGTTGTGTGTTCCGCACACGTTGCCCGATCGCCGGCCCGGAATGTGCCAAAACGCGCCCGGTGCTGGAGGGCAGTTTCAGACATGCGGTCTCTTGCCTGAAAGTCGATCCGCTTTAAAAACAAAAGGGCTGACAACCGTCAGCCCTTTTTCACACCAAAAGCGATATTTATTCACGCCAGATGATATGGCAAAGTTTGTGATCTTTTTCGCGACATAACAGGATACGGGCGAAAACATCGTTAATTTCACCATCTTCACTGTCCGCCAGACCAATCACCACTTCTGCAAAAAAGTCCGGGTTCAAATCGTAATCAACATGTTCCTGCCAGTCTTCTGCCGGGTCGAATAACTCCGCACCGCCACGTTCTTCAAACTGAAGATTGAACAGCAGAACATCCGCCGGATCGAGATTATCTGCGGCCAGTTCGAGAAAAATATCATAAGCCTGCTCAAGCGTTTCATCTTCAGTCAGGCGATTGTTTAAATCCATATCCATAGTCACTACCCGTTTAACATCTGTTGGCGACGTTTTACAGCAACGGACTGAAGAAGTAAAACAGTCGCTCGGCAACGCGCTGCCAGAGCGGTCGTTTTGCCCACAGCCGCGCATCAAGCAGACGTGAGCGCGAGATATAATCGTCCTGAACAGCAGCCAGGTCAGCACCAAAACCTTTATCGTCGATCGCCAGCGTGATCTCAAAATTTAACCACAGGCTGCGCATATCAAGGTTCACAGTCCCCACCAGACTTAGTTCGCCATCGACCAGCACGCTCTTGGTATGTAATAACCCGCCTTCAAACTGATAAATTTTAACCCCAGCGGCCAACAGTTCAGTAAAGAATGCGCGGCTGGCCCAGCCTACCAGCATTGAGTCATTTTTACGCGGCAGAATAATACTGACATCAACTCCGCGCTGTGCTGCTGTGCAAATCGCGTGAAGTAAGTCATCGCTGGGCACGAAGTAGGGCGTCGTCATGATTAAATATTCGCGTGCTGAATATGCAGCGGTGAGTAACGCCTGGTGAATCAGGTCTTCCGGGAAGCCGGGGCCAGAAGCTATGGTATGGATCGTATGACCGCTGGACTGTTCAAACGGCATAATATTGACATCAGGCGGCGGTGGCAGAATGCGTTTTCCGGTTTCAATCTCCCAGTCGCAGGAATAAATAATCCCCATGGCGGTAGCAATAGGACCTTCCATGCGGGCCATCAGGTCAATCCATTGTCCTACTCCCGCATCCTGTTTGAAGAAACGTGGATCGACCATATTCATGCTACCGGTATAGGCAATGTAATTATCGATCATGATCATCTTGCGGTGCTGGCGCAGATCCATGCGGCGTAAAAATACGCGCATCAGGTTAACCTTTAAGGATTCGACCACTTCGATACCAGCATTACGCATCAGCTCCGGCCACGGGCTGCGAAAGAAAGCCACACTCCCGGCAGAGTCGAGCATCAGTCGGCAATGAATACCGCGGCGGGCTGCGGCCATCAACGACTCAGCCACCTGATCTGCCATGCCGCCGGGCTGCCAGATGTAAAACACCATCTCAATATTATGGCGAGCCAGTTGGATGTCACGGATCAACGCCTGCATCACATCATCAGACTCGGTCATCAGTTGCAGTTGGTTACCTTTAACGCCCGCGATACCCTGACGGCGCTCGCAGAGCTTAAATAACGGCCCGGCGACACTGCTATTTTCTTCCGCGAAAATGTGTTTACAGGCTTTAAGATCGTTAAGCCATTTAGCCGTAGAAGGCCACATCGCTCTTGCACGTTCGGCGCGGCGCTTGCCTAAATGCAGTTCACCGACTGCCAGATAGGCAATAATTCCGACCAGAGGCAGAATGTAAATGACCAACAGCCAGGCCATAGCGGAGGGAACGGCGCGTCGTTTCATTAGAATGCGTAATGTTACGCCTGCAATGAGCAACCAGTATCCCAGAATGGCCAACCAACTCACCAACGTATAAACGGTTGTCATAGATTAGAAATCCTTTTGAAAGCGCATTGTTATGAGTTTACGCATATGGATTCATCTGGCAAATAAAAACACCGGAAAAGCACTGGTCAGCGTCGGGGGCGGAGGTATAATGACCACTCTGTTATTGCATAGAGTAGTTAACATGAAGCGGAGTAGAACGGAAGTGGGGCGCTGGCGCATGCAGCGTCAGGCTAGCCGACGGAAATCGCGTTGGCTTGAGGGGCAGTCGCGCCGAAATATGCGTATCCACAGCATCAGGAAGTGCCTTCTAAACAAACAGCGTAACTCGTTATTGTTTGCGATCTACAATATCTGAATGAGCCGGGCACCATCACGGTGCCCATCCGGTTTTATTTTTTCACAGTTTCGTTGCCATCATCGTCGTTCTTATCGCTGAAAATACCATGCCCGGAGTTCAGCAACATTGAGACGAGCATATCATTATTAACTTCTTCACCATTGAGAATACGCGCCAGGATTTCACTGCCGAACAGTTGCGGCGAGAGAATGATGTCCGGATGTACCATTTTAATTTTGTTGAGATTTTTGCTATCACTGACGGCAAGCACTGTTTTGACATCTTTGCTCATATCTTTAGCCGACAGGACGACAAAAGCGTTATCTGCATCGTTATCACTGAGCGCCAGAATAGCCCGGCAGTGATCGATTCCCGCTTTCTTTAATACCGAACTGTCATTGCTGTCCCCGGAAATAACATCAGCATTGTCACCTAATCGCTGTTCGAGTTGTTTGATGTCATCTTCTGGCAGATTACTGATAACAGTCACATTTTGTCCGCGTTGATTCAGTTGCAGAATCGTGTTGATTGCCAGAATGGAGTGCCCGCAAACAATAAAGTGATCTTTACGATTCATCGTATGCTTGTTTCCTTTCACAAGTTTATTGAATCCTCCGCGGATAAGCGGACCAAAAATAGACGTCATGGAGGTGGCGAAAACAGTAATGCCGGAAATAATAACCGAAATAGTAAACAGACGTGCCGATTCAGAAACAGGGACGATATCGCCATAGCCCACCGTTGACATCGTTTCTATCGAAAAATAGAAGGCCGTCATCAGACTCTCTATTCTCGGATTAAAACCTTCGCTTAAATAAAGCGCGCCATAGGTGGAATAAAACAGTAACGTCGTAAAACTAATAAAAGCGAAAATTGTTCCGGCTGCGGCACTACTGTGGGAGAAGTCTTTGCGCAGCACCAGCAAAATCACCAGTGTAAAGATGCAAAACCCAATGCTGAATTTCAGCCAGGGATAGAAGTGTAGGGTGTAGATAAGTGTAATCAGCAATAAAATGATACTGATCGCCCACGCCAGTTTTGCCCGAAACAGCAAGCCGATTGAGTTCAGTACAAGAAAGACACCCAGCATAAACAGAGGTGCATTCGCCAGAAGGGAGAGGTCAAGTTCTGAAAATGCCTGGATATGGAAAATATCGAGCAGATTGACCGACATGCCATAGATTGTTTTGAAAATAAGCAATCCATTTAGAAAGACGGCCAACGCGATAATATCGTGCCGTAGTGTCACCCATAAATTTACCGCTGTTTGCCGGAATGTAGCCCAGTGACTCACTGATACCTCTGTAACCACAATTTTGTTTAATTATCTTTACGCGTACATAATGTGAACATACATACGACTCATGAATGTGTTAATCAATAGTAGATGACTTTATCCGTCGCAATCAAAGGTTTTAAGGCGCTCTGTCGCATAAGGGGAGGATATTATGTATTTTTCCCCTGAATATGCTGATGATATATCAGGATATACAGATAAAGTTATTAACTGTTTGTTGCTGCTGGAGCAATCATTGTGTGGTGTACCTAAGCCAGGAAACAATAAATAAGGGCACGATTTTCACCATCGTGCCCCTTAGAAGAAGAGAAAATGTTCAGAATACTTTTTTGAAGGGTTTCACTGATACTTGTTCATATACACCGGCTGCTACGTAAGGATCGGCATCGGCCCAGGCTTGCGCTGCTTCCAGAGATTCAAATTCAGCAATCACCGTCGATCCGGTAAAACCTGCGGCACCCGGATCATTGCTATCAACCGCAGGCATTGGTCCTGCCGTCAGTAAACGGCCTTCATCATGCAGTAATTGTAAACGTGCTAAATGTGCCGGACGAACGGAAAGACGTTTTTCGAGGCTATCAGCTTTGTCTTGAGCGTAAATAACATACAACACGGGCGCAACTCCTTGTTCGGAAAAGTTGTAAAGTACGTTATTTGAAAGGACAAAGATCTGCAACGGAAAGATGATGTCTTTGTTAAGGCTGTACTTAAAGTAAGGTCAATTGAGCCAAAAAATGCATTTTCACTGATCCTGATCGCCTTGCCTTATTGAATATGATTGCTATTTGCATTTAAAATCGAGGCCTGGTTTTTCTACTGAAACGATTATGACTTCAATGACCCTTGATTTACCTCGCCGCTTCCCCTGGCCGACGTTACTTTCGGTCTGCATTCATGGTGCTGTTGTGGCGGGTCTACTCTATACCTCGGTACATCAGGTTATTGAACTACCTGCGCCTGCGCAGCCGATTTCTGTCACCATGGTTGCACCAGCGGATCTTGAACCGCCACAAGCTGTTCAACCGCCGCCAGAGCCGGTGGTGGAGCCAGAGCCGGAACCTGAGCCGATACCAGAGCCGCCAAAAGAAGCGCCGGTGGTCATTGAAAAGCCGAAGCCGAAACCTAAGCCAAAACCGAAGCCGGTGAAAAAGGTGCAGGAACAGCCAAAACGCGATGTTAAACCGGTAGAATCGCGCCCGGCGTCACCGTTTGAAAATACGGCACCGACTCGCCCGACATCCAGTACGGCAACGGCTGCAAGCAGCAAGCCAGTTACCAGTGTGGCGTCAGGTCCGCGCGCACTAAGCCGTAATCAGCCGCAGTATCCAGCGCGCGCGCAGGCATTGCGCATTGAAGGGCAGGTCAAGGTTAAGTTTGACGTTACACCGGATGGCCGGGTGGATAACGTACAAATTCTTTCTGCCAAACCTGCGAATATGTTTGAGCGTGAAGTGAAAAACGCGATGCGCAGATGGCGTTACGAGCCGGGTAAACCAGGGAGTGGAATTGTGGTAAACATTCTGTTTAAAATTAATGGCACTACCGAAATTCAGTAAGCAAAAACTCAAAAGCCTCCGACAGGAGGCTTTTGACTATTACTCAACGGGTAAAGTGCGAGGCTTTCCTTCAGGATCAACAGCGACATACTTAAATAACGCTTCTGTCGCTTTATAGCGTTGCCCAATCGGTTCGGACGCCACTTTTTTCACCCACACTTCAATATTGATACTGACCGATGTTGTCCCTTTTTGGACACAGCGTGCATAGCAGCACACCACATCACCGACTGCTACAGGTCGCAGAAAGGTCATGCCTTCCACGCGAACGGTCACGACGCGACCGTGTGCAATTTCTTTTGCCAGAATGGCACCGCCAATATCCATTTGCGACATCAACCAACCACCAAAAATATCGCCATTAGCATTGGTATCGGCAGGCATGGCTAAAGTTCGTAAAACCAGATCGCCCTGGGGGACGTTATGTGTTGTTGACATGGTAAAACCGACTAAAAAGGAAAATCACAGGCGCGATGCTACTATGATTTTCCTGATGAGAACAGAGGAGATGCAGCGCCAGTCCCGCAGGACTGGCTGGCAGATTATGATTTATCTTCCTGTGGCATGTGGCGATAGATATAGATACCGCTTAACAGTGTGAAGATTAAGGTGAGGGCGGTCAGACCAAACACTTTGAAGTTGACCCAAATATTTTGTGGCAGCCAGAATGCGATGTAGATGTTCGCCAGCCCACAAAGGATAAAAAAGATTGCCCAGGCCAGATTCAGCTTCGACCACACCGGTTGTGGCAGAGTAAGCTCTTTACCCAACATACGTTGAATCAGCGGTTTCTTCATTACCCATTGGCTAACCAACAGGGCACCGGCAAACAGAGCGTAAATGACGGTGACCTTCCATTTAATAAACTCATCATTGTGGAAGAACAGCGTCAGACCACCGAAGACGGCCACCAGAACAAAGGTGATCAGGGCCATCTTCTCAACTTTACGAAAGCGAACCCAGCTATAAATAAGCACAATCGCCGTGGCGACGATCAGCGCCGCAGTTGCCGCATAGATGTCATAAATCTTGTAGAACGCGAAGAAGACAACCAACGGTAAAAAATCAAGAAACTGCTTCATTTTACGATTCCGTAATCAAATGCTTCAGGATTATTGGCGAATTAACATGTACAGGCGGAACAGATAGATGAGCAATACGGCTGAAATCAGATTGCTCAAGGTGTTCGCCAGTACAGCGCCAATTTCTGGGGTTAATGCGGCAAACGAAGAGGCAAACAGCAACAACAATGTTTTTGCCAGTAACCAGCTCAATACCGCAGGTGCCACCAGACGCATATTCGCCCATGTCAGTCGCATACTGCTGCGCATGGAGGCGAAAACGCCCATTTTATCCTGGACCAGCATCACGGGGGCCAGTGCTAACAGGATGGCCATGATGATACCAGGAACGACCACCAGCATGATGCCTATTTGCACAATTAACGTCGTCAGAAGGATTAGCAAGAATAACTTCGGTAATACCGGAGCGCTCGCGCCAATTGCCCGTAATGCGCTGACCCGCTGACCTGCGGACACTAGCTGGATAATTAATAATACGCCGCCCGCGAGAATGGCGTTACCGATTAATCCTGAAAAGGTGGACGCGGCAGACGCACGCAGCAAAATTTGCTGCTGTTCCGGGGACATATTTTGTACCAGATCGAACAACCCACCGCTGCCACTAACGGGAACACCGTCATTGAGCTGCGCAAGTTGTGCGTCACTGGGTGAGAAAACATGTCCTAACACCACTGTGATAAATGCACATAGCAGTGATACCAGCAGAATGGTCATAAATTGATTACGGAAGAAATTTCCGGTGTCACGGTATACGGACTGCGCCGTGATAGACATGCACTCTCCTTGAGTTTTATGCAGGTGTTAATTAGCGGGCAATTGTACCCTGGTTAGCCTCTCAGTGGCAGCATCAGGACATGTATGGAAAAGCATATCTTTGTAAAGCACTGGTAATCCGCCGAGGGCGTGGGCGCGATTACAGGTTTCGTTGATTTCCCAGACTTCTCCTGATATGGCAAATTTCTGCCATATGGACGGTCTGTTTGCATAAATACCGCAGTTTACCGTTTTCCAGAGGTGCTTTTCAGAGCGACACGCTGACGGTTTTTTGGGGTGGCAGAGCAAAAAGGAACCAGATTCAAGAGGCAATAAGGTAGCAAAAGGATGTATTTGGAGTGAAATACGGTGGAATTGATTTACATCACATTAACCAGGATTTGCAATGCAACTTCTAAATTAATCCAGATCAATAAATGGTGATTTAGAAAATGTAGTGTGATCTGTGTAGGATCACTTGTTACTCCAATGTGGGTATATTCGTCACGTTTTTATAACCATAACGACGGAGCGAGCATGAAAAAATTAACAGTGGCGGCATTGGCAGTAAGTACACTTCTCTCTGGCAGCGTTTATGCGCATGAAGCAGGTGAGTTCTTCATTCGAGCAGGTTCAGCGACTGTACGTCCAACTGAAGGCGCGGGTGGGACTCTGGGAAGCCTGGGTGGATTTAGTGTGACCAATAACACCCAACTGGGGCTGACCTTTACCTATATGGCGACCGATAACATTGGCGTTGAACTGCTGGCAGCATCACCGTTCCGCCATAAAGTTGGCACAGCCACGACCGGAGATATTGCGACAGTCCACCATTTACCGCCAACATTGATGGCGCAGTGGTATTTTGGTGATGCCAGCAGTAAATTCCGTCCTTACGTCGGTGCTGGTATTAACTACACCACCTTCTTTAATAATGACTTCAATGATACCGGTGAAGGTCTTGGATTATCCGATCTTAGTCTGAAGGATTCATGGGGAGTGGCGGGGCAAGTTGGTCTGGATTATCTCATCAACCGTGACTGGTTGCTTAATATGTCGGTCTGGTACATGGATATCGACACAACCGCCAGCTATAAATTTAATGGAACCCCCGTGAAAGACGCGGTACGACTGGATCCGTGGGTGTTTATGTTCTCTGCCGGATACCGCTTCTAATTTTCTCTGCAAAACCTCTGCAAAACTCTTCTGCAAAACTGGTTATCAAATAACCAGTTTTTTCCACTCCTTACCGCGTGCGTCGTTGTAAATATCGGTCATTTTTTGATTCGAATGACCCAGCAAAATTTTGGTATCAATTCCCTGTTCTCTGAACAATCTTTCTGATAAAGATCTTTGCTCATGGAAAGAGGGTGGAGTGCCATTAGCACGCCAGTTGTAATCCACAGAATCCCGGGCTTTTTTAAATGCAACTGTTAACGTTGCTGGTTTAACCATCCCGCCGCGCTTACCCATCCCCTTAGCGTGATGATGGTGCAATAACCACGGACTAAGGATGTAATCACGACAGGATGACACCACGTCACCTAGGGTCAGATTTAATTTGTCGCAACGCAGAGCCAGAGGAATGGCTATCCGGGCTCCTGTTTTTTGCTGTTCGACATGAAGGTAACCATCCCGGATATCCGAAAACTGCATTTTGCAAATATCCGAAAGACGCTGGCCCGTCATCAGTGCCAGCAGCATGCCGCGCTGTAAAAAGTAACCATCCTTTTCCGCTGCGTTATAAATCATCATCCACTCATCAAAAGTCAGTCGCTGTCTTGATATCCGCACTTGCGGTTTTTTTGCCGATTCAGCCGGGTTAAAGCCTGGCGGGACATCACCCGTTTGTTGAGCCTCCCGGAAAACATCGATCAATACCTTCCTGAAAATTTGTCCCATTCTGTTATGTCCCTTTGCCTTGTATTCTTCCAGCACCGATACCACATCTTTTACGGTTATGGCATCTAGCGGCCTGGCTCCAAAACGTTCATCAAACACCCTGAGAGGAGCCGCTTTTTGTTTCAGCGTGCTGAGCTTGATTTCTCCGTTCTCATATCTTTCCTGTTGAATTTTTCTGTAATTATTCAGAAAAATGGAAACGGTTGATGCGCCGCCGGTATCACTAATAATTTTCTCCTGCAGACTGAGCATTTGCTCCATTTGTTGTCTGGCAAGACGGCTGTTCGCTTCTGCTGCAATGGTTTCCGCCAGTTTCTGGTCAATACTGCCGAGTCCATGATTTTTACCTGTGATGGGATGCCTGTAACGCCAGTAAACTTTGTTATTTCTTTTGTCAAAATACGGAGATAAACCCGGAACATCGGTTTTATATTTTCGCGGGCGCGCCATCTTCCAGTATCCTCTTCAAAGCAGGGTGATCTGTGGCGATCACCTCAGGCTTGTTTACCATTCCGACAAAGCGAGCGCGTGGATCCACTCGCCAGTGCCTTCCTACTTTTTTGGGGAGAGGAAATATCATTCCGGCTTTAGCGTATTTACTTAACGTACCCGGAGTAGGGACCGGTTCACTGAATTCCTCTTTTGCCCACTCAGTGAGCAGAATAAGTCTTGCCATGAGCGTCGTTCGCTAATCATGGTCGCCGCCACTATAGCTGGTGGGCGACGACCGGGGTTGAACATTAAAAATCAGCCTGATTCGGGATCAGTTTTTGCCAGATTGCTGAAACGTATTTCGCCTGGTGACGGGCATCATCCAGCGCATGGTGGCGCACGCCTTCAAATGGAATAACTGTTCTGGCATCGAAGTCGATAGTTTTTCCCAGTTCAACGATTGTACGTACATCGCGATCGTTGTAGTAACGCCACGGGCAGGGGATGTTCAGGCGTTCGTACGAGGTTCGTAAAATAGTGTTGTCGAAAGTTGCACCATTGCCCCATACCTGAACGAATTTTTCATTCGAGTACTCATTGATGAATTCCCGAAATTGAATAAGAGCGTCAACCAGTTTTACCTGATCAACTAAAATTGCAGATCTGGCTTCGCTGGACTGAGCAAGCCACCATTCGATGGTGGAACCATCAGGTACAGCACCCGTGTCCATAGCGTCAACCAGGCTGATAACGATATAAAATGTTGGCCCGATTTCCCCGGTCTGCGGATCGAAGAACACAGCACCAATAACCACGATGGGGGCATTACTTTTTTTACCCATCGTTTCAAGGTCGATCATCAGGTGGTACCACACTCTGCTGGTGGATGTGCTTTTATGATGACCATTCACATTAATTAAGGGATCTGCCGCCTCACCAGTTTCACTATCGCTGGCGTGGTCCTGAGCGCCGCTAGTGTCCCCCTTGTGTGGATGTTCAGCGCCTTCCATTTCCTCCGGATCATTTTCCTGAACTTCAACCTGATTCTCTTCATCGAATGTTTCCTGATATGTTGCGTTGCCCATCACCGCGCCACAATCAGGGCAGTTGCCGCCACCGCTCTGACCGCAGGCGGTGCAGGTTTTTTCTGGTTCTTGTTGCGCTACTGGTTCGGATTGTTTCGTTTCTGGCTCGTTTTGTAACGCATTTTGGCTGTTTTGTTCCGCTTTCTGGTCGTTCTGTTCCGTTTCTTGCTGGTTCTGGTACACAGAATCGCGGGTTTCAATCCCCTTCACCCATTTCGGATCATTCGGGTCGCTAATCCCTGCAACAAATTCTCCGCGAGAGGCAGCAAGCAACTGATTGGCGTCAGGCTGGCTGACTGCCTGCATAATTTTGTTTACTTCGTCAGCGGTAACTTTTACCGGCTCTGGTTGTGCGGTCGTGTCAGATGCACCAGTATTTTGTTGTGAACCTGAGTATGTGCCGTTTTTGCGGGCAAAATATTCTTCTTTCGTGATTTCAGTAGCCCCGGCAGCCAGCGCCTTATTCAGACCAGAAAGTTTGTTTGCACGACCATATTTTTCGCCATCCTTATCGGTGAAGAGGAAGTAGAACGGCCCCTCACGCTCTACAGATGGTTCAGTTTCCAGCGCGCTTTCATTTTTTTTGGTATCAGATACTTCAGTTTCCACTGCATCAGTTTGTGCTGCTGACGGCTGGAGAATATCAGCAGTGTTCTGGTCTGTTTCTTCATCCTCAAACACGCCCTTTGTCGCCAGGTATTCAGTGATGTATTTGTTCAGTGCCACGGGATCCTTGTGAATGTCGATCGGACGCTCACGGACAAGGCCAAAAATAGTCTGACGGTCATAGCGAATGGCATCAGGCTGTTTGCGCATTGATGCGGAAATACGCTTCCAGTCTTCGCGATCGCTCTCGATAACTTCATTTTTTGCCCAGCGATGGATGCTGCCGTCAATGTTTCCGGCATCAATGTCACCAGGCCACAGAGCGTAGGCCAGTTCATCATCCAATGTTTTCCATGTCTGCTTGTATTCGCGACGAATAACTGCAGTGACAGGGGGGATTTTTTCTGCTGAGTTTTCAGTGTGCTGTCGGTTGACTCTGGTGCGGGCGAGATCAACAACAGACGTGTATTTTCCAGTCTCTTTGCGCTCCGCGTCCTGCCGTTTTTTCCAGTTACGTAATTCAGCCTGAATTTCGGGCCATTTGGCACCCGGCTTACATTTGTGTTTACCCCATCCGATAGCGAACAGTTTGCGTTCCGGATACATAGCGTTAATTTCTGGTGTTTTCATCAGTGCTTCAACGATATGCCCGTCGAATGTCGCCACGTCTTCCTGCAGTAACTCCTGTGCGCTAATCACCATATCAACGGTGATGTTTTCACATGTACCGAACTTAACCAGGACCGCGTTCTGTACTTCAAGGGACAGCTTGTCAAAATTGACGTTCATCGGATCGGATTCTGGTTCGACCGGAATAAAGGAAGCGGATTCCTCATCCCAGCGGTTTTCCTGCATATATTCGGTATCCCAGGAGTCGATAGCAGGGCGGGGCATGCCGGGTTTATCCTCGCAGACAAGAAATTTATAAGCGCAGTCCTGAGCAGCCGGATATTGCTCCAGGAATTGCCAGGTAAATTTGGCACGGGCGCGGCGTTCGTCACCGGCTTCAATGGCAGTGGCTACAGCAACTGCACCTTCTTCCTTTATTGCCTGTTCGTCCGGAATGGCGGCGCAAATAAAGACTTTACTCATTTTGTTTTAACCTCATTACAGATTTAAGGGTGAACAAATCCCTGCCATTGCTGGCATCTAAAAATGAAACCGGATATTAATTACGGTGCTGCTTTAAGTCCTGCCGGGATTTCGTTATTGTCCATGCGAATAACTTTATCAACCGGATAACAGTTGCCGGGAATTTTCTGTTCCGCTGCGGCAGCCATGCATTCTTTCATTGAGTCATGTATACCAATAACAAGATCGACTGGTTCGCCTGTATTAAGAAAAACTGTCAGAACGAGTGCAAATGCTGTATTCATTGTCAGCGTCCTTTTTGCATCAGGCGTAAACGGGCCAGCATTGAAACAATGCATATTTGATTTAATAGCTCCCGTTCGTGTTTTCTCTTATTAATGGCATCTTCAGTAAATACAGGGTTACTGATTCTGACACCAATTTCAAAACAACCTTCAGACGTATTGACGTTTGGTAATAACGTTTCCATTATCGCGTCCTCAACAATGAATTTTGTGATGCGGTGCCTGGTGCCTCCAGGTGACGTTAACCAGTTAATAATTAACGCCGGATACAGAGAACCCACCCATAAGAACCAATACGGAAGTCAACTGGCCTTTTTAACTGTTCCGCGTGCGCTGAGCCGCATTCACCGCATCACAAAATTCACTTTAAAAAGGGCGGGTATCACGGGGAAAACAAAACGGATACCCGCCAAAAGGTAATCAACATGGGTTGTTGTGGCGGGGTTGTCACTCAGGCGTATGGTCAACCTGACAACCCGGTGCCACTAATGGGGTAAGGATAACCCCGCCATACTTACCGCCGCGCCATTTCGCGGATTGCCACAACCGGAAGCGCACGGTCGAATTAAATTTAACGACACCGTACAGACAGAAGAACTTCGCCGTGCGCTTTCGCGTTATGCCCTGACTTTTCAGGGATATATCCTTTCAGTAAACTGTCAGTGCCGGATTCTTATCCGTGTCCGGCGCACGACTACACGTGGCAGCGTGTTGGTCTCCATTTTTAACCCAGAACCTCAATGGAGGATAAAATGCCAAACAGACCAATACATCCGCTTATTGAAAAACAGATTGAATGTCTGGTTAATCAACTCAGGCAATCAGGGTTATTAAAAAACCATTCAGAGTTAAGGCTCACGAAATCAGCATTTGACGATAAATTAAACAATGTGCTTTATAATGGCATCATTGATTACAATCGTGGTGTTGGTCGTCGTGGCCCTGCTGGCACCGCCCTGTAATTACCAGTCAATCCAGAGCGGATAGTGTTCAGCGTAAATATAGCTGTATACATCAAGGTTGTATTTGTGGTCTGCTTTTAACAGGTCACAAATACATGTTGCTGCTTCCAGGGCTGAAGCTCTGTTACTGAACATCCACGTCGCAACATTCCAGCTATTCTCTGTATCCCATTCTTTCGCAAGAGTTGACACTCTGAAGGATCCGTTGGCGTTGCCATCAAATACTTCTGTTTCCAGGTTCTTAAGCAATGCCTGATGAACTTTTGTCAGGTATTCAGCCGGAATCTTGCCACGGATTCTGATGAGATTGTCATAAACAAACATATTTCCCGCGTATGGCGATTTTTCTTTCTTGTTTTTTAAACCAGCATCATGAGCAAACTGATCAATTTCTTCTTTCATTGGTTTCGTATTGATGTTTTGCGCTGTCGTTTCTGCAATTTTCTTTGCCACACTCTCTGAGTCGTGTTTATTTACAGACGAACAGAAATACAATCCGGTAAACGCATCGCGCACATTACGAGCCATATTATCAATGTCTTTCTTCGTTGCAGATTCTAATTCAACTTCGGACAGACGTTGACAAAGTGCATGCGCTGCAATCACCTTGATTTCTTTTGGTAACTCTTTAAATTCCATCTATAACCCCGTTAGTCGATAGATTTTGCCGAACTGTAAAGCGCCTGTTTAAACTCACTGAAGCTGAGAGCTTCTTCGCCTTCGGCAAGGCCTTCGAAGTATTCTTCGTAAGCCTTTTCCATGATTGTGTCGAAATCCATATCACTCACCTGAGTTTCTTTCCAGCCAGCGACGGGCACCATTTTCGGTTTTAAACATTTTGCTTTTGGTATACGTCATCGCGGTGAACGTGCCGTCCTGGTTGGGAAACACGCCGTACACCAGAGATTCGTTGTTGCCAAGATCGATAGTATCCATGTTGACCTCATTTCCCCTTAACGCCGGGGTAGCGGAACAAAAACCTGCTGCATAGTTAAAGTTGAACCCTGCCGTCATGTTCTTACGCCTCGGGCTGGCTACTTAACCCCTGACCACTGCCTGGTAACTCGAAGTATTGCCCTGCATTCTGTGGGGCGGGGTGGGTTGGTAAAAATAATCTACAATTAAAAACTGTTTTGTGTCAACAGTTTTTAATTGTTGTCTTAGACAAAAAAACTCCCTCGAATGAGGGAGTATGGAAATTGTTCGGCTCAGATAGAGAAGGGAAATTGTCGACGGGCATGCACAATATTCGCAATTTCAATGCTTGAAGTTGCTACTCGGTACAACACGATATAATTAGGGTGAACCACAAGTTCCCGCAAACCGGATACTCGATCACTTAGCGGATATAGATATGGGTGCTCAGAGAGGGTTAAAACAGACGTTTCAATACGTATTTTTAGTCTGCGTGCTGCAGGAATGTTTTCCTTAGCAATATAGGTTACGACCTGACGCAAATCATCGCGAGCAGATGGTAGCCATAAAATGGGTAACATTACTCGCTCCTGTTAGTTGCAGCAATTTGAGCAATAAGATTTTCCATTTCAGCCATTACCTCGTCATGTGGAATTGCGGGGCGAGGGTCTGCAAGGCTTAACGTCACTTTAGCGCGCAACCATTCGTTGTAACTGTTTTCTTGTTCGGTAGTTTCGAATTCTGAAACTATCGGAGAAAGGGCTGTACTCATGGCATAACTCCTCTTCTTGTACAGTGGTCACGCCCGGCGGCTTTTTTGTGCCGCCAACCATCGGGCAATAGTTTCTTCCATTGATTTTTTCTTGTCTTTGATTTCTTGAAGCATTTTTTCTTGGTCTTCCTCTGGAAACGCACTAAAAGCTTGGAGCAGTTCGCGTTGGCGAGGACCAATTTTCATTGTGTCAGGGGTGAAAATTTGCTCCCCCTCATCAGGAGGCAATAAAAACCAATGCAATGGATGCCCTGTAACCTCAACCAGTTTATCCAAACTTGAGGCTTTAGGCGTAGCCTTACCGCTGACCCATTGTTGAACTGTTTGTTGTGTCACACCAATTCTACGGGCAAGTTCAGCCTGGCTCCATCCAGTTTCCTGAAGAAGCTTGCTGATTCTGTACATAGATACTTCTAGGGCGTTCATCATTATTCAATTTTACAGGTAAATACTGTTAAAAGCATCACAATAAAAAACTGTTGATTGCGTACAGTTTTTTATTGTAGGCTTTGTTTATAGTTTTCAGAGGAGGGCAAAATGCTAGATAGCACTCGCGAAAAAATTAGGCAGAAATACACTCAAGCTGAAATAGGTCGCTATATGGGGGTCGCTCAACAGACCGTTTGGCAATGGTTTAGCTTTGGCGTTCCCCCAAAGCAGGTAATTCCGTTATGCCAGTTAATGAAGTGGGAAGTTACCCCGCATGAAATTCGCCCTGACATTTATCCCAACCCAACAGATGGACTACCTTGTGGAAATAAGTGTATGTCGAATGAATCACTGGCGGTGAACAATGATATTCACTCCTGAGCAGGCTCGCGAGGCTCTGGATGCCTGGGTATGTCGACCAGGAATGACGCAGGAGCAGGCGACGATATTAATCACAGAGGCATTCTGGACTCTGAAAGAACGCCCGAACATCGATGTTCAACGTGTCACATTTGATGATGGCGCGGTTGATCAACGGGCGCTTGGCGTTAACAGAGTGAAGATATTCGAACGCTGGAAAGCTATTGACACCAGGGATAAGCGTGAAAAATTCACGGCGTTGATTCCGGCAATTATGGAGGCTATCCGGATCAGTGATTTCAGGTTGTATTGTGAAATTACTGACGGAAAAAGCATTACGTACATGATCGCCGGGTTAAACAAAGAATATGGCGATGTGGTGGAGTCCGGGCTGCTTTTTGCGGATCCCGCTGTTGTGGAACGTGAGACTGACGAGCTTATAGAAAAAGCTATTGCTTTCAAGCATGCGTATCGTCAGCAATACCAACATTATTTTGCAGATAAACAAATGTCTGTCTGGGGTTCGTATGAGTATCGATGCACTACGATGGGCTAAAAAGGTGAAAACCGGCAGTTCATCCAGTAAGTCAGTATTGACCTGGCTTGCTGATATGTGCGGTGCCGATTTGTGTGCATACCCGTCTGTATCTGCCCTGGCAGAAGTAACGGAACTGAACAAAAAGACTGTGCAGGACAGCTTACGACACCTGATGGAGATTGGGTTAATTGTTGATACCGGTGAGAGAAAAGGCAGAACAAAGCAAATTGTGGTGTACCGACTTATCGGTGTAGAAGAAAGTGTTGCCGAGCCTGAATACACCCAAAAACGGGAGTCTTTAAAGGTGGGTAAAATTGGTGCTGTTAATAAAAACAGTACCGAAAATGGTTATGTTTCAGCACAAAACAGCCCCAAAAACGGAACTCTTAACTGCATGGAAAATAACCAAAGACACCCAAATTTTCCATCAAAGACACCCAAAAACGGATCACGGAACCCAAAGGAACCCAAAGATCTAACCCCCACACATAACGCACGCGAGAGTGCTCCGACCAGTGAGCAGGAAGTTTTGTCGTTACAGGCAGCACCCCCTGTATTCCTGGATGGCCTGAGCGAACCCATCGGAAAATTTCCGATGACCGATAGCTGGTATCCGTCACGGGATTTTCGACGACGGGCTGCGTTGTGGGGGATGGCTTTGCCGGAGACAGAATTTACACCTGCTGAACTTGCCGCCTTCCGGGACTACTGGGCAGCGGAGGGGAAAGTATTTACGCAGATTCAGTGGGAGCAGAAATTCGCCCGTCACGTAAATCACGTCAGGGCGCAGGTTAAACCAGTCAGCAAGGGGGTAAACCATGCAGCAACGCCAGGTGGCACCGCATCACGGGCAGTTCAGGAAATTCGGGCAGCACGTGAGCAGTGGGAACGTGAAAACGGATTTATCCGCGACGGAAACGGCGTGGAAGTTGTGGGAACTCATGGGGGAGGTTTATTCGAACCGCTGGACCCAGAAGAACGGGGCCGCACCTTCGAAGCTCTGGATTGCACAGATTGGCGCGATGACTGAGCAGCAAATCCGGCAGGTCTGCCGCCAGTGCATGGATCGCTGCCGGGCGGGTGAAACATGGCCTCCGGACCTGGCTGAGTTTGTGGCGCTGATTTTGGAGAGTGGGGCAAATCCATTTGGTCTGACGGTGGATGCTGTGATGGAGGAGTACCGCCGCTGGCGCAATGAGTCCTGGCGATACGACGGAAGCGATAAATATCCGTGGCCTCAGCCTGTGCTGTATCACATTTGTCTCGAGATGCGTTCAAAGGGGATTGAGCGGCAGATGACCGAAGGGGAGTTAAAACGGCTTGCAGAACGGCAACTGACGAAATGGGCAAAGCATGTTAGTAACGGCCTGAGCGTTCCGCCAGTCCGGCGACAACTGGCGGCACCCAAACGCCCGTCGGGGCCAACACCAATTGAGTTGCTGAAACGGGAGTATGAACGCCGGAAGGCAGCTGGTTTTGTATGAATTGTGAAGGTGATTTTTCAGGAGGGCTTGTGGCAAAAGTTTTTACACCCGAACAGCGGGAAGAGCTGAAGGCACGAATTATCGGGTTGGTACGCAAAAATGAACGCATGACGATGTCGCAACTGGAGAGAGCGACGGGAGCTGGCTGGCATTCGGTCCGACGCTGCCTTGTGGATGTACTGGCTTGTGGTGATTTATACATGTCCGGGGAATACGGTGTTTTTGCATCAGAGCAGGCGTATCGTGAATGGCGTAAGACACCGGAGAAAACAACTGACCAGACACTGATTCGAAAGTTACCAGACGGAGAAATACGCCGCTACGACAGACATCTGAACATAATCTGTCGCGAGTGCCGGAAGAGCGAAGCTATGCAGCGTGTACTGGCTTTCTATCAGGGTAATTTTCAGGAGGCGGTACTGTGAGTGAAATTAGCTATCAGGTTTCAATTACCGCTGGCATTCGCATCAAAGGAGAGGAGCATGGAAATAAAACCAGAAGATGAGTTAAGCAATATCGTTTTATTTCCGGTAAAAGAGGATGACCCACGTAATCAAGTTAATTTTCTTTATGAGCCATCGGAAAGACCATATTGCCATCACGCCTCTGTCCGGGTTGACGAAAAAGAGCGTCAGGTCCGCTGTAAAATCTGCGGTGCAGTTGTGGAGCCATTTGACTGGATGCTCTCTGTGGCTAAAAGAGAAACCAGGCTGGCAGATGATGTAAGGTTATTGCGCCAGGAGGAACAGGAACGGCGGAAAAATATAGAAAAGCTAATTCAGATTGAGCGTAACGCGAAAGTGCGGATACGCAGGGCGACAAAATCAAGAACTGAATAATTAAATTTAGCACTGTTAAAAATTTAATCCTTAACCGGAGGGATTCCTGCACCCTCAGAACATCAGGAGGCCGCCCGAAAGGGCGGTAATAAAAATGGCAGAATTAACTAAAGAATGGTTGCAACAAACAATTACTGATATTCAGGTCAGTTGAGGTGAGAAATGCGAATGGAAAATTGTTTATTGCCGTATCTGGTGCGGTTTTGGGCGTCGTCATTAACAGTTATTCCACATGTCATGATGGCTGACAATATTATCCCGGCACCAAAGCGCCATACCGGTATTGCAGCGGCACGACGTGCAGCAAAGAAACGCAGGAGATCAAAGCGATGAAAAACCGTAAAGCAAAACTGCTTACTGCAAAGCCCGGGCAGCTTATCCGCATCTCAAATCGACTTGTTGTTCGTTATGCGCCTTCTGGCCTTGCCAGGTGGTTACCAACGCATTTTTACAGTGTCAGGCGACGTAGAAGTGCGGCACAAAACCGCTGGAGAAATCACGGTTCTAAGCAAATTAAATGGGAGTGATATGACTACACTATTCAGGAAAAATTATCCGCGAAAGAGCAGAGCAACAGAATTCCTGTTTCTCATTCTGTTTATCGTGTTGATGATACCGATATCCCCGTTAATTCTGGTATGGGGAATCGGCAAAATAATTGAGCCAGTTATTGAATTGTATAACGACGTGGTATGGGCGTCGTTCAACACACTACACAATAAAATTAATCCATATAAGGAAAACTGAAATGACTGAATTAACCAAAGAACAATTAATCGAAGAAGCTAAATTAAAAATAGCGATTGCGAAATGCCACCCAAATTCAGGGATGGCACAGGTAGAGGGTGAGTTATTCAAAATTGCACTGGCATCGCTGGAAGCAGAGCCGGTGGCATGGAAGGTGACTTTCACTCGAATTGACAATGAGTTTGATACGTTTACGGTTACGTATTCTGACAAAGCAGAAGTTGAACAGTATGTGCGATTGTATGAGACGTGTGGTCTTCGGGCAGATATAACACCGCTTTATACAGCCCAACCAGCGCCGGTAGCTCCAGATGGTTGGATAAGCTGTAGTGATGCAGTTCCTGCGGAATACTGCGATGTGATTCTTCGCGATGATCTCGGGAATGTATTCCCCGGTTCCTGGGATAAGGTTTTTTTGCCCCATTCGTGGCGGGAATAAGATGGCTTTTGTGGACAAAGACGGCATCGAAGTAGAGAGCTCAACTCACTGGATGCCGCTACCGGAACCACCGCAGGAGGTGAATCAATGACCTGGCCTGAGGCATTCACCACGGTAGGAATTGCACTGGCGGTGGCGCTGGTGGTGTATTCGATTTGCCGCTGGGGATAAAAACGATTTGCGGGAAAAGGATAGTTAAGTAGAATGGCTGCGGGTGCTTGAGGCTATCTGTCTCAGGCATGAACACCAACGGCAGATAGAGAAAAGCCCCAGTTAACATTACGCGTCCTGCAAGACGCTTAACATTAATCTGAGGCCATATCTATGACTTGCACACGTAGGTTAGCCTCTTACGTGCCGAAAGGCAAGGAGAAGCAGGCTATGAAGCAGCAAAAGGCGATGTTAATCGCCCTGATCGTCATCTGTTTAACCGTCATAGTGACGGCACTGGTAACGAGGAAAGACCTCTGCGAGGTACGAATCCGAACCGGCCAGACGGAGGTCGCTGTCTTCACAGCTTACGAACCTGAGGAGTAAGAGACCCGGCGGGGGAGAAATCCCTCGCCACCCCTGATGTGTCAGGCATCCTCAACGCACCCACACTTAACCTTACTAGCAAGTGGCTTTAATATTATTGTAACATTTTCATGCTCGCATGTGTTTTCTGTTGTTATGAATTAGGTACAGGGTTCTTATGCTTCTTTATTGCGATGAGCTTGCAACTGATTGTTAGTTGCTATTGGTGGGGGAAGGGATATACTTTAAATGAGCAAAAAAGAGAAGTTGAGGTGGCGTCTGAATCAGCTTCCAAAGGATTTTACATGGGATGAACTCGTGACGTTGCTTGGGCATTATGGTTTCGAAATGCTTACCGGTTCAGGCTCAAGAAGGAAGTTTACCAATGCTAATGGAAGGCTTGTGGCTTTTCATTGCCCACATCCTGGCAATATTGTTAAAGGATATGTGCTTAAAGAAGTGAAAAATCTTTTGGATGAGATTGATAGTTATGAGTAATGTGCTGAGTTATAAAGGTTATTTTGGCAGCATTGAGGTTTCACTTGAAGATAACATACTTCATGGGAAAATTCAGTGCGTAAACGATGTTGTAACCTACGAAGCGGAAACACTGGATGGGTTAAGGGCGGCTTTTGAAGAAGCTGTTACAGATTATCTCGACACATGCAAGCAGTTAGGGAAATCTCCTGATAAACCAATGAGTGGTACTTTTAACATCAGAATTGGTCGCGATCTTCATAAGAAAGCGTTTTTGGCTGCAATGGCGGATAAGACGACGCTTAATGATTATGTGCGTAAAGCTATCGAAGAAAAGATTGCTGACAAAAAAGAAGTTCATTCTCATTCGGAAAGCGAAGAAACGACAGATACATTCGTTTGGGAAAAAGCATTCTCTTTTGGTTATGTCATTTCCCCTTCAGCAAGAACAAAAAAGAAAGAGGCTGGTGAGCGATGGATGCGTCACTGATGTTACAAAATATTAAGTATGCTGGTTTCGATATTGTTTCCAGTAGTTTCAAGGATAACACTAGTGATGATGGAGGGTTTTTTAAGGTCTCGATCGAGGAAGTTAAATTTTCTTCGGGGCGCGATGATGATGGTACTTGTTGGTTCCGGATTGGATTTTCGCCATCGATAAAAGGGTATCCCGATAGAGATGGTGCCGGGGATGAAGAACCCTCTTTTGAGCTAAAGATGGAGCTGATTACGGACTTTGATATCATGAATGGAGAGTTGATCGATGAAAAATTCTTTGTGAAAAATTCATGGTATTTTGAGAATTTCATGTCGTTGACGTTAAAATTGGCGGTGGACTCTGTTCTTAAGCACACGTCGTTAAGCGATATTTATTTCCCCTGGTATTCGCCGGACTCAGCTTAATAATCAAGCCCGCCGATGTGGGCTTTGTGTTATTCCTGTGTTCTGGTTTACAATTCACATGCCAGCCTGAACAACTGGCACCTGCTGCGCCAGCAGAGAAAACAGATGGCGCACAAGACCAAATTACACAATTCTGATACCGATCGTGCCAGCAGGCACGATCGGCGTTCTCATGCATTCAAATATGACTGGTACCAGCATGACCCATGCACTGCAGAACAGGCCGAATGGCTGATTCATAACTACCGCAGACGTGGATACGAGATTAAGAAAGCCCTCAGCCTCGATTATCGTCACTGGATAATCTACGTCAGGCTGCCGTACTCCGAGCGCCCACCGCGTCCGTCCCGCACATTCCAGCAACGCATCTGGAGGTAACGTGAGGGTATTAGTGACTCCTGAAATTGCTCACCGCCTGGGGATTGTACTTTTCAGGCCCGGTCCTGATGCGATGCCTTTGTTTATGCAGGGGCGTGTGCTGGTGGAGCCTGAACCGAAAAGCATGCGCGGGCTGCCGTCCGGAGTTGCTCCTGCCGTTCGCCAGCCGTTGGCGGAGGATAAATCATTACTGCCATTTTTCAGCGATGAGCGGGTGATTCGTGCTGCCGGCGGCGCTGGTGCACTGTCTGACTGGCTCCTGCGTCATGTTAAATCCTGCCAGTGGCCTCATGGTGACTACCATCACAGCGAAACCGTCATACATCGTTACGGTACCGGCGCGATGGTGTTGTGCTGGCACTGCGACAACCAACTGCGTGACCAGACCTCAGAATCACTTGAGCAACTTGCTCAACAAAACCTGACAGCATGGATGATTGACGTCATCCGTCACGCAATAAGCGGTGCGCAGGAGCGGGAATTATCGCTGGCTGAATTATCTTGGTGGGCGGTCTGCAATCAGGTGGCGGACGCACTACCGGAGGCAGTATTACGTCGCTCTCTGGGGGTACGAGAGGAAAAAATCCGCTCTGTGTACCGCGAAAGCGACATCATACCGGGAGAACAGACCGCCACCAGTATACTGAAGCAGCGTACAAAAAATATTGCGCTACCGCCTCACGTCCACCAGCACCAGCAACAGAACCCACCACAGGAAAAGACAGTGGTCAGCATTGCCGTTGATCCGGAGTCTCCGGAATCTTTCATGAAACGACCTAAACGTCGCCGCTGGGTTAACGAGAAATACACGCGCTGGGTAAAGACACAGCCGTGCGCGTGTTGTGGTAAGCCAGCCGACGATCCCCATCACCTGATTGGTCATGGTCAGGGCGGAATGGGAACAAAATCCCACGATATTTTCACACTACCGCTGTGTCGGGAGCATCACAACGAGCTTCATGCGGATCCGCTGGCGTTCGAAGAAAAGCATGGTTCCCAGGTTGATTTAATTTTTCGTTTTCTTGATCACGCCTTTGCAACCGGCGTGCTCGGGTAAAAGAGGTTACTGATGCGTATAGAGTTTGTTTTGCCTTACCCACCGACGGTGAACACCTACTGGCGACGTCGTGGCAGCACATATTTTGTATCAAAAGCCGGTGAGCGTTATCGCCGGGATGTGGCACTTATTGTTCGCCAGCAGCGACTGAAATTAAACCTGTCCGGAAGGCTGGCGATAAAGATTATTGCAGAGCCACCGGATAAGCGCCGTCGTGACTTGGACAATATCCTGAAAGCACTACTGGATGCGCTGACGCATGCGGGACTACTCATAGACGACGAGCAGTTTGATGAAATTAATATTGTGCGCGGTCTGCCTGTTCCTGGTGGTCGGTTGGGGATAAAAATCACAGAACTGGAGTGCGCATGAATAACCAGTATTTACAGTTTGTTCGTGAGCAGCTCATTATCGCCACCGCCGATTTGAGTGGGGCAACAAAAGGCCAGCTTGAAGCCTGGCTGGAGAATGCCATGTTCGATACAGGGCGTTACAGGCGTAAAAAAATCCGGTACCGCGATGAAGTGACTGGAAAAATGGTCACGCGGGATAATCCACCAATCCCGGGGAAACAATCGCTGGCAAAGGGGACGTCAATTCCTCTGGTAAGTCAGGTTGAGTTTTCGACATCATCATGGCGACGGGCAGTTCTGTCTCTTGAAGAGCACCATAAAGCCTGGTTGCTGTGGTGTTACAGCGGCAGCATTTGCTGGGAACACCAGATTGCGATAACACAGTGGGTGTGGAATGAATTTAACGCCCAATCCGGTACCAGAAAAATTGCAGGGAAAACGCTGGAGCGCCTGAAAAAATTAATCTGGCTGGCGGCACAGGATGTGAAGAGTGAGCTGGCTGGGCGTGAAACTTATGAATATCAGGAACTGGCATTACTGGCGGGAGTAACAACAAAAAACTGGTCCAAAACATTTACTGGTCACTGGGTTGCAATGAAACACATTTTCCACCGTCTGGATAGTGAGGCTTTATTGTTTGTGATGAGAACACGCTCAGAACAAAAGGCGGCATTTTCAAAGCAAAGTGTTGCAAAAGTAGATTAAAAGGCATATATTTCGTGCAAATCTGATATTTTGCCGATTTTGTACATGATGGCAAAGCAAGCAAAACCCGCTGCCGAGCGGGTTTTTTTATGTCCGCAAAATGGTGTGGAAGAAAAAATTAATCAGATTGTAACTGAGATAAAAAACAATCGTTAAATATGCATTTAATAATTTCTTTATTTCATAAAAAATAAAAACATATATGTATATTTACAAATCTTGATGTGATTTTCCATTGAAAAGAGAGCTGGTATTATTAATATCGGTCTCCGGTTCCGAAGGGGATGTAAAGCGCGGTCATTTTTATTTCTCTTGAGGAACCAGTGCCGACTTAGCTCAGTAGGTAGAGCAACTGACTTGTAATCAGTAGGTCACCAGTTCGATTCCGGTAGTCGGCACCATATGCGGGTATCGTATAATGGCTATTACCTCAGCCTTCCAAGCTGACGATGCGGGTTCGATTCCCGCTACCCGCTCCATAGTAGTAAGGCGAGATTGTGTTATGCACTGACACATTATATATGTGGGGATGGTTTTTGGCCTCTTTATCCACGTCCCGTTCTGTAATGAGTGATACCAATTGCAGTCCAGTGCTATTTTTTTACACCATCGGAATGGTGCATCATTGGTAGAGATTTGCAATATCTCTGGCAGGGTCGGTGATGCATCATCCCGATGTTGTAAACATCGCTAAACGTGACATTGAGATTAATCATATACTAATCAAAATCTGGTAATACATCCTTAACCGCCGTACCAGGCGGTTTTTTTTATTCCTGCATCAAACAAAAAAATACACGAGCATCCTGGAATACTCGTGGGACAAAGTCCTTTAGATAGCAATTTGCGAGAGGGTGAAAAAATGGCGCGGCTGTCGGATTAAAGCCGCGGGACAAAGTCCATGAAGAATAATAAGTATCAGCCTCCTACAGGAGACGAGTTGATATTACTAAGCTTTAAAAATGGTTTAAATCCTCAGATTAACCTTAATTTCAGGTAAGTCTTATTTCATTTCTTCGCGCCGCGCCCGGCGCACATCAAAAACCACAGAGCCTTTCAGGGGTGAGCTTACGGGATGGTCAGTGTGACTTTCTCTGTGGGCTGGTCACCCTCCGGGCGCAGGCTCACCCACTAAAAGGAAAAGTCACGATGTTTGGTATTTTCAAAAAGAAAACCCGCAAGGCCATTACTGAAGTAAAGAAAATGGAGAACCGCGATGCAGTGGAGGCGACCGTCTGGGGCGCGTATTCCATTGCATACGCTGACGGCACCTGTGACGCGAAAGAAATCGCGGTGCTGGAGAAAACCATTGCAGCACTTCCTGCTTTTGCGCCGTTCTCCGGTGAGATTGCACAAATGAGTGCAAATATCCGCGCCCGTTATGAAGCGTCGCCGCGCTCTGCCAATGCTGAAGCCCTTCGTCAGTTGGCTGACGTGGCAGGAACAGACGATGCAGTTAATGTGCTGTGCCTGTGTCTGGATATCGCTGACCAGGATGGCATTGGTCCGGATGAAGAAGCACAGCTCAAGAAAATTGCTCAGGCGCTTCAGCTACCGCTGGAGCAGTACCTGTGAAAAGTGCGCGCCTTGTGCTGGCTGCCATCCTGCTGTTTCTGGTAGTGGCGGTGGATTTCACCGGACGGCTGATGTCGGTGCTGGCAGATGGTGTGCTGGTGGCGATGGCGCTGGTCGTGCTCCGGCCTTTACTGCATAAATCTGAATAACATCACACAAAAGGCATCTGCGGGTGCCTTTGACGGGGTGTTGTTTTTTTACGGGCCGCTGGTGGCCCTTTTTTATTTACAGGAGAAAAAGTATGTCTGAACCCTTATCCGGTTCCGGCACGGCTGCGGCGCTCGGCGGGGCGACGGTATTCGGGCTGTTTACCGGAACGGATTTCGGGATTGTGTTTGGTGCGTTCGCCGGGGCGTTATTTGTGGCAACGATGCCGCAGGCGCTTTCAGCCTGGCGTGTGGCAGCGCATTTTCTGGTGTCGTTCATTATCGGCGTGCTGGGCGCAGAGGTTCTGGCATCCTGGCTGGTAAAGCATACAGAGTTTGATGGTGCACCTGTTGACGCATTGTGTGCAGTGCTGGTGTCTGTATTGTCGGTAAAAGTGCTGTCCTTTGTGCACAGGCAGGACGTTATATCACTGATGTCCTGTCTGCTCTCCCGCCTGAAGAGTGGAGGAGGCGATAATGTTAAGTAACCTTCCCGGATTGCTGAATGTGGCGTTATGCACGGTTATCGTGCTGACGCTCTTTTTTTATCGTCGCCGTGATTCCAGACATAAACCGCTGATGTCATGGCTGGCCTGGCTGCTGATGCTGCTGTATGCCTTTGCGCCCCTCAGCTATCTGTGCGGTCGCCCGTTAGCGGCGAACTGGCTGGCGGTGGGGCTTAATCTGCTGTTCTGCGTGCTGGTGATTCGTGCACGCGGGAACGTTTCAAAAATCCTTTCATTTCGGAGGTGAGCATGTCGGGTAAATTCAGATTCAGTCGTCGTAGCGAAAAAAATCTGGAGGGCGTCAAACCACAGCTGGTTGCTGTAGTTCGCCGTGCACTGGAGCTGACGGAAGTTGATTTCGGTATTACGGAAGGTCTGCGCAGTAAGTATCGCCAGAAACAGCTGGTTGCAGAAGGTAAGAGCCAGACCATGAACAGCCGCCACCTGACCGGTGATGCTGTGGATGTTGTGGCTTATGTTGGCAGCCAGGTGTCATGGGACTGGCCTCTGTACGAGAAAATCGCACAGGCATTTAAGCAGGCTGCCGCAGAGCTTGGAACTGCCATCGAATGGGGCGGTGACTGGCGGACGCTTAAAGACGGCCCACATTTTCAATTGAAGCGATAGCTTGCAAAACATACAGGGCTGCCATGAGCGGCTTTTTTATTGCTCAAAAAACGAAAGAACGGAGGTACATATGTACGCACTGAAAAAAATTACCGTAACTGAAGATGGTCGCCAGGTTGAGGAAGTGCATGTCCTGGGGGATATGTATCGTCTGGAGTTCTATCCGCGTGGCACTCATCTTGCAGCAAAAATTGAGTATTGCCTGGGCGGGGATATTCCATGTATTCCGGTAGAAAAAGAGGATGAGGCTTACATTACCACGCTGACCGGAGACACGGTGCGTTGTATCTGTCGCGGTGGCAGTAAAGCCAGGAATGAAATAGCCAGATGCCGCACCCAAGGCAGTAAATAAAAAACAAAACCCCGGCTGCTGGAACAGTCCGGGGTTTTTTTAGTTTTCACGTCAAAGAGGAAATTGTGAGTAGTGAGTACGGAGAAAATCCTCGTGGGAAAGTATAAAAGATTCTTTTTGAGGTTGTCCATTATGAAAGGTATTGAAGTGGAAACTCCCGCGAGCTTTGATTTGACAAGGGCTGCGGCCTTTGCAGTTCGCCTTGTGGCGGTCGCTGTTCTGATTTGGGCTGTGCGTTGGTGGTGACATGAGCCGAAAACACTGGACACACAGAATGCCTCGAACGGCGGTGAAATGGGCGCTGGTAGCGATACTGGTGCCTTTTTTCCTGGTGGGATGTGTCAGCCTGGATAAAGCGCGCCAGCTTTTTGATACAGCTTCTCAGGTCTGTGAAATTGTCGACGGTGTTCGGCAGTGTCTGCAGAACTGATCGCCTGTAAGAGCAGAATATTTTGCTGAAAAATGAAGGATGTGTCAGCGTCTGGAAAGCATGAAATTCTGTGTTTGTGGCTACTCAATTAAATAAATTCTTTCTGTCGCCGCGAATACTCAAATGTTGATCAGCGCCCGGTGCGGCGACGGGCTTCGATATCAGGAGACGATGATGGAAAAAACAGAAAACAAACCGATTGTAATTGGTGCTGATGCTGCTCCGTTTAAGTTTGAGTTGTCTCAACTGGTGGAGATGCGCATCAGTGATGAATGGGGGGAGGTTAAAGCCCGCGCGCAGTATGCGGATGGCGAAAACCAGTACTTGATCCACTACAAAGCAGCTGATGGTCGCGCCACGACGGAGTGGTTTGGTGAGTCAATGCTGGAAGCAACGGAAGATGATCGCCATCCTGGCTGTCCGGTATTTGCTGGTATGAAATTGCCGGAAGGCGCGGTTGTTACTGAGTAACGGGCATTACAGCAGCCCTTCAGCGAGGGGCTGCGATAATGCAACACAGGAATAAAAACCGGCCAGGGAGAATCCGTTAAAGGTCTGCCGGTGGCGAAAAAGTGCCAGGTGCTCAACCTAAGCTGATTCTCTGTTGAACACAATAATTTTATTTACATCTATGTGAATGCGTAGGGCTTCTGTGATGCACGTCATGTTAATGATGTATGGATATGCGAATCATTCCCATTTTCACGGGTCCTTTCCAGAATCTGAAATACCGAGGGTCTGGGGACGCGCAAAAACGCGCTATTTATGAAAATTTTCAGGGAAAAAGCAGATCCGTTCTTCTTCTGGCTAACCTGTTGTGTAATAAAATTTTCTTGAGAAAAAGAAAGGATCTGGTAGCGGTGATTTTTCGCTGAAAAAAGCGTTTTGAGATCCTTTCTTCTTTTTGTGAGGAATATGTGCCGTGAAGGTTAACAAAAAGAAACTAGCGGAAATTTTTGAGTGCGATGTCAGAACAATCACTGGCTGGCAAAGTCAGGGGCTGAGAGTTTTGTCGGGGGGAGGCAAAGGTATCGAGGCCATGTTCAATACAGCAGAAGCCATTGAGTGGTATGCGCAGCGGGAAAAAGATATCGAAAACGAAAAGCTCCGCAAAGAACTGGAAGATTTGCGTGCGGCTGCAGAATCAGATTTACAACCCGGCACCATTGACTATGAACGCTACCGGCTCACCAAAGCACAGGCTGACGCACAGGAGCTGAAAAATGCCCGTGAAGAAGGGCTGGTGCTGGAAACGGAATTGTTTACCTTCATTCTGCAACGTGTGGCACAGGAGATTTCGGGGATACTTGTACGTGTGCCGCTGACATTACAGCGTAAATATCCGGATATTTCACCATCACACCTTGATGTGGTGAAAACTGAAATCGCGAAAGCCTCCAATGTTGCAGCTAAAGCCGGTGAAAACGTGGGCAGGTGGATTGATGATTTCAGACGCACAGAAGGCAGCTAATGCAGCCGGTGCGATAGCTACAGGGCTTTTATCTCTCAATATTCCGGTTCCACTGACGACGGTTCAGTGGGCTGATCAACATTATTATCTGCCGAAAGAATCTTCATACACTCCCGGACAATGGGAAACCCTGCCGTTTCAGGTTGCCATTATGAACAGCATGGGAAATGACCGGATCCGCACCGTTAATCTGATTAAATCGGCGCGCGTTGGTTACACCAAAATGCTGTTGGGGGTGGAGGCTTATTTTATTGAGCATAAATCCCGTAACAGTCTGCTTTTTCAGCCAACAGATTCTGCGGCAGAAGATTTCATGAAATCTCATGTTGAGCCAACGATCAGGGATGTCCCTGCATTGCTGGAGCTGGCTCCATGGTACGGAAGAAAGCACCGCGATAATACACTTACCCTGAAGCGTTTTTCCTCCGGCGTGGGGTTCTGGTGCCTGGGCGGTGCCGCAGCTAAAAACTACCGTGAAAAATCTGTGGATGTGGTCTGCTATGACGAACTCTCCTCGTTTGAACCGGATGTGGAAAAAGAAGGCTCGCCGACGCTGCTTGGCGATAAACGTATCGAAGGCTCGGTATGGCCTAAATCCATACGCGGCTCAACGCCGAAAATTAAAGGCTCCTGCCAGATTGAGAAAGCCGCGAATGAATCTGCGCATTTCATGCGGTTTTATGTCCCTTGCCCTCATTGCGGGGAGGCCCAGTATCTGAAGTTTGGCGATGATGCGACGCCGTTTGGCCTGAAATGGGAGAAGGGTAAACCGGAAACGGTGTATTACCTGTGTGAACATAATGGCTGTGTGATCCGGCAGTCGGAACTTGACCAGACCGACGGGCGCTGGATTTGTGACAATACCGGGATGTGGACGCGCGACGGCCTGGCATTTTACAGCGCCGGTGATGAGGAGATGCCGCCACCGCGCTCAATCACGTACCACGTGTGGACAGCGTACAGTCCGTTCACCACCTGGGTACAGATTGTTTATGACTGGCTGGATGCGCTGAAGGATCCGAACGGTGTTAAGACGTTTATTAACACCACGCTCGGGGAGCCCTATGAAGAGGCCGTGGCAGAAAAACTGAGCTTTGAGTTGTTGCTGGAAAAAGTCTGCCACTATGGTGCGCAGGTTCCCCTGCGGGTGGTTTACCTGACCGCCGGGATCGACTCCCAGAAAGATCGCTATGAAATTTATGTCTGGGGCTGGGCTCCCGGCGAAGAAGCCTTTCTGATTGATAAGCAAATTATCATGGGGCGACCGGAAGACGAGGACACCCTTAAACGTGTTGATACGGTGATCCGGAAAAAATATCGTCATGCTGACGGTACTGAAATTTCCATTTCCCGTGTCTGCTGGGATACCGGTGGTATCGACCAGGACATTGTGTATCAGCGTTCCAGGAAACACGGCACTTTTTTTGTGCTTCCCATAAAAGGGGCATCGGTGTACGGCAAGCCGGTGATCACCATGCCCAAAAAGCGCAACCAGCGTGGTGTGTTTTTGTGTGAGGTGGGCTCCGATACCGTCAAGGAAATGCTGTACGCCCGTTTTGCCCTGCCAGTGGTCTCTGTCAGTGAAGCCGCCCCGTATACCTTCCGTTTTCCGGATAACCCCGACATTTTTTCGGAAGAAGAGGCGCGTCAGATCGTGGCGGAAGAGCTGGTGGAGAAGGTGGTTAATGGCAGGGTGAAACTGCTGTGGGATAAAAAAGGGCGACGCAACGAAGCCCTCGACTGCCTGGTATATGCCTATGCTGCCCTGCGTATTTCAGTTCAGCGGTGGCAGCTGGATCTTGAAGCACTGGCCCGTGCCAGAAGAGATGAGCAGGACGACGATGAGATGAGTCTGGAAGAAATCGCGGCTGCACTGAGTGGAGGATAAAGAATGGTTTATACGCATGAAATGCTTTGTGATGCCCGTCGGGCATTACATGAACTGATGATCGGACGTGCTGTGGTTTCCGTCAGTAAGGACGGGCGTCAGGTTCAGTATTCGCGGGCGACGATTGGTGAACTACGCCAGTATATTAAAGAGCTGGAAAGTGCGCTGGGCGTATCCGGACGGCGTTGTGCCCCGGCAGGAGTGGGGCTGTGAACGGGGAACTGGTGGATCTGCACGGGCAGCCATTGCGGCAGAGTATGGGATATTCCGGAGGGGGTACCGGATTTGGCGGGCAGCTTGCGGAATGGTTGCCTGCACCGGAAAGTGCCGATGTGGCGCTCTTACCTTCCATTCAGCTGGGTAACGCCCGTGCGGATGATCTGGTCCGTAACAACGGTATTGCCGCAAATGCAGTGGAAATTCATAAAGACCATATCGTCGGGCACATGTTTCGCCTGAGCTACCGGCCCAACTGGCGCTGGCTGGGGATGTCGGAAGCTGATTCGCATGCCTTTATTGAAGATGTGGAGGCGGCGTGGATGGAATATTGCGATCCTGTGTTTGGTTCGATGGATGTGGAGGGGCGTCGCTCGTTTACCGAATTTATTCGTGAAGGGGTGGGCGTTCATACGTTTAACGGTGAAATTTTTGTCCAGCCCGTATGGGATACGGAATCCACGTCATTATTCCGGACGAAATTCAAGACCATCAGCCCGAAACGTGTCAGTACGCCCGTTTATGGCATCGGCGATCGTTTTATGCGTGCCGGGGTGGAAATCAACCGGTACGGAAAAGCACTGGCCTACCATGTTCAGGAAGATGACAGGCCCGGTTACGGTGTCAGCAACTGGACGCGGATTGCGGCGACGCTGCCCTCCGGGCGACCGGGAATGATCCATGTGTTTCAGCCGCAGGAGGACGGGCAGACGCGCGGGGCCAACCAGTTTTATTCTGTCATGGAGCGCCTCAAGATGCTCGACACACTGCAGGCCACGCAACTGCAGTCGGCGGTGGTGCGGGCGATGTATGCCGCGACGATTGAATCCACACTGGATTCGGAAAAAGCATTTGAATATATCGCCGGGGTGGGAGACGGCGGAAAAAATCCCCTGAACACCATCATGAAAGGCTATGCGCGTTATTACGCCACCAATACGGTAAAACTGGGCGGGGTCCGTATTCCGCATCTTTACCCGGGGGATTCACTGAATCTGCAGACAGCGCAGAATGCAGATAATGGTTTCTCTGAACTGGAAAAGGCGCTGTTACGTTACATTGCTGCCGGGCTGGGGGTGTCCTATGAACAGCTTTCCCGTGATTATTCACAGGTCAGTTATTCCAGTGCCAGGGCATCCGCCAATGAGTCGTGGCGGTATTTTATGGGCAAACGAAAATTTGTGGCCAGTCGACTGGCATCACAGATGTTTGCCTGCTGGCTGGAGGAAGCTCTTATTCGCGGTGTGATTCGCCCGCCGAAATCCCGTTTTTCATTCTGGGAGGCCCGTTCCGGATGGTGTCGTGCCGAGTGGATTGGTGCCGGTCGCATGGCGATTGATGGCCTTAAGGAAGTGCAGGAAGCGGTGATGCGTATTGAAGGTGGTTTAAGCACGTACGAGAAAGAGCTGGCCCTGATGGGCGATGACTATCAGGAGATTTTCCGCCAGCAACTGCGTGAAAGCCAGGAGCGACAGGCAGCGGGTCTTCCCCGCCCCATCTGGATAAAGGACACGTTTCAGCAGCAGATCCGACAGACAACGGGAGAAAAAGGTGATGCGTCGTAATTTATCGCATATTGCCGCCATGGCATTTAATGAGCCGCTTTTACTGGAACCCGCCTATGCGCGGGTTTTCTTTTGCGCGCTGGGTAAAGAGATAGGGGCCGGCAGTCTTGCCGTTCCTCAGCAGGCTGTTCAGCTTGATGCTGATGGTATGCAACTGGCTGTGACTGACTATATGGCGGGCGGTCAGCGTCCGGCGAAGAGTTACCAGGTGAAGAATGGCATTGCCATTCTTCCGGTGAGCGGCACGCTGGTGCATAAACTGGGTACCCTGCGGCCTTACTCCGGCATGACAGGCTATGACGGTCTGACTGCTCGTCTTCAGATGGCGGTGAATGATCCGGATGTGCGCGGCATTTTGCTGGATATCGACAGCCCGGGCGGTCAGGCTGCCGGGGCGTTTGACTGTGCTGACATGATTTACCGTCTGCGGGAACAGAAGCCCGTGTGGGCGCTGTGTAATGACATGGCCTGTTCAGCCGCCATGTTGGTGGCGGCAGCCTGTACGCGTCGGCTGGTCACACAGACGGCAAAAATTGGTTCGATTGGCGTGATGATGGCGCACACCAGTTACGAGAAACAACTGGCACAGGAAGGGGTGGACATCACGCTGATTTACTCCGGGCAGCACAAGGTTGACGGCAACAGTATTCAGGCATTGCCGGCAGGTGTGCGTGCAGATTTTCAGCGCCGTATTGATGAGACCCGCCGGATGTTTGTCGACAAGGTGGCGCTTTATACGGGGCTGAGTTCAGAGGCGGTGATGAATACCGAGGCTGCCGTTTATGACGGTCAGGCAGGCATTGATGCAGGCCTGGCTGATCAACTGATTAATGCTGCAGATGCCGTTGAAGTGATGGTTTCTGCACTGAATGACTCTGTTACGAAGGAGAATGCAATGACTGTTAAAAATCTCACCGTTGCTGAAGCGGTGGCCCAGGAAAATCAGCGCGTGATGGGGATCCTGAATTGTCAGGAGGCGAAAGGGCGCGAGCAACTGGCGCAAATGCTGGCAGGTCAGCTAGGAATGACGGTTGAGCAGGCGAAAGCGTTTCTGGCGGCAGCCCCTGCTGCCAGTGCTGCAGGCACAGGCGATCAGATTATGGCGTTGCCGGAAGCAAAAGGGCGTGAACAACTCGCGCAGGCGCTGGCTGAACAGCCGGGAATGACCGTTGACCAGGCAAAAACGTTACTGGCGGCGGCACCGGTTGCTGGTTCTGCAAGTGTCGGCGATCAGATTATGGCACTGCCCGAGGCGAAAGGGCGCGAGCAACTTGCACAGGCGCTGGCAGAACAACCGGGAATGACGGTGGCGCAGGCGAAAACGTTGCTGGCAGCCGCACCGGCGGCATCGCAACCGTCACAGGAAACACTTTTTGATCGCTTTATGGCACAGCATGCCACCAGTTCGGTTTCCGGTGGCGGAACTGCCGGGCGCGGGGAAGAAGACCTGCTGATGAGTATGCCGTAAGCGGTATCCGGAATTCAGATAAATCAGGAGACTGAAAAAATGATTAAAACCACCACGGAAAAGCGTGCAGATGTGCGCATTTTTGCCGGAAGCGATCCGGCGCATACCGCAACAGCCACCAGTGGTATCAGTGCTGCCACACCTGCACTGACGCCACTGATGGTGGATGACGCCACCGGAAAACTGGTTGTCTGGGATGGTCAGAAAGCCGGAACGGCTGTGGGGGTGCTGGCTCTGGCGCTTGCCGGGACCGAGCCCACGCTGACGTACTACAAAAGCGGTACGTTTGCCACTGAGTCGCTGGTCTGGCCTGGTTCGGTGGATGCGGTGAAAAAAGCCAACGCATTTGTGGGAAGTGCCATCAGCCACGCCTGATGGTGAAGTGATTAACTGAAAAAACGGGTCGCGATGCGGCCCGTTTGTGTTTCTGAAGGAAAATAAATTATGGGGTTATTTACCACGCGTCAGTTACTCGGGTACACCGAGCAGAAAGTGAAATTTCGTGCGCTGTTTCTTGAGCTGTTCTTTCGTCGCACGATCACTTTCCATACTCAGGAAGTCATGCTGGATAAAATTACCGGCAAAACACCGGTTGCGGCGTATGTGTCTCCGGTGGTGTCAGGCAAAGTGCTGCGCAGCCGTGGTGGTGAAACCCGCGTGTTACGTCCCGGTTATGTAAAACCAAAACACCGCTTTGATTATCAGCAGGCTGTAGAACGTCTTCCGGGGGAAGATCCGGCCCGCCTTAATGACCCGGCTTACCGCCGTCTGCGTATTCTGACGGACAATCTGAAACAGGAAGAGCAGGCGATTGTGCAGGTGGAAGAAATGCAGGCAGTCAGTGCTGTTCTGCAGGGTAAATACACCATGAGCGGCGAGCAGTTTGAGACGGTGGAAGTGGATTTTGGGCGTTCTGCCGCCAATAACATTACGCAGGCTGGCGGACGCGAATGGTCGAAGCAGAATGCTGATACCTTCGATCCGACGCATGATCTGGATGCGTACTGCGATTTCGCTTCCGGCACCATCAATATCGCGATTATGGACGGCACGGTCTGGCGTATGCTGAACGGTTTTAAACTGTTCCGTGAAAAACTGGATACCCGCCGTGGCTCCAAATCTGAGCTGGAAACGGCACTGAAAGACCTGGGCTCCGTGGTTTCCTTTAAAGGCCATTACGGCGATCTGGCAATTGTGGTGGCGAAGACAACGTATGTTGACGAAAACGGGGATGAACAGCGTTATCTGCCGGAAGGTACACTGATTCTGGGGAACACTCAGGCGGAAGGCGTCCGTTGTTATGGTGCCATTCAGGATAATCAGGCACTGAGTGAAGGGATCACCTCTGCGATTCGTTATCCGAAACACTGGGAGGAAGTGGGGGATCCTGGTTGCGAATATACCATGACGCAGTCTGCGCCGTTGATGGTGCTGCCGGATCCGGATGCGTTTGTGGTGGTTCAGGTGAAATAAGACGGGGCGGGATATTCCCGCCTTTTTCTTTAGCGCACGGGAGAGATGTGATGACAAAAGAGCAGATGACGGAACGCCTTCAGGAACTGGCAGTGATTCTGGGGCGTGAAGCAGATATTTCAGGTTCAAAAGCCGATCTTGAGCAGCGCCTGGCGGAATGGGAAGAAGAAGCAGAATGTATTCATCAGACTGATGAGATTTCTGATGAAATTTCCGAAGTACAGAAAACAGAGAAAGTTACGCAGAATGCAACTGATCTGGTTCGGGTAAGAATGAAAGTGACGGCTCACCTTTGTGCTTTTGATGAGCACGGCACCCGCCGGGTGGAATTTGCTCTGGCAGGTCAAATTGTCAGTCTGGAGTCTCATCGCCTTGCCAGCGTCATTGCTGCCGGAGTGGCTGAGGTTTGCCATGCTGTCGATGTCTGATAATGATTTTGACCGGGCTATGGCAAAAGCTGATCACGAGATACTCAGGGCGATGGGGCGTGAGTTTCATATTCAGGCCGGTGGGCGTTTTGTCCATATCTGGGGCGTACTGGATGAGACTGAGTCTGATGTTCTCCTGAAAAAAGGAGGAGGGATGATTCATGATGTCGCTCCACGGTTGTTTGTTTGCACCCGTGATATCGAAGGTGTATCCAGGAAAAGTCGGGTTGAGTGTGATGGTGTTGTTTACTGGGTGGTAAGTATTGGCCCGGACGACAATGGTTTCTGTTATCTGACGCTGGCGCGTGGGGAACCGGGTACGTCACTGCCGGTTATTGACGGGTGGAGTAAAAAATAAACTTCATAAGGAGATATCGCAATGGCGCGGGCATCACGCATCCGGCAAAATCTGTTGTTTGATATCGACGTCGAAGAATTGCGGGATATTGCGGCGCTGGCTGGCGCAACGCAGCACCAGTTTCGTCTGGCCTATTCCCGCGCACTGAAGCGAACGGCATCAAAAATGCGCATGAAGGCGCTTGCGGAACTGAAAACCGGCCTGGCTCCCCGCAAAATGGACATGCTGCGCAGGCGTCTTTTTTTCACTCGCATTACCCGGGGTAATGCAATGGATGAAGCCCGTTTCTGGTTTGGTCTTAATGCGATCAAGATAAAGGATCTACGCGGACGCATTCGTGGACGACGTGTTCGTCATCATGATCTCCGTGACCCGGTAACCGGGCGGTTTATCAAAGAGAATCGTGTCAGACGGCGTCGCCGCAAAGCCAGCGATCCGGTTTTTGAACCCAACGGTTCGTTTTTATCTCCCACCGCATATGAAAACGGGCTGGTGATACGTAGCCGCAAAGAGAACCGACGAACAATCATCATCAAAAATCCGGAAACCGGGCGCGTCCGGGAGGCTGAAGCCGGTATTTATGCCCGTACAATGGATTATGTTGAAGATGTGGCTTTTGCAGAATGTCTGGAAATTTTTATGAAAGAGTTCGAATCGGACATCCGGCGACGTGCGAAGTACGGCATTACCGTGACCCCCCGATAAAAAACGTGAGGACACAATGGCTGAACCCTTATGCATGGCATCCTGGCACGCTGCTGTGCTGGGTGCCCTGAAAGAACTTAAATGGATCAGGGATGCGGATACCTACCCTGAACGGGTTACGCAACTGGTCACTCCGGCGGTGTTTCTGGCGGTCGATGGCTGGGATGCGAAAAACAATGCAGACGGACAGATGACGGTGGTGTTGTCTGCTGCGCTGTGGGTGCTGGTTGATCGTGCCGGTGAGCCGGAGAACGAAAAAAAGGAAGTGGCTGCAAAGCCGGATATTTTTATCCGTTCGGCAGCCGCCGATCTGACGCACTGGCTCGACGGACAGACGTTCGGGCTGGCAAATGTGGAGCCTGCCATTTTTATATCAGCGGACGCAGATGAAACCGATCCGCGCCTGGATGATTATCTGGTCTGGCAGATTTCATTTAACCAGACGGTGACGTTTGGTATGGATCTCTTTGCCACGGATAACCTGCCGCTACAGCGGGCCTGGCTGGGTGTTGCACCGGAGATCGGGCGACAGCATGTGGATGATTACCGGCTGATTTTTGAGAGAAAGCCACGTGAATGAGGTTCTGGGGGATTTACAGCGCCGCCTGGCAAATATGGTCCGGCGCGGGGTGATCCACTCGGTGCGGCTGGACGGTGGTTTTCCGGAATGCCGCGTGGATCTGGGGGATATTGTGACCACCTGGCTGCCATTATGTCAGGGGTTTGCCGGAAAAAACAGGGCAGATTTTGAGCCGTTTGCTGTGGGTGATGCGGTTACGGTGCTGTCAGAGGCCGGGGAGCTGAATAACGGTCGTGTTTTTCCCGGCTGGAATACCGGTGAGGCACCGGCTCCGCAGGGCAGCGACAGTGAGCACATCACCCGTTACGGAGATGGTACTGAAATTTGCTATAACCGGGAGACGCACTCACTGACCATTATTCTGGCGGAAGGGGGCACCTATGCCATTACCGGGAATGGTGTACTGGACGGAAACGTCATGATTTCAGAAAACCTGATCGTGAACGGACGCACGATGGTTGAAGGTGAAGTGGTGGTGAAAAGTGATTTTTATGCAAAAGGAGAGGTGACGGATAAATCCGGCAGTATGAGCCGGATCCGGGAAACGTTTAATGGACACGACCATCCCGGAGACAGTGGGGGAACCACGAAAGTACCGAATCAGAAAATGTGACCTGCTGCGGCAGGTTTTTTTATGTCCGGAGAATGCAAATGGGGCAATTACATGGTGTGGAAACCATCGAGCTGACAGCAGGCACGGTGGCGGTAACCACAATAGAGACAGCCATTATTGGGGTGGTGGGAACCGCGCCGCAGGCTGCCGGGGCTGTGGCAGCAACACTGACAGCGGGAACGCCGTTGCTGGGTAACGAGCTGACCTTTACGGCAAAAGCGGCGGGGCGGAGCGGAAATACCATTACCGTTATTGCTGAACAGGCTTTACAGGCAGCAAAAGAAAAAAGTGCGGGTGCGGTCCCCACGTCAGCAAAATGGGAAAACGGAAGCCTGTTGATTTGGCTTGGATGCAGTGAAGAGGGGGCCGGTAATGCCACCGTCAGCGATGTTGTGACGGCAGTGAATGGCGTGGCTGGGGTCGGGGTGAGTGCCACCGGCAGCGGTGACGGTATTGTGTCGCCGTTTTCCGGCACACTGAGTGGCGGTGAAGATGAACCGTTTCCGCTGAACACGCCAGTGGCGATGGCGGGAACAACGGCGCTTTCACGTCTGGGGCTCACCGGAACACTGAAGCAGGCGCTGACGGAGATTAACGACCAGCGTAACGCGCTGTCGGTGATCGTCCGGGTGGAAGAAAAAACGAAGCCGGAAGAGCAGCGTGCTGCCATTCTTGCGGGGATCAGCATGCTGTCATCGGCAAAATCCGTCACCACGTATCAGCCACGTATTGTGATTGCACCAGGATTCAGTGAAGACGATGCGGTAGGTAAGGCACTGGAAACTGTGGCCGGAAAACTGCGGGCAGTGGCGTACGTGGATTGTGCTGCGGGCGCGACACTGCAGGAAGTGGTGCAGCGTCGTCAGTCTTACGGTGCCCGGACTGAACTACTGCGCCCGCGTGTGCAGGTCAGTAATGCAGAGGGGCAACTGGTGTATCGCCCGTATTCGGCGTTTGCTGCCGGACTGCGTGCCCGTATTGACTATGAAAAAGGGTGGTGGTGGAGCAAATCAAACCAGGAGGTTTACAACATCCTCGGTGTTGAGCAGGTGGATGAATTTATCCTCGGTGAGCGTAACTGCGATGCCAACCTGCTTAATATGCAGAATGTCTCCACCCTGATCCGCCGCGCCGGATTTAAACACTGGGGAAACCGGCTGTGCTCGTCCCATCCTCAGTGGCATTTCGAGTCCGTCCGCCGTACTGCGGATGTGATTGAAGACAGTATTCAGGAAGCGATGCTGGCATATGTTGACCGCCCGCTTGATCGTCAGAATGCGGACGACATCATTGGCACCATTAATGCGTATATGCGCCGTCTGGTGGCAGAAGGTGCCATCTTCGGGGGGCGGGCATGGCTGGATCCGGAACTGAATACCGCCGAAACGCTGGCAGCCGGTGAACTGTACATCAACTATGACTTCGGTCCCAAATCGCCGACTGAACTTATCAGCATGCGGGTGAGCGTCAACAACGAATACGGCATTAAGGAGATGAAGGCAACATGAGCAGTAAAAACACATTACGGGCCTGGACTTTTTTCCGCCAGGGGATCCGTATTCAGGGAGCGCATGAGTTCACGCCACCCACGCTGTCCATAACCACCACCGATTTACGCACCGGGGCACAGGATGCGCCCACGCCGGTTGACGACGGCATGGAGGCGCTGACCTGCCAGATTAAATTCTATGGTCTGGATACAGACATGCTGTCCAGTCTCGGATTTGTCAGTGGCAGCCGCTCCCGCTTCACGGCCTATCAGGGCTATCTGGCAAACGGCACCGCGCTGGGGACCACCGAAGAAATCGAAGGTTTTGTGAAAACGGTGACGCCGGATGCGCGCGGAAACAGCGGGCTGTCAGAAAATGCGGTGACAGTGGAAATCGCGGTGAATTATTACCGTCAGACGCTGGAGGGGATCGAACTCATTATGATTGATACCGAGCGTTTTGAGCGTCGGATCAACGGCGTGAATGTTCTCGCCGGCCTGTCGGCAAAAGTGCGTCTCTGAGCACTGATTAACGCATAACGGCCTGCGGGCCGTTTTTTTTAAGGAGCAGATTATGAATATTCCGGGTGAAACCCGCACCATCACACTGTACACACCTGTCACTCTGGGGGGCGGGGCTGTGCTGGAACACATCACCATGCGCGAACCGCTGGTGCGCGATCGCATTGCCTTCACCAAAGACCGGGGAACAGAGGAGGAAAAAGAGGCGCGTATGATTGCGCAGCTTTGTAATCTGAGTGAGCAGGATATCTGGCTGCTGACCGCAGCGGATTATGCCCAGCTGACGGATGCCTTTAATGTTTTTATGCTGCCACCCGGGAAGCGACCGAAACCGAAATCTTCAGAGGGTTAAGGTTTCTCGGGCGGCGGCTGCATTTTCCTCTTTCCGATTATCTGTCCATGCCGTTCAGTGTGTTTACGGCATTTTTACTGGATGAAGTGGAGGCGGTAAAACGTGGGAAGCGTAAGTCAGAATCTTAAGGCCACCGTGTCGTTCGGGGGCAAACTGGACAGTTCGTGGCGTCGTTCGGCGACGGATCTGCGAAAAAATCTGCAGGATGTGGAGCAGCAGGCTGCGCGTTTGCGTAAGGAGCAGGCAGAGCTGGCAGCAGAAATGAAGCGGGCGGCGCTGGCAGGGAAACGTTTTAAGTCGATGGAGGATGAATACGCCCGGCTCACTGCTGAAATTAAGAAAGCGGATGCGGCCCAGAAAAAACTGAACCGGAGCCTTGAGCGTCGCGATCGGCTCGGACGTTTTATGGGGAAGGGAAAAAGTCTGCTTGCCGGAACCGGCAAATTTGCCTGGAATGCCGGTCTGGCGATGGGGGGCGGTGCCGTGACCACGGCACTTGGTGCGCTGATTGCTCCGGCAGCCATGAATGCGCAGACGGCTGAAACGGCGGGTAAAGCGACTGCGTATGGCGTGGATACCCGTACGTACATGAACTGGGACGCCCTGGCAAAACAGTACGATATGACCGGCGATAATATCGGAGATCTGTTTGAGGAATACCTGCATAAGGCCGGGGAATATAAACAAAATGGCAAGCAGAGTTCGCTTTCTGACGCCTTTGAAACGCTGGGATTTAAGGAGGGCGATCTTGCCGGACTGAGTGATTCGTCGCAGTTCGAAAAAATTATCGACAGGGCGCTGTCTCTGGAAGATGAATCAAAGGCATCTTTTGCGCTGGATGCATTGTTTGGTGGTGAAGCCAGTAAACTGCTGATGCTGATCAAACGTTCAGGAAAAAGTTTTCAGGAACTGCTGGCTGAGCAGGATAAATATAATCTGGTGACAAAAGAGGGGGTGGCTGGCGCACTTGCCGGAAACAAGGCTGTTTCTGATTTGCAGCAGGTTTTTTCTTCTGCGGTTGCAGAAATTTCCGGACAACTGGGCGCAGAGCTGGCTCCCGCTATACAACAGACAGCGGGTGACCTGGCAGAGTGGTTTAAAGGTGGAGGCATTAAAAAGGTTGTGTCTTTTCTGAGGGACACCCTGTATCCGGCAGCCCTGAAGTTTGGCGAAGGCGTCATTTTTGTCGGAAAAATCATTTTTGCAGCAGCCAAAAAGCTCTCCTGGTTGTTACCGGATGAACAGGGCGATCAGAAGCAGATTCTGGAGTATGTCGGGCGTGGTGACATGACCGCTGCCCGGACAGTGGCCCGGAACAGCGGGCAGGATGCGTGGCTTGACGGGCAACTGAAAAATAATCCCGATTTTGAAAAGAGTGTCCGTGAAAAATACAACGCCGCGAAGGGCTTTATGGGCATTGTGGATACGGATGCGTTTCATGAATCGGTGAACAGTTACCTCACGCCGGAAAAAACGTTCGATTTTTCGCTGCCGGCAGGATCCGCCGGAAAACAGGATGATCCTTTTGCCAGTGCGGGGGCATGGCAGGCTGCCGTGCAGGCTATTCCTGTTGAGGGCGGACAGTCCGGCGCACAGCTGAATGACAACAGTGTGAAGAATTATAACTTCAACATTGTTGCGCAGCCCGGACAGAGCGAACAGGGTATTGCGGACGCCATTGCCGGAATGACGAAAAACAACCCGGCCTTCAGTGGTAATAATGCGTTGTGGGATGGAGGAAGTGTCTGGTGAGTGTGGGTTCGGTTATTGCTCTCGCTGAAGACAGCCTTCAGCGTTACAACAGTTATCTCCGTGGTGCTGCAGATGCCAGAGTCATGCTGATGCTGGGGGATTTCGCCTTTTCCGTGGATACCACGGCATATAACCAGCTGACCCGTGAGGCCGGGTGGACCTGGAGCGAGCAGTCGCGTATCGGGCAGCAGAGTCTGCTGCAGTACACCGGGAAAAACGGGCGAACCGTCCGCCTTGAAGGGGAATCGCACGCCTTTTTGGGGAAGTCAGGGACGGAGGCGGTGAACACGCTGTATGACCTGGCAAATAAGGCTGAGCCGCAACTGCTGGTCAGTGGAGAAGGTGATGTGCTGGGATGGTGGGTGGTGGAGCGTTTTTCTGATTCCACCGACTGCTTTTTACCTGGTGGTGGGCACCGTAACAAAAAGTGGAGTCTGGAGCTGAAACATTATGCCGACGATCTGGATAACCCGTGACGGGGATGTGCTTGATGCGATTTGCGCCACGCATTACGGCACGGAAAATCTGTCTGCCGTGCTCACTCTTGTGCTGGAGGCCAATCAGGGGTTGGCAGAGAAGGGCGCGGTTTATCCGGCGGGGATCCGGATTGTGTTGCCTGAAATCACACAACAGGTGTCTGAGTCGCCATACAGCCTGTGGGATTAAGGGAGGAGATGATGACGTCATTATCCGAACAGCTGCAGGCAATAAATGCTGCGTATCAGGAGTCCCTGAACAGTGAGGAAAAACAGGAAACCATTGCCACGACCGTCCGGGAATTCTGCCCGGCGTATCGGGTGACAGCTGAAGGGCGGGATATCACGCGGGTGCTGGCCCGTTATCTTGTGGATATCACTCTGACGGATTACGGCGGAGCCACCGCCAAATCTGATGAACTGAAAATCACGCTGCTTTCTGAAACACTGCCCCTGCCGACAAAGGGGGCGCGTCTGCGGGTGGCGATGGGGTTTAACGGTAATCTGGTGGACAAGGGCTGGTTTGTGGTGTGCGGCGTGAGCAGCAGCGGCCCGCCGCGGCGGATCGAGATTTATGCTACCGCTGCCCCCATGAATGCGGAAAAGCAGTCCGGTGATGTGCTGAATCAGAAAACACGCAGCTGGGATAATCTCACGCTGGGTGATCTGGTGAAAACTGTTGCCACGGAAAACGGACTGAAGGCCCGGGTGGCGGAGAAGCTGGCGGGGATCCGCATTACCCATGTGGATCAGGTGGCAGAATCGGATGCCAGCCTGTTGTCCCGCCTTGCCCGGACGTATAACGCCGTCAGTAAACCTGCCGGAGGTTACTGGTTGTTTCTGGAGCAGGGTGCCGGAACCACCGTATCGGGCGCGCCCCTGAAGACCGTGACGCTGACACCTTCCGTGGTGTCATCCTGGAATTATCAGGAAGGTGAACGGGGGAGCTCTGGCGGCGGTGGAGATAAAAAAAAGAAGAAAGAAAAAATCACGGTTCGTTATTTTGACAAGGCTGACGGGCGAACCAAAACGGCAACCGTGGAGCATGACGGCTCGTCTGTAACCAGTCCGTACACGCAACCGGAAAAGGAAACGGCTGAACAACAGGCAAAATCGAAAAAAACACAGGCGCAACGCAACAGCCGGAAAATGACGCTGACAGGGCCGTGCCGTCCTTCATATGTTGCCATGACCGCCGAATCCGGCGTGGTGACATCCGGATTTGGTAAGCGGGAAGATCGCCGCTGGCTCGTGGAATCACTGTTTTTTTCCCTCTCATCTTCAGGCTTTACCTTCACGTTTAATCTGGTGGCTGAAATCAAAAACGCCAGTAAATCAGACAAAAAATCCGGTGATAAAACAGGGCCGGATTATTTTGGTATCGGATCGGGAAAAAAATAATCATGAATGGTGTGAACTGCCGGACAGGGAAGCGTCTGTCCGGTGCGGCGCATCTGCGCCAGTCTGTCAGCGATATTCTGAACACGCCAGTGGGAAGCCGTGTTCTGGTCAGGGATTACGGCAGCGATCTTTTTGAATTGCTGGACTCTCCCCGGGATGACCTGTTGAGGCTGCGCATAATAGCTGCCACGGCGACGGCGCTGGCACGCTGGGAGCCCCGGCTGAAAGTGTCAAAAGTGATCGTAACGTTTCCGGAGGATGAGGCCGGATGTGTGGTGGATATCATGGGGACGAATACGGAAACCGGTACACAGGTGACAACAGGAGGAATAACCGTTTATGGCAGAAAGTTATGATGTGATCAATCTTTCGGATTTGCCCGTACCGGATGCCATCGTGGTGCCTGATGCGGCGGTGATTTTCGGGGCCTGGCTGGCACGTCTGCGCGAACTGGATCCTGAATTTGATGCCCTGGTGGAATCCGACCCGGCTTACAAGCAGGGCGAAGTGACAGCCTTTCAGCTTACCCTGGCTTTTCAGCGGGTGAATGATGCTGTGCGGGCCGTTTTTCTGGCAAGTGCGCAGAATGCCGATCTCGATCAGATTGGCGCGGCGTTCAATGTCGGACGTATGGTGATTGTTCCGGCAAATCCGGATGCCGTGCCTCCGACGGATGCGGTTATGGAAGAGGACGACGCTTTTCGCGAACGCATTCAGTTGTCCTGGTCGCAACTGAATACTGCAGGCGCCCGCAATGCTTATCGTTTTCATGCCCGCTCTGCTGATGAAAATGTGCTGGATGCTGATGCCTATGGTCCGGAAGAGCACGGGCGTGCGGGGGAGGTGGATGTCTACGTATTGTCCCGTGAAGGAAATGGCACTGCCAGCGAGGCGTTGCTGGATGCGGTCAGTGCGCGGCTGAATGCTGATGAAATTCGTCCGCTGACGGATTTTGTGACGGTGAAAAGCGCCATTATTAATGACTATACCGTGACGGCTGAGCTGGAAATACCGGACGGTCCGGATGCCGGTGAAGTGCTGGAAAATGCGAAAAACACGCTGATGTCTTATACCCGGCTGGCAAACCGGATTAATGGCATGGTGCCGCTGTCCGCTATTTACGCAGCACTGCAACAGTCCGGTGTGGCGCGGGTTATTCTGTCCAGTCCCCGGGCCGATATTGAACCGGCAACCGGTACGGCTCCCCGTTGTGCCGCCGTTAATGTGACGCGCAGAGAGATGTGGTGATGACAGAGACGTTTCGCTCACTTCTGCCGCCTTCCGCTGTCAGGCCGGAGCGGTCACAGGAGCAGGCCACAACAGAAAGTATCCTGACGCTTGATGCGGATATGGTCAGAAAGGTGAAAAATCCGGATACCTGTCCGTTGCATCTGTTGCCGTGGCTGGCATGGGAGTTTGCTGTGGATTTCTGGCAGGACGACTGGAGCGAAGAGCAGAAGCGGCAGATTTTACGTGATGCGGCATATGTGCATCAGCACCGGGGGACGGCGGGGGCAGTGTTGCGGGCGCTCAGTGCGGTTGGTGTTCCGGCAGCAATCAAAGAGTGGTGGCAGGATTCACCGCGCAAAAAACCGTACACTTTTCGTGTGGAGCTGTTTTTGCGGGAAGGGGCTGACAGTGTGCTTTACAGTCGGGTCAGGACGCTGGTCATTAAGGCCAAGAATTTACGCAGCGGTCTGAGCACCATTGACGTAAATACGAATATCGGAAAGGACAGCCAGTTTTATGTTGGTGGCGCGGTGACCGCGCATATTGATGTGGTGATTGAGGCGGGAGAATAACGTGACCACGAAACATTGCAGTATTCTGACAAACAGGGGAAAGGCGCTGGAGGCCGCGTCTGCGGCGGGTGGTGCGCCGGTGGTACTGGACGGGTTTGTGGTGGGAGACGGAAACGGAAATGCTGTCACGCCAGAGGCAGGGCAGACGGCTCTGGTCAGGGAAGTTTATCGCGGCACCATATCACGTCTGGCGGTCTCGCCTGAGCAGGAAAACCAGTTTATTGCGTATCTAGTGCTGCCGGAGGGCGTGGGGGGATTTACGGTCAGGGAAGCGGGGCTGCTGACCAGTGATGGTGAGCTTTATGCCGTCGGAAGTTGTGCTGCCATTGAGAAACCGAAAAATGGTGTGACAGCCACACTGCAGTTCCGGCTGGCAGTGGCTGAAAGTGCGCAGGTCACACTGAATGTGGCAACCGGAGATGGTCTGTTTCTGCGACAGGACAGGAATCTTTCGGATGTGGAAGACAGGGATGAGGCTGTCGAAAACCTCGGATTAAAACCCACGGTGGACAAGGCAAAAAATGCCGTTCAGCGTGATGGTGACACCATGAGTGGTGATTTGACGTTTGAAAATGACTCAATCCTTGCGTGGATTCGAAATACAGATTGGGCAAAGATTGGGTTTAAAAATGATTCGGATTCAGACACCGATTCATATCTGTGGTTTGAAGCGGGGGATAATGGAAACGAATATTTCAAGTGGCGGAGTAAGTCTGGAACCACAACCAAAGACCTGATGAATCTCAAATGGGATGCGCTGTATGTTCTGGTGAATGCCATCATCAATGGTGAGGTTGTATCAAAATCAGCAAACGGCTTTCGTATTGCTTATGGTAATTACGGTTTTTTTGTCAGAAACGACGGGTCGAACACATATTTTATGTTGACCAATGCTGGCGACAGCATGGGGAGCTATAACGGACTAAGGCCATTCTGTATAAATAATGCCACTGGCGCAGTCACGATGGGCAACGGGCTGACTGTCAGCGGGGGGGTAAACGTTTCCAGCGGAAATATCACCGCCGGAGGAGGTCAGGTTATACCGGGTAATTACAGCAATTTTGATGCCCGTTATAAGACCAAATCAGAAGGTGTGCAGGACGTGCGCCTTGGCGGTTATCAACAGATGGGCAGTACAGGCTCAAACCTGGCTCCCTCTGGTTATGTCAGTGTGGGTGGCTACTGCTACGGAGACTGGGATAACTCTGCCGACGGGTGGTTTATCCGACCGCTTCAGAAACTGATTAACGGAACCTGGTATAACGTCGCGAGTATGTAATTATGTTGCATTTAAAAAATATTACGTCGGGCAATCCGAAAACAGCCGAACAATACGAACTGACCAAAAGGTATGGCGTCGAGTGGTTGTATACAGAATCCGGTGAAAACTGGTATGAAATCCAGAAAAATTTTTCACCTGACACATTAAAAGTTGAATATCTGGATACAGGGAAAGTTACCTGGGTTGGAAAAGATGCTGCGTCAATTAATCCCAGAAACCGGAGCGTGATTGAAATTACCGATAACACAGCGAACCGACAAATTGATGCCTCAGGTTACTGGTTTTACCGGGATGACAAATTCATATTTGACTACGGTAAAAAGGCAGAAGATGAGCGGGTGAGTAAGCTCAAGGATGTAAGTCGGTTAACTGCTGAATGGGAAAAAGACCTGCTGCTGGGGTTAATCAGCGACGAAGACAAAGAAAAGCTGAAAGCCTGGCGGATGTACGCGAAATCGCTGCAGGCGCTGGATTTCAGCACTATCACCGATAAAACCTCATACAGAGCCATTGAATGGCCTGTCTCTCCGGAAGCCTCTTCCTGATTTAATTAATCGCGAGAAAAACTATGTCTGTAGTGATATCAGGTGCGCTGATAGATGGCGCAGGCATCCCCATGTCCGGATGCCACATAATTCTGAAATCCCGGGTAAACACCTCAGAGGTGGTGATGCGCACAGTTGCCGACGTGGTGACAGGAAACTGTGGCGAGTACTGTTTTAAGGCGCAGACCGGAAAATATTGCGTATATCTGAAACAGGACTGGCGCGACGAGTACTGTGTTGGCGATATTGCTGTATACGATGACTCAAAGCCTGGCACGTTGAACGATTTTCTGACCGCCCTTGATGAAGGCGACCTCAAACCCGATGTGGTGAAACGCTTTGAGGAAATGGTGGCGCAGGCGCAGCAGAGCGCGGAAGTGGCAGCGGAAAGCGAACAACAGGCCGGGCAACATGTCGCTGATGCGCAGAAGATTAAGAGCGACTGCCAGACGCTGGCGGATAACGTACAGCAGAATGCAGAAGCCGTTGCCGAAGATAAAAAGCAGGTGGCACAGCTGGCATCATCTGCCACACAGGATGCGGCCCGCGCAGAGCAGGCCGTTAAGGACGCAGACAAAATCGTCGATAAGGCTGTTGATAAACTCGGTGAAGCCGCAACGCTGACCGGCGAGGCAAAGGCCAGCGCAGAAGCGGCAGCAAAAAGCGAGCAGAATGCGAAACAGCACAGGGACGAGGCGCAACGGATAGTTGATGACCTGAAGGGAGGCAATGCTTCCACGACAGAAAAAGGCCTGGTGCAACTCTGTAGTGATACAGACAACGACAGCGAAGAACTGGCAGCCACGCCAAAAGCCGTCAAAACCGTCATGGACGAGACGAAAACAAAAGCGCCACTGGACAGCCCGGCGTTCACAGGTACGCCAACCACACCAACCCCGCCGGACGATGCGACCGGGCTGGAGATGGCGAACGCGGCATTTGTCCGCAAACTGCTCGCCGCGCTGGTTGACTCGTCCCCGGAAGCCCTGGACACACTGAACGAGCTGGCAGCGGCGCTGGGCAACGACCCTAATTTTGCGACGACTGTCACTAAGGCGCTGGCGGGTAAACAGCCGCTTAATGACGTGTTAACGGCGGTCAGCCAGATAACACCGGAAGAAAACACGCTGCCTTATTTCAGTGCAGAGGGCCGGATTTTACTGGCGCAGCTGTCAGAAAAAGCCCGCGCATTACTGGCACTGGACACGCCTGAAGCCATGCGCACGGAGCTTGAACTGAAAGCGGCTGCGACGATGGAGCCCCAGAGCGATATCCGCGACCGCACACCAGGCAGACTGGCACTGTCCGGCATGTACGGATTCGGTCAGGCATTTGCCAGCACCGACGCTCTGGCGTTTGACGGACAGGCCGATTTTGCTGAATGGCTGAAAGAGGCCACCCCGGGGCGTTATGCGGTCAGTATTGCGGACTCTTCCACACTACTGGCAGGCACCACAAAATTTAACGGCATCATTGATGTGATGTGGTCGCCTTTTGATAACGATGAATCGGACACAACGCGTAAATTCAAAATGCTGCTGTGTTTTAACCAGTATTACGAAGGTGAGCACAGTATTCATCGTCTGACTTACCGCTGGAGTGGAAACAACTGGAATGCAACAGTAAGCCCTGTCATTTACGACGGCGATTCGCTGGCGTTCTTACTGTCCCGGACAGCAGGCTCAGGCTCATATTTCAAATACCCGGCAGTGGGTGTTCCGGTGCTTGCTGTTTATCGCGGAACAACTTCCGGGGATAAAGAAATCAAAATTGGCCTGGGTGATGTGGTGCCAGGGTCACAACTGGGCGGAGTTAATCTTTCGTGCACAATATCTTCTGCGGGGGCTGGCTCCTACGGTTCCACACCGAGTGCAGGAGCTACAGGGTACACTTTTCCGGGGCGTTATATGGCGTTATCCGGGGTCAGGGACTCTTACGGAACAAGCGGTCGTATCTGCCTGTTTGTGCGCATCGAGTAACGGGGAATAAAACATGAAAATCAGAGCAGTAAAGGGCATCAGAAACGCCCATTATCTCGAAAATGGTGCGGTTGACTGCGAGGTGTTATTTGAAGGTGAAACGGAATTCGTCCCGTATACCGCCATGCAGGACGATAGCGCCCCGACAGGCCAGCGCATCTGGGAAGAGTTACAGAGCGGCAAGTGGGGGAAAATCGCCCCATTCACCGTCACGCCTGAACTTATCGCAGCGGCAAAAGATGCCAAACGCCAGGAAATCGAAGCCTGGCGCACAGAACAGGAGGCGCAGCCGTTCACGTTCGAATGGAACGGTCGCACCTGGAATGCTGGCCCAGACTCACTGGCCCGTCTCTATCCGGTGGTAATGGCTGCAAAATCTGATACGGCACGAACCGCCCTTGCGTGGGGCGACGCTGATAATCAACAGGTGAAACTGTCGATGCAGGAACTTGAAGAACTGGCGGCAGCACTGGCGCAGGCGCAGGTCAATCGCAACGACGAGATTTATCGTCGGCAGCGGGAGATGAAAGAAGAACTGAATAACTTGGATGATTTGCGCTCAATTAGAGCGATTGCAATTAGCAGTAATTAGCTCAGAAAATGCAAATAACAAGTTGTCATATCATAGAGTAGTGAGGGGGCGCCCCTCACTATTTATTACCACCAGCTATCAGCTTTACTCTCTCGTGCTTTTCCCTCACTTTGCAACAATTCTTTGGTACCAGTTGAAATATTACGCCGAGCATCCGCTTCTGATTGAATAACGTCAGTTTGTGCAGCCCGCTCCTTGAGTTCTTGGTCCAGAAAATCGTTTGCTCTATTTACCCTGGCCCTTTTAGCTTCGAGTTCGAGTTTTCGGTTTTCTAGCTCAAGTTGGCGTAATTGATCTTCATAATCTTGATCGCGTTTTTTATCTGCCGCCATCTCCGCTTCGAGCTTAGCTTTACGCTCAAACTCAGCCGCTCGTCGTTGTTTTTCTTTTGCTGCTGCCATAGCCGCTGCTTTCTCTTTGCGAATCCTTTCCGCATTGGCACGTTGGCGCTCTTGTTCTTTACGTGCATCTTCAATACGTTTTTCTTCGGCTTTACCTTCATTTTCGGCTCGCGCAATAGCCGCTAATTGTTCCTGTAAAGAAGACGCGTTAACGTAAAAAGTGCTTAGGCACGGCAAAGCTAATAGTATATATAAAGCAAGACGTGTCATCTGAAATGGCCATTATTTATTATCAGGGCATGTTGCATTTGGTTGAATACGTGTTTCGTTTTCTTTAGTTGAAATCATGGCTGCTAATCCAGGTGCAAATTGGCAAGCTCTACCAACTTGAGTCGATGTATAAACTTTTGTACCTTCTTTGTATGTTAGAGAAACGCCTTCAACAATTGTTTTATCTTTGACTAATGAACCAGCGGCTGCACCAAGTGCGGTTCCACCTACAGCCCCTGCGGTGGTTGCCAGTTTCGAACCACTTTTGGTGTTATGTCCAATTACTCCTCCAGCAACGGCACCAACTACAGCACCGAATGTTTGTGCTGCTTCTTTATTTTCTTTGTTGTCCACAGCAATTTTTGCAGGAAGAACCGAAATGATAGTTATCATTTTGGTTTCTTGTTTGGAATTAACCTGAGTGGTGTCATAAACATCTGCAGCAAGATGTTCTGCAGTAGACTGACACCCACTTAATGCAAAGACAGCTAATAAAGAAATGGTTGCTTTATTTAATTTCAACATTTTACTTGCTCTCCTAGTTTCTGAGAAACTGCAAATATATTTACCTGAGCTTTTGTGTCAATATTTTTGGGGTTGTTTTGTTGTCTTTAATCAAAAAAAGTATCCTGCTCATATAGTTATGTTTAGTGTTTTTATGTTTTTTAATAAATTTCATAAATAGCTGAATTTATTGATATCAATATATAAACTTATCGTGCATACATTGCCCAAAATACAGTTTCAGAAGGGGGCTGGTTGTTGTTGGGGGCAATGTTATCAGTGGGAAATGCAGGATGAACTGAATAATCTGGATGATTTAAGCTCAATCAGAGAGATGACGATTAGCGGCAATCACGCTCGATAAAATTAACCCCGGTGATCATCCGGGGTTTTGCATTCATTAAAACCGCATCAACCGTTCCACCAGTTGTTCTTTACGGGCAACGATCCAGCCGTGTTGCTCCAGATAAAATTTAAACCGCTCCAGAGTGCATACCATCGCATCGGCGGGGACTTTTTCCGTGAACTCGACCTGACCGTGTTTATCGAAGTGGATCAGTAATGCGAATCCATCATTTTTGGTGGCGGAGTTTTGTGCTGCTGGTGGTTGTTTTTGGCTGAAATAACAGTCTTCGAGTTTTTCGAACACTTCCCACGCCTGATCGGTTTCGAGCATTTTTGCGTGGCGAGCTGCCCCGCGTTCTGTCCATAGGATGAGGGAGCGGGCTTTGGGAGATATGGGGTTTTGTGACTTACTTAAAGTAAGTCGCAAATTTTTTAATTCTTCACCCGATGCTTTAAAAAAGTGCTTTCCTTCGACAAAACGCTCTTTGTTTCTGGTGAAGTTAACCTGGATATTCAGAATTTCGGTGCCATAAAGCTGCGCCAAAAGTTCGGTGGTAATAACAGGGATCTGGTTATGGGTGATCGGGGAGAGAGTTTCAACAGAGATTTGAGTGGCCATAACGATAACTCCGTACATTTAGAAATTATCGCCACCGACGACGCCAATCGAACTGGTGGCGAACTGTGCAGGGTTGGCGTAACCGGGTACGGAAACCGGCGAGCCTTTCGGCTCCCCCACACAGCCCGCCATAAATCGCGAATGTGACTGTGCATACGATATGAAAAAAGACGCGGGCGCGTCTCATATCGCTCCGTAAACATCCGGGACGCCAATCCCGACAACCGATTTTGCGGTTGCGTGGGGAATATAGCCCCGGGGGACAAAAACTGTCAATGGGCAAAAATTTTCGTTATCAGGAATGTATAAAATCAAATCAATTGAGCAAAAAATCCTTTCTGCAAAACTAAAAAAGATTTCAATAAAATCAGGCAGTTAAAAACGCTGAAAAACGGTATAAAAAAGCATCTCAAAATCCTGTTTTTTCTTTCAGATACAATATCTTATTTGATTTTTTAAAACCTGCCGGTCTGGTACATGGATATCGATACCGACGTGAAATATAAATCCAACGGCGCAGTACTGCCGGCAGGACATTATTCTGACCATGTGCGCCTTGACCCGTGGGTGTTTATGTTCTCTGCGGGTTATCGTTTTTAATTCTTTGCTATCAACAAACCGCCAGATACTTTCTGGCGGTTTGTTGATGCCGGATGCGGTGTGAACGTCTTGTTTGGCTTACAAAATATTGAAAAATCAATGTATTGTATGGTGTATGCAGGCCAGATAAGCGTAGCGCATCAGGTAGTTTTGCATTTGTCATCAGTCTCAAAGACGCGTGGCGTCTTTCATCGGGCGAACAAACGTTTTCAGCTCTGCCAGCATTTTCTCTGGCTGATTAATATGTTGCTCAATGATTTTCACAATTGCTGACCCAGAAATAGCCCCCGCAGCGCCTGCCTCAATCGCCGCTTTTACCTGTTCCGACGCGGAGATACCGAACCCTTGTAATGGAGGCGCAGCGTTATACTCTTTCAGCTTCGTGACCAGATGATTAAGCGGTAATGCCGCGCGGTTTTCCGCACCCGTCACACCCGCACGCGACAACAAATAGGTATAGCCACGACCATAAGAGGCAATCTGGCGCAGCAAATCATCGTCGGCATTCGGCGGACAGATGAAGATAGGTGCGACGTTATGGCGCAACGCGGCCTGGCGGAAAGGCGCGGACTCTTCTACAGGTACATCAGCAACCAGCACTGAATCGACGCCGACTTTCTCGCACTGCGCATAAAACTCATCAATGCCTTTGTTAAATACCAGATTGGCATACATCAGCAGGCCAATGGGAATGGTTGGGTGCTTCTGGCGAATCAGCGCCAGCATTTCAAAACACTGAGCCGGAGTTACGCCTGCGGCAAAAGCCCGCAGGGTCGCGTTTTGAATAGTTGGCCCATCAGCCAGCGGGTCGGAGAAAGGAATGCCCAACTCCAGCGCGTCGGCACCTGCTTCAATCAAGGCATCGATAATTTTCAGCGACTGTTCAATGCCGGGGTCACCGAGGGTAACAAAAGGAACAAATGCGCCTTCGTTGCGCTCCTTCAATTGGGCAAACAGAGTTTCATAGCGTTCCATCAGATTTCCCCTCGTGCTTTCAAAATATCGTGAACGGTGAAGATGTCTTTATCGCCGCGGCCAGAAAGGTTAACCACCAGCAGTTGCTCTTTCTCTGGGGCTTCGCGCATCATTTTTAGTGCATGGGCAAGGGCGTGGGAGGATTCCAGCGCCGGGATGATCCCTTCATGCAGGCACAGTGTTTTGAACGCTTCCAGTGCTTCATCATCGGTAATTGAAACGTAATCTGCGCGCCCAATGCTGTTGAGATACGCATGTTGTGGGCCGACGGACGGGAAATCCAGACCGGCAGAAATGGAGTAAGACTCTTCAATCTGCCCGTCTTCGGTCTGCATCATCGGTGATTTCATACCGAAATAGATGCCCACGCGACCATGTTTCAACGGTGCACCGTGCTCGCCGGTTTCGATGCCATGACCACCTGGCTCAACACCTATCAGACCGACGTCAGTTTCATTAATGAAATCAGCAAACATACCGATAGCATTCGAGCCGCCGCCAACGCAGGCAATGACGGCATCCGGCAGGCGACCTTCTCTTTCCAGAATTTGCGCTTTCGTTTCTTCGCCAATCATCCGCTGGAACTCTCGCACAATGGTTGGGTAAGGGTGCGGGCCGGCAGCAGTACCCAGCATATAGTGAGCAGTTTCGTAGCTACCAGACCAGTCGCGTAACGCCTCGTTACAGGCATCTTTCAGTGTTGCGGAACCGCTATGTACAGGAATCACTTCTGCACCCATTAAGCGCATCCGAAAAACGTTTGGCGACTGGCGTTCGACATCTTTGGCACCCATATAGATGCGACATTTCAGACCGAGCAGGGCGCTGGCAAGCGCAGAAGCCACACCATGCTGACCGGCCCCGGTTTCCGCGATGATTTCGGTTTTACCCATCCGCTTTGCCAACAATGCCTGCCCCAACACCTGGTTGGTTTTATGCGCGCCGCCGTGGAGTAAATCTTCACGTTTCAGGTACAGCGTGGTGTTAGTTCCCGCCGTGATGTTCTGGCATTTGGTGAGTGCGGTCGGACGCCCGGCATAATTTTTCAGCAGGTCGTTAAACTGCGCCTGAAACTCAGGATCTTTTTGCGCGCTGACGAAGGCTTCTTCCAGTTGGCGCAGAGCAGGCATCAGGATTTGTGGCACGTACATGCCGCCAAATTCACCAAAATAGGGGTTAAGTAATGTTGTCATTGTTCCTTTCCTTAATATGCGCGCAGTGTCTGGAAAACCGAGGCCAAAACGCGTGCATCTTTAATGCCCGGTTGAGACTCTACAGCAGAATTAAAATCAAGCCCGGCGCAGCCGGTTTGTGCCGCTTCCACGCAGTTATCTGCGCCTAAACCACCCGCCAGCAGAACGTTGCTTAGCGATTGACCATGTAACAGTGACCAGTCGAAACGTTGTCCGCTGCCGCCCTGGCCGTTGTCGAAAATATATTTATCGACGAACTGAAGATCGCGTGCAGGCAGGACTTCACCGACGCTTAATGCTTTCCAGATGGCAACATTTTCAGGCAGAGCGTCACGTAGGGCGTCGATATACCCCTGATCTTCACTGCCATGCAGTTGTACTGCCGCCAATGCCAGGGTATTCGCTTTATCAACGACCTCATTAATATCGTGATTGCGGAACACGCCGACATATTGCAATGGTGCTGCAGCTATCACTTCCAGCGCCTGTTCAACGCTGATATAGCGCGGTGATGTGGCAACAAAAATCAATCCGCCGTAAATAGCACCAGCGTCATAAGCCGCTCTGGCATCTTGCCCACGAGTCAGGCCACACACTTTATTCTCACCCAGTAACACCCGACGCACGGCGGCGTTCAAATCGTCATGGGCCATCAGCGCCGAACCAATCAGAAAGCCGTTAGCAAAGTGGCTCAACTCGCGCACCTGAGCATAAGTATTGATTCCGGATTCGCTGATCACCGTCACGTTGTGCCCCAGTTTCGGCGCAAGCTCACGGGTACGGTTGAGATCAATCGACAAATCACGCAGATCGCGGTTGTTGATGCCAACGACTTTTGCTCCCAGCACAATGGCGCGTTCCAGTTCCTCTTCATTACTGACTTCGGTCAGCACGCCCATACCCAGACTATGGGCGACGGCGGAGAGCTGGCGATACTGTTCATCGTCCAGCACTGAAAGCATTAATAAGCAGGCATCAGCCTGATAATAGCGAGCCAGATAGATCTGGTAAGGGTCGATAATAAAGTCTTTACATAAAATTGGCTGTGGTGCGATTTGGCTGACAATAGGGAGGAAATCAAAACTCCCCTGGAAATATTTTTCATCAGTCAGCACCGAAATTGCTGAAGCGTAATGTTTATAAATGGAGGCAATACGTGCAGGATCGAAATCATCACGGATCACACCTTTTGACGGCGATGCTTTTTTGCACTCCAGAATAAACGCGGTGCGTGCGCCCTGCAGCGCATCATAAAAATGTCGTGTGCTCGGCTGAATTTCATTCTGGAAACTGGCCAGCGGTTGTTGCTGTTTGCGGGCTTCTACCCAAATCGCCTTGTCTGCGACAATTTTCGCTAAAACGGTTTGCATCATTTACCCTCGTGCCGCCAGTGCGGTGACTCTGTCGTAAGCGGAACCACTGCGCAGTACCGCAAGAACGGTTTGCGCATTGGCTTGCAGATCTTCATGGCCATGCAGGCGCATTAACATGGCGACATTCGCCGCGACGGCTGCTTCATGAGCGGCGTCACCTTTACCTTGTAACAAGCGTGTTAAAATGTCACGGTTTTCTTCCGGAGTCCCACCAGCCAGTTGCTCCTGGTGGTAGGGCGTCAGGCCAAAATCTTCAGCAGTCAGTTGATAACTTTTGATTTCTCCATCGTGCAATTCCGCAACAATCGTTGGCGCGTGCAAAGAAACTTCATCCATTCCGCCGCTATGCACCACTGCTGCACGTTGATACCCCAGTACGCGCAGGGTTTCGGCAATAGGCAGTACCAGTTCCGGGCTATAAACACCTATTAACGCCAGCGGCGGATGCGCCGGGTTAATCAATGGCCCCAGCACGTTAAACAGGGTGCGGGTTTTCAGTTGCTGGCGAACTGGCATCGCGTGGCGAAAACCGCTGTGGTACTTCGGCGCGAAGAGGAAACAGACACCTAACTCGTCCAGCGCCTGGCGCGATTTATCGGCATTCATATCCAGGTTAATACCAAATGCTGCCAGCAGATCGGACGAACCGGATTTACTGGAAACGCTGCGGTTGCCGTGTTTCGCAACTTTCAGTCCACAAGCCGCGGCGACAAAAGCACTGGCGGTAGATATGTTGATGCTGTTGCTGCCGTCACCGCCGGTGCCGACGATATCGGCAAACAGATAATCAGGTCGCGGGAACGGCGCAGCATTTTCCAGCAGGGCAGTTGCCGCCCCGGCGATTTCATTCGGGTGCTCGCCGCGAATTTTCATGCTCACCAGCGCCGCCGCCAGTTGTTCGGACTTCAGTTCGCCGCGAACTACGGCTGAAAACAACAGGTGGCTCTCCTGCTGGCTAAGCGTCTGTGCCTGATACAGCTTTTCCAGAATCGGTTGCAGCGTGTTGGCCGGTTCCAGCTTCTGTTGCGCCCACGCCAGCGTTTGCTCCAGCAGTTGTGCGCCCTGGGTGGTGAGAATCGATTCCGGATGGAACTGGAAACCGCAAACGCGATCTGCATCATGACGCACCGCCATCACCATGCCATTAAAATGGGCGTTGATGGTTAAACCGGCCGGAATGTTACTGCCAACCAGCGAGTGATAACGCGCCACCGGCAGCGGGTTGCTTAACCCGGCAAACATCGCCTGACCATCATGTTCAATACTGGAAGCTTTGCCGTGGAGTATTTCCCCCGCCTGGCCGACATAACCGCCGTAAGCCTCGACAATCGCCTGATGACCGAGGCAAATACCGATAATCGGCAGCTTGCCACGCAGACGGGTGAGTAGCTCCGGCATACACCCGGCTTCACTCGGCACACCGGGGCCGGGTGAAAGCATCAGCACCGGATTGCTCATCGTCGCCAGACGTTCAATTAAGGTTTGCGCCGGAATATGGTTGCGGTAAATCACCACGTTATGACCATTGCTGCGCAACTGATCTGCCAGGTTGTAAGTAAAAGAGTCGATATTATCGAGCAGCAGAATGTCAGCCATCAGAAAATCTCCTGTGCATGATGCGCGGTGGCGATAGCGCGCAGTACAGCGCGGGCTTTATTACGGGTTTCGTCGGCTTCCGACTGCGGAACAGAATCAAGCACCACGCCAGCACCGGCTTGCACGGTAGCGACGCCGTTTTCCACCAGCGCCGAACGGATGACAATGCAGGTATCGAGATCGCCGTGCGCGGTGAAATAACCTACCGCGCCGCCGTAGCTGCCGCGTCGACGACCTTCTGCTTCGGCAATTAACTGCATGGCGCGCACTTTCGGCGCACCGCTTAACGTGCCCATATTCATACAGGCGCGGTAAGCGTGCAGGGCGTCAAGGTCGTGGCGCAGTTCACCGACCACGCGGGAGACGAGGTGCATCACGTAGGAATAACGGTCAACTTTGGTGAGGTCGGCTACGTAGCGGCTGCCGGGGGTGCAAATGCGTGCGAGGTCGTTACGGGCAAGATCCACCAGCATCAGATGCTCGGAAAGCTCTTTATGGTCGGTACGCATCGATAGTTCAATCCGGCTGTCGAGGTCTCTGTCCAGTGAACCATCGGCGCGACGACCGCGTGGGCGTGTTCCGGCAATCGGGTAGATTTCAATCTGACGACTGGTGGCGTCGTATTTGAGTGAACTTTCCGGCGACGCGCCGAACAGAGTGAAATCATCATCCTGCATAAAAAACATGTACGGGCTGGGGTTACTCTTTTTCAGCACGTAATAAGCTGCCAGCGGTGACGGGCAGGGCAGTGAGAAACGGCGAGATGGCACGACCTGGAAAATCTCTCCGGCGCGAATCGCTTTTTGCAACGAACGCACGACACCGCCGAACTCTTCATCGCTCTGATTACATTCACAACGCATATGCGGCACGGAAACCACTGGCAGTGGCGGCGCGATTTCGGTGAGTTGCTGGCGAAGTTCGTTCAGGCGAGCAGTGAGGCGCTGTTTTTCTTCTTCATTCTGACCAAAAAGGCTGGCCTGGATGCGTGTGCTTTTCTTCTGATGGTCAATCACCATCAGCGTTTCAGCAAGATAAAAACAGAAATCAGGGCAGTTATTTTCAGCCGCCAGTTGCGGTAAATCTTCAAATCCTGCGACCAGGTCGTAAGAGAACAGGCCGCCAAAGAACATCGCTTCTCGTTCTTCCTTCGGCACATTCACCAGATCCTGCAACAAACGAAAAGTGTCAAAAACCGAAAGGGAGCATAAACGGGCATCTTCATCCAAAAGAGTGCTGACGGGCGGAAAACGCAGCACGCGACAATCTGGCGATTGTTCATTTTCTACGCCAGCAGGCAGAGTGCTATCCAGCAATGCAAGCAGAGATGTCCCATTGTCAGTTAGCGCTTTAATTGTGACAGTGTCACCTAATGCGGTAATACGCAGCGCACTATCCACTAACAGCAGACTTTTCAGATCATCTTTGCTGTCAATATCTGCCGATTCCAGCAGCAGCGTAGCAGAACGTGCTCCGCACAACTGGTGAAAAAGCGCGGTCGGATTATCGCGATAAGCACCTGCGCAGGTTAACAGTTCGAGAGTCGGTTTTTGTGTTTGCATTGTTATTCTCTAATTTTGTTCAAAAAAAAGCCCGCTCATTAGGCGGGCTGGGTATCTGGTTGCTTTACGCATGGTGAATACACTGCCCGTTTCAGGAAGTGCGCCACCAACCTTTCAGTACGAAAATCGCTTTCATTGTCGATACCCTTTTTACGTGAACTTGCGTACTAGTTAACTAGTTCGATAGTTAATTGTCAACAGCTCATTTCAGAATATTTGCCAGAACCGTTATGATGACGACGCAAAAAACATTATCCAAAATGGGAGTGCGCCTTGAGCGACACGAATTACGCAGTCATTTATGACCTGCACAGCCATACTACGGCTTCCGATGGCTGCCTGACACCGGAAGCGCTGGTACACCGTGCCGCAGAAATGCGCGTCGGCACCCTGGCGATCACCGACCATGACACCACGGCAGGGATCTCGCCAGCAAGAGAAGAAATTTCACGTTCGGGACTGGCACTGAATCTTATTCCTGGCGTGGAAATTTCCACCGTATGGGAAAATCATGAAATTCATATTGTCGGGTTGAATATTGATATTTCTCATCCGGCAATGTGTGAATTCCTGGCACAGCAAACTGAACGGCGTAATCAGCGGGCGCAGTTAATCGCAGAAAGGCTGGAAAAAGCGCAAATACCGGGCGCGCTGGAAGGGGCGCGAAGACTAGCGCAGGGCGGCGCGGTAACTCGCGGACATTTTGCTCGTTTTCTGGTCGAGTGTGGCAAAGCCAGTTCAATGGCGGACGTCTTTAAAAAATATCTGGCGCGCGGGAAAACCGGATACGTTCCGCCACAGTGGTGTACAATAGAACAAGCTATTGATGTCATTCATCATTCTGGCGGTAAGGCGGTGCTGGCTCATCCAGGGCGGTACAATCTTAGTGCTAAATGGCTGAAAAGATTGGTTGCGCATTTTGCCGAACATCACGGCGACGCGATGGAAGTCGCGCAATGCCAGCAATCGCCCAATGAACGCACCCAACTGGCGACACTTGTACGCCAGCACCATTTATGGGCATCACAAGGCTCTGATTTTCATCAGCCGTGCCCGTGGATTGAACTGGGGCGTAAACTCTGGCTGCCCGCAGGCGTTGAAGGCGTCTGGCAGCTTTGGGAACAGCCACAGAACAAGACAGAGAGGGAAGTATGAGTCAGTTTTTTTATATCCATCCAGATAATCCGCAACAGCGTCTGATCAACCAGGCGGTGGAGATTGTGCGTAAAGGTGGGGTGATTGTTTATCCTACCGATTCAGGCTACGCACTGGGCTGTAAAATTGAAGATAAAAACGCGATGGAGCGTATTTGTCGCATTCGCCAGTTGCCGGACGGTCACAACTTTACCCTGATGTGTCGTGATCTTTCCGAACTCTCGACCTATTCCTTTGTTGATAACGTCGCGTTTCGCCTGATGAAAAACAACACGCCAGGTAACTACACCTTTATCCTGAAGGGAACGAAAGAGGTGCCGCGCCGACTGTTGCAGGAAAAACGTAAAACCATTGGTATGCGCGTGCCATCTAACCCCATCGCCCAGGCATTACTTGAGGTGCTGGGTGAACCGATGCTTTCTACCTCGCTGATGCTACCTGGCAGTGAATTTACCGAATCCGATCCGGAAGAAATTAAAGATCGTCTGGAAAAACAGGTAGATTTGATTATTCACGGCGGCTACCTCGGACAGAAACCGACAACGGTTATCGATCTCACTGATGACACACCAGTCGTGGTGCGTGAAGGCGTGGGTGATGTGAAGCCTTTCTTATAAGAAATTGCGTTCCACGGATGGAAGATTATGGCAGGGATATATCGCTGCATTTTGCTGTTGATAGTTGGGCTTTTTTTCTCTTCGTTGAGTTATGCGAAAAACACGGAGATCCCTTCATATGAAGAAGGGATCTCGCTCTTTGATGTTGAAGCCACTCTGCAACCGGATGGGGTGCTCGACATCAAAGAGAATATTTATTTTCAGGCGCGAAATCAGCAGATTAAGCACGGATTTTCTCGTGATTTACCACGACTATGGATGCAGTCTAATGGGGATGCTGCACTGCTGAACTATCGTATTGTTGGCGTTACCCGTGACGGCGTTCCTGAACCCTGGCATCTTGACTGGCATATTGGGTTAATGAGTATTGTCGTGGGCGATAAACAACGTTTCTTGCCTCAAGGCGACTATCATTATCAAATTCATTATCAGGTTAAAAATGCTTTCCTGCGTGAGGGAGATTCTGACCTGCTAATCTGGAACGTGACCGGTAGTAACTGGCCGTTTGAAATCTATAAGACCCGATTTTCACTCAAGTTCTCTAATATTGCGGGTAATCCATTTAGTGAAATCGATATCTTTACCGGAGATGAGGGCGACACATATCGAAATGGCCGCATCCTTGAGGACGGAAGAATTGAATCTCGCGATCCGTTTTATCGAGAAGACTTCACGGTTCTCTACCGTTGGCCTCATGCCTTGCTGGATAATGCCCCGGCACAACACACGACGAATATTTTTAGCCATCTTTTTGGACCCTCAACATCGTCTCTTATCATTTGGTTACCGTGTTTGCTCCTGGCGTGTGGATGGTTATATCTCTGGAAGCGCAGGCCGCAATTTACGCCGGTAGATGTGATTGAAACCGATGTCATTCCGCCAGATTACACGCCCGGAATGTTACGTCTCGATGCGAAGCTGGTTTACGACGATAAAGGTTTTTGTGCCGATATCGTAAATCTGATTGTGAAAGGAAAAATTCATCTGGAAGATCAGTATGACAAAAATCAGCAAACCCTGATCCATGTTAATGAAGGCGCCACCAGAAATAATGCGGTATTACTGCCCGCAGAGCAGTTATTATTGGAAGCGTTATTTCGTAAAGGCGATAAGGTCGTTCTCACGGGGAGGCGCAACAGCGTCTTACGCAGAGCATTTTTACGGATGCAGAAATTTTATCTGCCGCGTAAAAAGTCTTCCTTTTACCGACCTGATGCGTTTTTGCAATGGGGGGGAATGGCGATATTGGCGGTCATTCTCTACGGTAATCTGAGTCCCATAGGTTGGGCAGGAATGAGTCTGGTGGGCGATATGTTTATTATGATCTGCTGGCTTCTTCCTTTTTTATTTTGTTCCCTTGAGCTTTTGTTGGCCCGCGATGATGACAAGCCTTGCGTTAATCGTGTAATAATCACTTTGTTTTTACCACTGATTTGTTCAGGCGTGGCCTTCTATTCTCTCTACATCAATGTCGGAGATGTATTCTTTTACTGGTATATGCCAGCGGGTTATTTTAGCGCTGTTTTCCTGACCGGTTATCTCACTGGCATGGGGTATATTTTTCTGCCAAAGTTTACCCAAACTGGGCAGCAACGTTATGCCCACGGTGAAGCTATCGTTAACTATCTTGCGCGTAAAGAGGCGGCAACGCACAGTGGGCGGCGGCGGAAAGGGGAAACACGGAAACTGGATTACGCTTTGTTAGGTTGGGCTATATCAGCAAATTTGGGGAGGGAATGGGCGTTACGCATCGCCCCTTCGCTCTCTTCGGCTATTCGCGCTCCAGAGATTGCCCGTAACGGCGTTTTATTCTCATTACAGACGCACCTGAGTTGCGGGGCCTATACCAGTTTGTTGGGGCGGAGCTATTCCGGTGGTGGTTCTGGCGCTGGTGGCGGTGCGGGAGGTGGAGGCGGTGGTGGTTGGTAACCAAACCGATGTTAATCGAAACAAGCTTTAACCATAAAGATAGTGTAGTATGTTGCGCCTCAAAGCCAGGCCAGTTAAAACGTCGAGTCGTTTACTTAAGGCCTGAAGAGTTCAAACAGACTTTACTATCAGTGAGTCAGATGTAAGTTCTGACTCATTGTTGCACAAAAGCATATCAGACGCCTGGGAAGGCGACACCAAAAGGAAGCTCTATGAGCGAAAAGCTACAGAAAGTGCTGGCGCGTGCCGGCCACGGTTCTCGCCGTGAAATTGAATCTATTATTGAAGCCGGTCGTGTGAGTGTTGATGGCAAAATTGCTAAACTCGGCGATCGCGTTGAAGTTACCCCTGGGCTGAAAATCCGTATCGATGGTCACCTGATTTCGGTACGCGAGTCCGCTGAACAAATTTGTCGCGTTCTGGCCTATTACAAGCCAGAAGGCGAGTTGTGTACTCGTAATGACCCGGAAGGGCGTCCGACCGTGTTTGATCGTCTGCCGAAGCTGCGAGGGGCGCGCTGGATTGCCGTTGGCCGTCTCGACGTTAACACCTGTGGTCTGTTGCTGTTCACCACCGATGGTGAACTGGCAAACCGCTTAATGCACCCAAGCCGTGAAGTTGAACGTGAATATGCCGTGCGTGTATTTGGTCAGGTTGACGACGCGAAACTGCGTGATTTGAGTCGCGGCGTGCAACTGGAAGATGGTCCGGCAGCCTTTAAAACCATCAAGTTTAGTGGCGGTGAAGGGATCAACCAGTGGTATAACGTCACTCTTACCGAGGGCCGTAACCGTGAGGTTCGTCGTCTTTGGGAAGCGGTTGGCGTGCAGGTTAGCCGCCTGATTCGTGTGCGCTACGGTGATATTCCACTGCCGAAAGGCCTGCCACGCGGTGGCTGGACGGAGCTGGATCTCGCTCAGACTAACTATTTGCGTGAACTGGTGGAACTGCCGCCAGAAACCAGTTCTAAAGTTGCCGTAGAAAAAGATCGTCGTCGTATGAAGGCGAATCAAATTCGACGTGCGGTGAAACGTCACAGTCAGGTGAGCGGCGGTCGTCGTTCTGGCGGACGTAATAATAACGGTTAATTTACGTTAAGTATAAAATAAAGGCCCTGCGGGGCCTTTTCTTCATTTGAAGCATGATAAATAGTCGCAGCATTTTAATTTAATTTCATACTTGCTTATGAATAATGCCCGGAAATAGCCACATTACTATTTAATTATCTGAGATAAACTCAACGTCAAGAGGTGGGTTATGATTAGATATAGTGGAGTATTTCTATCGCTGTTAATGATTTCAGGTTGTGCAACCGATGCTTTGAAAAATGAACAAGCTGAAACTGTTATTACTGCGGGTAACAAGGCGGTGGCGGCGAATGCAAGTTTCTTTAAACAATACTATGCTTCTCGTGAAAACTTTCTTGTTAATTTTTATGCGACTAATCCGGAGTGTGCACCCCGACCAGATTATGAGGTAGTTATTGAAAACAGTACCAGTAATGAGTCATTGTGTCAGCAACCTGGAGATAAGCACAAAAAATCTCAAGAAGATCTTTTTACTACAAAGATAGTCGCTACTGAAAAAGAAAGATTGCTGGCTTCTATGGAAATCATTAGCAGTATGAGTTCTTATGTCGAACTTTTGAATGAGGATTTAGATGTTAAAGACAGCAAACAGTTCATATTGCTTAAACAAGCTCTGGATCACGCGAATAATGCGGGGGCACTTCTGGGCATCAATGATGGTGGAACATTAACAAAATCTGCAGCAGCGGTTAAAGATTTAGTGGTTTATTTCAATGGGTTGTATAATACAAGGGTAAACGCAGGGAATATAGGTAGTACGGTAAATAATCATTGGAAAAGAATAAAAAATGATCTAACTGATATACGAAACGATATCGCGACAAAAGGTAAACAAACCGGAAGAAATACCTTTGCGACGGTACATAATAATCTCGTTTATTACAATGCCTCCTTAAAAAAAGGAGGAGGTAATGAATTTAAGACATTGAAGAGCAGACAAGAATTCCTGGCTGCGATTATCAGCATTAATGAAACACGTCTTCGTGCAGCAGATCCAGCAATTCCAGCAATACAAGCACTGAACTCATTTCTTGACGAGGGGAATCACCTTAAGGATTTATACACTAATAAAACACGCACAGCGGCTGAACAAAAAAGGCTAAATGAAATATTACGTGCACAAGTAATTAGTGGGTTAAAGGCGTCTGAGGGGCTGGCAAAACTACTTATTGCTAGCGGAATAATGTTATAGGAGGCTTTTTATGAACGATGTACAAAATCGTAGAATACTGGCATTACTCGACATGCTGTATAATACCCTGGGCAATAAAACCACATGTAAGGTTTGTCATAAATATTTTATCCTTATCCTCTCGATTATGAACAACCTGACGATTAACTATGGTTCTGAAACCTCACCAGAGTTAAGCGGAATTAGTTATGAAGATGCGAATGCGTTAATTACTGAACTGATATTATTTATTGAAGATGTTGACGCTGAGAATCATGAAGCATATCCGGGACATTTGAATGAGATTAAACGCATTCTGAATTTCGCTATTGCCGCTTGAATATAATTATGATTAAAGCACCTCAAGAGGCAATCTTTTGAGGTGCTTTCACTTAATAATCAATCCCGATTTGTGCTTTAACTCCTGCATCAAACGCATGTTTGACGGGGCGTAATTCACTGACGGTATCTGCCAGTTCAAGTATATCCCGATGACAGCCACGACCCGTGATAATCACCGTTTGCTGATGTGGACGCTCATTTAAGGCTTGCACCACTTCTTCCAGTGGCAAATAGTCATACGCCACCATATACGTCAGCTCATCGAGCAAAACCATATCCAGCGAGGAATCAGCCAGCATTCGCTTTGCATGTTGCCAGACTTCACGGCAGGCAGCGGTATCAGCTTCGCGGTTTTGCGTATCCCAGGTAAAACCTGTTGCCATCACCTGAAACTCGACGCCGTGTGGTTCCAGTAGATTGCGCTCGCCGTTAGGCCAGGTGCCTTTAATAAACTGCACGACGCCCACTTTTTTTCCGTGACCTACCGCGCGTGTTGCCGTACCAAATGCCGCAGTGGTTTTGCCTTTTCCATTGCCAGTAAAAACAATAATAATGCCGCGCTCATCCTGGGCCTGCGCCACGCGGGCATCCACTTTTTCTTTAACACGTTGCTGACGCTGTTGGTAGCGTTCGTCACTCATTGGGAAATTCCTGGTTTACGGCCCGGTTGGGCGTCAAAGGTCATACCGGTTTTACGGCGGCTGTCATCGCCCATCAGCCAGAGGTATAGCGGCATGATATCGGCGGGTGTTTTGAGCTTCAGCGGATCTTCCGTAGGGAAGGCACTGGCACGCATGGCGGTGCGCGTACCGCCCGGGTTAATGCAGTTCACACGCAGACGCTGCTGATATTCATCGGCCAGTACCTGCATCATCCCTTCGGTGGCAAATTTAGAGGCAGCATATGCGCCCCAGTTGGCACGCCCCTGACGTCCAACGCTTGATGAGGTAAAGACCAGCGAACCGGCGTCCGATTTGAGTAATAAAGGAAGAAGTGCCTGGGTCAGCATAAAGGTAGCATTTACGTTGACCTGCATGACATCCTGCCAGACCTGCGGATTTTGTTCGCTCATCGGGCAAACTTCGCCAAGCAATCCGGCATTATGCAGAACGCCGTCCAGACGCGGATAATTAACGGCAATGCGCTGTGCCAGTTGATGGCAATCTTCGGATGTGCAGGTCAGCAAATCGAGAATAAACCACTGTGGCTGGTGTCCGGTCTCTTCGAACATACGTCGGGCGACCTGACGTAATTTTTCTTCGTTACGACCCAGTAAAATCACCGTCGCGCCATAACGCGCATAAGTCTGAGCGGCTTCACGACCAATTCCGTCGCTGGCACCGGTCACCAGGATAATACGATCATTGAGTAAATCTTGTTTTGGTTGGTAATGCATGGCTACTCCTCAACGACATTATCCGTCGCGTTGCCAGTGTACTTATGACTTTGAGGGGTTATGCCTTAAACAGAGGCGCATTTCAATCAGCCAGGAGCGATAACGCCGTAAAATGAATACTTTGTCATACTTTCTCGTCAAGAATATCTCTGCGAGACGGCTTAACATGCCTGTTGTAAACTGTGAAGCAAAGCGTTGTTTAACCAAGGTGGGACTCGTGGAATTGTTGTCTGAATATGGTTTGTTTTTGGCGAAAATTGTCACTGTTGTGGTGGCGATTGCGGCTATTGCCGCCATTATTGTCAATGTTGCCCAACGTAATAAGCGCCAGCGTGGCGAGTTACGGGTTAATAATCTCAGCGAACAATATAAGGAGATGAAAGAAGAACTGGCCGCAGCGCTGATGGATACACATCAGCAAAAACAGTGGCATAAAGCGCAGAAGAAAAAGCACAAGCAAGAAGCGAAAGCAGCGAAAGCGAGAGCCAAACTGGGCGAGGTGGTGACTGACAGTAAGCCCCGTGTCTGGGTGCTGGATTTCAAAGGCAGCATGGACGCGCATGAAGTGAACTCGCTGCGTGAAGAGGTCACTGCGGTACTCGCGGCATTTAAGCCGCGTGACCAGGTGGTTTTGCGTCTGGAAAGCCCCGGCGGTATGGTTCATGGTTACGGTCTGGCAGCCTCGCAGTTGCAGCGTCTGCGCGATAAAAACATTCCTTTAACCGTTACGGTAGACAAAGTGGCTGCTAGCGGCGGCTACATGATGGCCTGTGTTGCGGATAAAATTGTTTCCGCACCGTTTGCCATTGTTGGCTCCATCGGTGTGGTGGCGCAAATGCCCAACTTTAACCGCTTCCTGAAAAGTAAAGATATTGATATCGAACTGCATACTGCCGGGCAATATAAGCGGACGTTGACATTGCTGGGTGAAAACACCGAAGAAGGGCGTGAGAAATTCCGTGAAGAACTGAACGAAACACATCAGCTATTTAAAGCTTTTGTAAAACGTATGCGTCCGTCTCTGGATATTGAAGAGGTGGCTACTGGCGAACACTGGTACGGGCAACAGGCGGTAGAGAAAGGTCTGGTTGACGAAATAAACACCAGTGATGAAGTGATTCTGAGTCTGATGGAAGGCCGTGAAGTGGTTAACGTGCGTTATATGCAGCGTAAACGGTTAATAGACCGATTTACCGGCAGTGCGGCAGAGAGCGTCGACCGATTGTTGTTACGCTGGTGGCAGCGCGGGCAAAAGCCTTTGATGTAAAAGACAAACGCGAGGTTCAGGCCTCGCGTTTTGCTTTAATCTACCAGATGATATTTTTCCGAGAGCACGTGAGCCAGGTGTTTAAACATATTAAACACCGCGGTGCTTTTCGCAGTCGGCAATCCTTGTTCATCTAAAAAGTAATCGCCGGTAAACACCAGTACGCCATTACGCTGCGTAACGCCGGTGGCTTCAATTCCTGCGAGCGTATCCTCATGCTCACGAATGATTTTGTTGGCCTCTTTCAACAGCGTTTCGCGGTCGATGGGTTGTGTCTCTTTGTTCATTATTTACTCCTTAAACAAGGACATTAGTCTACGCCAGGCATGGCTTGCAGACAAATATACCACGCTGGCGTCAGGTGCGCCTTACTGGCAACTTTGGATTTTGCATGCTAATAAAGTTGCGTAACGGATTTTATCAGGTACAGTGTGACGCTTTCGTCAATCTGGCAATAGATTTGCTTGACATTCGACCAAAATTCCGTCGTGCTATAGCGCCTGTAGGCAAAGACCTGCTAACTCAGTCACCTGAATTTTCGTGAACAGAGTCACGACAAGGGGTTGATATCCGCAGAGAGCGAGTCCATATCGGTAACTCGTTGCCAGTGGAAGGTTTATCAATGTGCGACGCATTCCTGGAAGAATCAAATTAGGTAAGGTGAATATGGGTAAAGCTCTTGTCATCGTTGAGTCCCCGGCAAAAGCCAAAACGATCAACAAGTATCTGGGTAGTGACTACGTGGTGAAATCCAGCGTCGGTCACATCCGCGATTTGCCGACCAGTGGCTCAACTACTAAAAAGAGTGCCGACTCTACCTCCACCAAGACGGCTAAAAAGCCTAAAAAGGATGAACGTGGCGCTCTCGTCAACCGTATGGGGGTTGACCCGTGGCACAATTGGGAGGCGCACTATGAAGTGTTGCCTGGTAAAGAGAAGGTCGTCTCTGAACTGAAACAACTGGCTGAAAAAGCCGACCACATCTATCTCGCAACCGACCTTGACCGCGAAGGGGAAGCCATTGCATGGCACCTGCGGGAAGTGATTGGTGGTGATGATGCGCGCTATAGCCGGGTGGTGTTTAACGAAATTACTAAAAACGCGATCCGCCAGGCTTTCAACAAACCTGGTGAGCTGAATATTGATCGTGTTAATGCCCAGCAGGCGCGTCGCTTTATGGACCGTGTGGTGGGTTATATGGTTTCTCCGCTGCTGTGGAAAAAGATTGCTCGCGGTCTTTCTGCCGGGCGTGTGCAATCAGTGGCGGTTCGCCTGGTGGTCGAGCGTGAACGAGAAATTAAAGCGTTCGTACCGGAAGAGTTCTGGGAGGTGGATGCCAGCACGACCACACCATCAGGCGAAGCGTTGGCCTTGCAGGTGACCCATCAGAACGACAAACCGTTCCGCCCGGCGACTAAAGAACAAACTCAGGCAGCGGTAAGTCTGCTGGAAAAAGCGCGCTATAGCGTGCTGGAACGTGAAGACAAACCGACAACCAGTAAACCTGGCGCGCCTTTTATTACTTCCACATTGCAACAGGCTGCCAGTACCCGTCTTGGTTTTGGCGTGAAAAAAACCATGATGATGGCGCAGCGTCTGTATGAAGCTGGCTATATCACTTACATGCGTACCGACTCCACTAACCTGAGTCAGGACGCGGTAAATATGGTTCGTGGATATATTAGCGATAATTTCGGTAAGAAATATCTGCCGGAAAGCCCGAACCAATACGCCAGCAAAGAAAACTCTCAAGAAGCGCACGAAGCGATTCGTCCTTCTGACGTCAATGTAATGGCAGAATCGCTGAAAGATATGGAAGCGGATGCGCAGAAACTGTACCAGTTAATCTGGCGTCAGTTCGTTGCATGTCAGATGACCCCGGCGAAATATGACTCCACCACGCTGACCGTTGGCGCAGGTGATTTCCGCCTGAAAGCGCGCGGACGTATTTTGCGTTTCGACGGTTGGACGAAAGTGATGCCCGCGCTGCGTAAAGGCGATGAAGATCGTATTTTACCGGCTGTCGATAAAGGTGACTCACTGTCGCTTGTTGAGCTGACACCTGCTCAGCACTTTACCAAACCGCCAGCCCGTTTCAGTGAAGCTTCGCTGGTTAAAGAACTGGAAAAACGCGGTATTGGTCGTCCTTCCACCTATGCGTCGATCATTTCGACCATTCAGGATCGTGGTTATGTGCGCGTAGAAAACCGTCGTTTCTATGCGGAAAAAATGGGTGAGATCGTAACTGATCGCCTGGAAGAAAATTTCCGTGAGTTAATGAACTACGACTTTACCGCGCAGATGGAAAACAGCCTCGACCAGGTGGCGAATCACGAAGCAGAGTGGAAAGCCGTACTGGATCACTTCTTCTCGGATTTCACCCAGCAGCTCGATAAAGCGGAAAAAGATCCGGAAGAGGGCGGTATGCGGCCGAACCAGATGGTTCTGACCAGTATCGATTGCCCGACCTGTGGCCGCAAAATGGGTATTCGTACTGCCAGTACCGGGGTATTCCTCGGCTGTTCCGGCTATGCGCTACCGCCGAAAGAGCGTTGCAAAACCACCATCAACCTGGTGCCGGAAAACGAAGTGCTTAACGTGCTGGAAGGCGAAGATGCTGAAACCAACGCGCTGCGCGCCAAACGTCGTTGCCAGAAGTGTGGCACGGCGATGGATAGCTATCTCATCGATCCGAAACGTAAATTGCATGTCTGTGGTAATAACCCAACCTGCGACGGTTACGAGATCGAAGAGGGCGAATTCCGCATTAAAGGTTATGACGGCCCGATCGTTGAGTGTGAAAAATGTGGTTCTGAAATGCATCTGAAAATGGGGCGTTTCGGTAAATACATGGCCTGCACTAACGAAGAGTGTAAAAACACGCGTAAGATTTTACGTAACGGTGAAGTCGCGCCGCCGAAAGAAGATCCGGTTCCGCTGCCAGAATTACCGTGCGAAAAATCGGATGCTTATTTCGTGCTGCGTGATGGTGCTGCCGGTGTGTTCCTGGCTGCCAATACCTTCCCTAAATCACGTGAAACGCGTGCACCGCTGGTGGAAGAGCTTTATCGCTTCCGCGACCGTTTACCGGAAAAATTGCGTTATCTGGCCGATGCGCCGCAGCAGGATCCGGAAGGTAATAAGACAATGGTTCGCTTTAGCCGTAAAACCAAACAGCAATATGTCTCTTCGGAAAAAGATGGAAAGGCAACTGGCTGGTCAGCATTTTATGTAGATGGCAAATGGGTTGAAGGGAAAAAATAACCTTTAACTTTTTCCGGTTTTTATAAACAAAGGGTCGCGAAAACGGCCCTTTTTTATTACATATTATTTTTTCTGCACACCTATACACTAAAGCTATAAATGATATAGTGGTTATAGTTATCGCTTTTTTTATTATTAAATCGTATTAGTCACCCGCCAGGTGTGACGAAAAAACGATGTTCAGATGGCGTCTAAGTGGATGGTTTAACATGAAATTACAACAACTTCGCTATATTGTTGAGGTGGTCAATCATAACCTGAATGTCTCATCAACGGCTGAAGGACTTTACACATCACAACCTGGGATCAGTAAGCAAGTCAGAATGCTGGAAGATGAGTTGGGCATTCAAATTTTTTCCCGCAGCGGCAAGCATTTGACGCAGGTTACTCCAGCCGGGCAGGAAATAATTCGTATTGCTCGTGAAGTCCTGTCGAAAGTAGATGCCATTAAATCGGTTGCCGGAGAGCACACCTGGCCAGATAAAGGCTCATTATATATTGCCACTACTCACACTCAGGCACGCTATGCGTTACCAAACGTCATCAAAGGTTTTATTGAGCGTTATCCTCGCGTTTCTTTGCATATGCACCAGGGATCACCGACACAAATTGCCGATGCAGTCTCTAAAGGTAATGCCGATTTCGCTATTGCCACGGAAGCACTTCATTTGTATGAAGATTTGGTGATGCTGCCATGCTATCACTGGAACCGGGCTATTGTGGTGACCCCGGACCACCCACTGGCAGGCAAAAATGCAATCACCATTGAAGAACTGGCGCAGTATCCGTTGGTGACGTATACCTTCGGTTTTACCGGACGCTCTGAACTGGATACCGCTTTTAACCGCGCAGGGTTGACGCCGCGTATCGTCTTCACGGCAACGGATGCTGATGTCATTAAAACCTACGTCCGGTTGGGACTGGGGGTAGGGGTGATTGCCAGCATGGCGGTCGACCCGGTTGCTGACCCTGACCTGGTTCGTGTCGATGCACACGATATTTTCAGCCATAGCACAACCAAAATTGGTTTTCGTCGCAGTACGTTTTTACGCAGTTATATGTATGATTTCATTCAGCGTTTTGCCCCGCATTTAACGCGAGACGTCGTTGATGCCGCTGTGGCACTGCGTTCTAATGAAGAAATTGAGGTCATGTTTAAAGATATCAAGTTGCCTGAAAAATAATTACCTGCGTTATTTCCGGCACCTTTATGTTACCAGGGGGCCGGAATATATTCTCTGCTCCTTCTTATTCGTACGCACCCACAATATAATTACCCCTGAAATCTTTATGGTAAATCGATCATAAAGTAGTGCCTAATTACCCGCCTCGCAAACTTCAATCTTCAAATATCTATATCAGGTCAAAAGATTGAATTATTCACTGGATACGATTCGTAAATTAGCTGGATTTTTGGCTAAAGTTTCATTAGGATTTGTCTCATCGTTTGATTAATTTTACCAATTGGTTAACGTCTTACTGATAAGTGATGGCGATCATATGAGGTTAGCAATGCCTTCTGGAAATCAGGAACCCCGCCGGGACCCTGAATTAAAACGCAAAGCCTGGCGTGCAGTATTTCTTGGTTCTGCACTCTTCTGGGTGGTTGTCGCACTACTGATATGGAAAGTGTGGGGATAACGATGGTTGTTCAGGAGCAGCATCAGGAATCGTCACCATTATGTCAGCATAGTGACAACGAAATGGAAACGAAACGAGAATGTTCCGTCGTTATTCCAGATGACTGGAAACTAACGTCGCAGCAGCAAGCCTTTATAGAGATGTTTGCTGAAGATGATCAGCAGAAACAATAATTATCATCATTCTTATTATCCGATATATTCGTGAATTAAACGCTTTTTAATACACCACTGCAATAAAAGGTTGAGTAATTTCAACATAAAGTAATAACAAATAAAGGGTGTAGCCTATGATCATCACAAATACGAAATACTGGTCCTGGATGGGCGCATTTTCTCTGTCGATACTCTTCTGGTCCGAACTCATCTGGATAGTTGCTCACTAATCTCTGACCTCGCTGCGGCGAGGTTTTTCTTTGTGTGCCGGGCATGTTCAGCAGCTCGGGGGTGAAAGTCCCCTGTCCAGCCTGATGGTGGCGAAGGACTAGCGAAGCGCAAGGGCGTCGTCGTGAGGCGGGGTCTGAAGGAAGCGTGAAGCAAATCCATGACCTGACGAACAGAAATCCGATACGAGGCCTACCCGGTTGGCGGAGCAAGCAAAGAATTGCGAAGGCCATAACCATCAAGAACCGGGGTGGTAAATCGGACAGGTGTGTGGTGAAGGCGGCTGAACTTACCCCGGGAGGCCTGTCCGTCGTTCTGTATCCAGAACTGAGCGTACCGTAAGGGGCGCTGACCGGCGGACAGGAGTCAGCAGAGGGCATAGTAGGGCATGACACCCGAAGGCCCGAACGGTAATGAGTGACGAGTATCAACGGAGGTTCTGAACGGTCATGCAGCAGAAAACGCATCGCGACCCTGAGGCCGGGGAACGGGGTGAAGCCCCGAACGCCGCCCTTCCGGGGGCTGAAACCGTGCAGGCACCGACGAACAGAGAAAGTCCGTCGTCAACAGTGTGGCTGATGGAAGCCATTTGTGAACCAGTCAATCTCAGGCAAGCCCTGAAAAGAGTTAAAGCCAACAAAGGTGCAGCGGGAGTCGATGGTATGCGCGTAAGCGAACTGCCGGACTACCTGAGGCACCACTGGCCAGAGCTGAAAGCGCAACTGCTGTCCGGCAGATACCGCCCATCTCCTGTGAGAAGAGTGTCCATACCGAAGCCCGGCGGCGGCGAACGTCTGCTGGGCATCCCGACGGTGGTGGATCGCTTCATCCAGCAGGCGATGATGCAGGTATTGCAGGCACAGTGGGATAGCTCGTTCAGCGACAACAGCTACGGGTTCCGTCCCGGTCGTTCGGCCCACCAGGCAGTGATACAAGCCCGGGAACATATCGGGGCCGGGTATCACTGGGTGGTCGACCTCGATCTGGAGAAGTTCTTCGACCGGGTAAATCACGATGTGCTGATGAGCCGGATAGAGAAACGAGTATCGGATAAACGGGTGTTGTCACTTATCCGCAGGTTCCTGAATGCAGGGGTGATGGACGCAGGTCTGGTAAGGCCGGTGACAGAAGGAACGCCGCAGGGCGGCCCACTGTCGCCGCTGCTATCGAACCTGCTGCTTGACGACCTCGACAAGGAACTGGAGAAACGTGGTCTGAAGTTCGTGCGGTACGCAGACGACTGTAATGTCTACGTGAAAAGCGAACGGACAGGCAACCGGATCATGGCGGGGTTGACGCACTGGCTGAGCCATAAACTGAAGCTGAAGGTCAACGCGAAGAAGAGTGCTGTAGCACGCCCTGAAACGCGCAAGTTCCTTGGATACAGCTTCATAAGGGGGCGGAAGGTATGGTGCGTGGTATCGCCGGAGTCGATAAAACGGTTCAAAATGCGGATAAGAGCACTGACCGGACGCAACACAGGGAGAAGCCTTGAACAGCTAACTCAGCCGCTAAGACGATATCTGACGGGCTGGAAAAGTTACTACGGGCTGAACCAGAGGCCATCGCTGATGCGAGAGCTGAACGGATGGATAAGGCGCAGGCTGCGAAGCATACTCTGGAAACAGTGGAAAACGGGCCGCAACCGCTTCAGGGAGTTGCGCAGTCGAGGCGTAAGCAAGGACCTTGCGGCGCAAACAGCAGGAAGCTGCCATAAAGAGTGGCGGATAAGCTGTAGTCCGGCACTGAATATAGCACTCCCCAATAAGCTGTTCTCCAGACTGGGCCTGCCAGAAGTATAGGCAGGCGACGATCAACATAACCGAACCGCCGTATACGGCCCCGTACGTACGGTGGTGTGGGAGGAAGCTGATCGTGAGATCAGCTCCTATCCCGATTTATCCCTGTAAGGCCTCTCCTCTTTTATCAATTTGGGTTGTTATCAAATCGTTACGCAGTGTTTGTGTTATCTTTAATATTCACCCTGAGGAGAATCAGGGTATCGCAACCCTGTCATTAAGGAGGAGCTATGTCGTCAACCCTACGAGAAGCCACTAAGGACACGTTGCAGGCTAAAGATAAAACCTACCATTACTACAGTCTGCCGCTTGCTGCCAAATCACTGGGCGATATTACCCGTCTGCCTAAGTCACTCAAAGTTTTGCTCGAAAACCTGCTGCGCTGGCAGGATGGCAACTCTGTTACCGAAGAAGATATACATGCGCTGGCAGGATGGCTGAAAAATGCCCATGCTGACCGTGAAATCGCTTACCGTCCGGCAAGAGTGCTGATGCAAGACTTTACCGGCGTGCCTGCTGTCGTTGACCTTGCGGCGATGCGTGAAGCGGTAAAACGTCTCGGCGGCGATACCGCGAAGGTGAACCCGCTCTCACCCGTCGATCTGGTGATTGACCACTCGGTGACCGTCGATCGGTTTGGTGATGATGAGGCCTTCGAGGAAAACGTGCGCCTGGAAATGGAGCGCAACCACGAACGTTATGTATTCCTGAAATGGGGACAGCAGGCATTCAGTCGTTTTAGGGTGGTGCCGCCAGGCACTGGGATTTGCCATCAGGTTAACCTCGAGTATCTCGGTAAAGCGGTGTGGAGCGAATTGCAGGGCGGTGAGTGGATTGCTTACCCGGATACGCTTGTCGGCACCGACTCGCACACCACGATGATCAACGGTCTTGGCGTGTTGGGGTGGGGTGTTGGTGGGATCGAAGCGGAAGCAGCAATGTTAGGTCAGCCGGTTTCCATGCTTATCCCGGATGTTGTGGGCTTTAAACTCAGCGGAAAATTACGTGAAGGTATCACCGCCACAGACCTGGTTCTTACCGTCACTCAGATGCTGCGTAAACATGGCGTAGTGGGTAAATTCGTCGAATTTTACGGCGATGGACTGGATTCGCTGCCGCTGGCAGATCGCGCGACAATTGCCAACATGTCACCGGAGTACGGCGCGACCTGTGGCTTCTTCCCAATAGATTCGGTTACCCTCGATTACATGCGTTTAAGTGGACGCAGTGAAGATCAGGTCGAACTGGTCGAAAAATATGCCAAAGCGCAAGGAATGTGGCGTAACCCGGGCGATGAACCGATTTTTACCAGTACATTAGAACTGGATATGAATGACGTTGAAGCCAGTCTTGCCGGGCCAAAACGGCCGCAGGATCGCGTTGCGCTGGCAGATGTACCAAAAGCTTTTGCCGCCAGTAACGAACTGGAAGTGAATGCCACGCATAAAGATCGCCAGCCCGTCGATTATGTTATGAACGGGCATCAGTATCAATTGCCTGATGGCGCAGTGGTTATTGCCGCAATAACATCGTGTACCAACACGTCTAACCCCAGCGTGTTGATGGCTGCCGGGTTGCTGGCGAAAAAAGCCGTAACTCTGGGGCTGAAACGACAACCGTGGGTTAAAGCGTCGCTGGCTCCCGGCTCGAAAGTGGTTTCTGACTATCTGGCAAAAGCCAAACTGACACCGTATCTCGATGAACTTGGCTTTAATCTTGTAGGCTATGGCTGTACAACCTGTATCGGTAACTCTGGCCCATTACCCGATCCTATCGAAACGGCGATCAAAAAAGGTGATTTAACCGTTGGAGCGGTGCTGTCTGGTAACCGTAACTTTGAAGGGCGTATTCATCCACTGGTTAAAACCAACTGGCTGGCCTCGCCGCCGCTGGTTGTTGCTTATGCGCTGGCGGGCAATATGAACATCAACCTCGCTTCCGATCCACTTGGACATGATCGCAAAGGCGATCCGGTATATCTGAAAGATCTCTGGCCATCAGCACAAGAAATTGCTCGCGCGGTTGAGCAAGTCTCAACAGAAATGTTCCGTAAAGAATATGCGGAAGTTTTTGAAGGCTCGGCGGAGTGGAAAGAGATTAACGTTGCGCGATCAGATACCTACGGATGGCAGGATGATTCGACCTATATTCGGTTATCGCCTTTCTTTGATGAGATGCAGGTAACACCAGCGCCAGTGGAAGACATTCACGGTGCGCGAATCCTGGCAATGTTGGGGGATTCGGTTACCACTGACCATATTTCTCCGGCAGGCAGTATTAAGCCCGACAGCCCGGCAGGGCGATATTTGCAGGGTCGTGGCGTTGAGCGTAAAGACTTTAACTCCTACGGTTCGCGGCGTGGTAACCATGAAGTGATGATGCGCGGCACGTTTGCCAATATTCGCATTCGTAACGAAATGGTGCCTGGCGTTGAAGGAGGGATGACGCGCCATTTGCCTGCCAGCGAGGTTGTCTCTATTTACGATGCAGCGATGCGCTATAAGCAGGAGAAAACACCGCTGGCGGTGATTGCCGGGAAAGAGTATGGATCTGGTTCCAGCCGTGACTGGGCAGCAAAAGGTCCGCGTCTGCTCGGTATTCGTGTGGTTATTGCCGAATCGTTTGAACGTATTCACCGTTCGAATCTAATTGGTATGGGTATTCTGCCGCTGGAGTTCCCTCCAGGCGTGACGCGTAAAACGTTAGGGCTGAGCGGGGAAGAAAAGATTGATATTACCGATCTACAAAGTCTACAACCGGGCGCGACGGTTCCGGTGACGCTAACGCGAGCGGAGGGGAGTCAGGAAGTTGTGCCGTGCCGTTGTCGTATCGACACCGCGACGGAATTAACCTATTACCAGAATGACGGTATTTTGCATTATGTCATTCGTAATATGTTGAAGTAACTGTGCTTTACTTGCCGGATGAGGGGCATCCGGCAAGCAGGCCGAATTTGCATTAAACGAGGATTATTTGTTCAGCAAATGGCCCATTTTTTCCGCTTTGGTATCGAGATAATGCTCGTTATTTGGGTTACGACCGACAATCAACGGTACGCGTTCAACAATGTTAATCCCTGCTTCGGTCAGAATTTCGACTTTTTTCGGGTTGTTGGTTAACAGACGGACTTCGTTGACACCAAGTAACTTGAACATATCGGCGCAAAGAGTGAAATCGCGTTCATCAGCGGCGAAGCCTAACTGGTGATTAGCCTCTACGGTATCGTAGCCTTGATCCTGCAACGCGTAAGCGCGAATTTTATTCAGCAGACCAATGTTACGTCCTTCCTGACGGTGATACAGCAAAATACCACGGCCTTCTTCGGCTATTTGTGTCAGTGCCGCTTCAAGCTGGAAGCCACAATCGCAGCGCAAGCTGAACAGGGCGTCACCGGTCAGACATTCGGAATGGACGCGCGCAAGTACCGGGGTATGCCCGGAAATGTCGCCATAGACTAGCGCGACATGATCGTGTCCGGTTGCCAGTTCTTCAAATCCCACCATCAGGAAATCGCCCCAGGGGGTTGGCAGTTTAGCTTCTGCCACACGTTTAAGCTGCATGAAATTCTCCAGATAATGCTGGTTCTGTATCGGCTTATTTTGCCATAACGCGAAGGTGTTCACCTAATCACGACGCGTCAATCGTTCACTGAATGGCACAAATCTGTCAATTTTTCCAGGTCAGAGCATTTTCAGTTATGATTGTGAGACTTATAAGGAAGGAGAGACCATGCGTTCGATTGCCAGACGTACCGCAGTTGGAGCAGCACTATTACTTATCATGCCGGTAGCGGTATGGATTTCTGGCTGGCGTTGGCAACCTGGAGATCAAAGTTGGCTGTTAAAAGCGGCCTTTTGGGTCACTGAAACCGTCACTCAGCCCTGGGGCGTCATTACGCATCTTATTTTATTCGGCTGGTTTCTCTGGTGTCTGCGTTTTCGCCTCAAAGCCGCAGTTATGTTATTTGCTATTCTGGCAGCGGCAATTCTTGTCGGACAGGGAGTTAAATCCTGGATCAAAGGTAAAGTTCAGGAGCCACGCCCTTTTGTTATCTGGCTGGAAAAAACACATCATATTCCGGTTGATGAGTTCTACACTTTAAAGCGAGCAGAGCGCGGTAATTTAGTGAAAGAACAGTTGGCTGAAGAAAAAAATATCCCGCAATATTTACGTTCTCATTGGCAGAAAGAGACGGGGTTTGCCTTTCCTTCCGGCCACACGATGTTTGCCGCCAGTTGGGCCTTGCTCGCCGTTGGGCTGTTGTGGCCACGTAGGCGAACTTTAACCATTGCGCTCTTGCTGGTCTGGGCAACGGGAGTAATGGGAAGCCGCTTGCTGCTGGGGATGCATTGGCCGCGCGATCTGGTGGTGGCTACGTTGATTTCGTGGGCGCTGGTGGCGGTGGCAACCTGGCTCGCGCAACGTATTTGTGGGCCATTAACACCACCGCCGGAAGAAAATCGTGAGATAGCGCAGCGAGAACAAGAAAGTTAAAACTGGTTGAATTTCCGAATTTAACCCTCAAATCATCAACAATGATTGTGGCTACCATTTCGCAGACGTCGTGAAAATGGTACTTTAAAGGGCTATTGCGGTAAGTTGACCATAATTTATTCGCTCTAACCACATAACGGGAAGTAATGTGAAATATTTACTCATTTTCTTACTGGTGTTAGCGATTTTTGTGATTTCTGTCACGTTAGGTGCGCAGAATGATCAGCAGGTAACGTTTAATTATCTGTTAGCGCAAGGGGAGTATCGTATCTCTACTTTGCTGGCGGTATTGTTTGCTGCGGGGTTTGCTATCGGTTGGTTGATTTGCGGCCTGTTCTGGCTGCGAATTCGTGTTTCTCTGGCACGCGCTGAACGTAAAATAAAGCGACTGGAAAACCAGCTTTCACCTGCGACTGGCGTGGCGGTAGCGCCTGATTCGTCAGTAGCGAAGGAATAACTTTCTATGCTGGAGTTGTTGTTTCTGCTCTTGCCTGTAGCCGCTGCCTATGGCTGGTATATGGGCCGCAGAAGTGCGCAACAAAACAAGCAAGATGAAGCCAACCGCCTGTCACGCGATTACGTAGCAGGGGTTAACTTCCTGCTTAGTAATCAACAGGACAAAGCGGTGGATCTGTTCCTCGATATGCTGAAAGAGGATACAGGCACCGTTGAAGCCCACCTTACGCTCGGAAACTTATTCCGTTCGCGTGGCGAAGTCGATCGCGCTATTCGTATTCATCAAACCTTAATGGAAAGTGCCTCGTTGACCTATGAGCAGCGTCTGCTGGCAATTCAGCAACTGGGGCGTGATTACATGGCGGCGGGTTTATACGATCGCGCGGAAGATATGTTTAATCAACTGACTGATGAAACCGACTTCCGAGTTGGCGCATTGCAACAACTGTTGCAAATCTATCAGTCCACTAGTGAATGGCAGAAAGCAATTGATGTTGCAGAACGCCTGGTGAAGCTTGGTAAAGATAAACAGCGAGTCGAAATCGCCCATTTCTACTGTGAATTAGCCCTTCAGCACATGGCCAGTGACGATCTCGATCGCGCTATGGCCTTGTTGAAAAAAGGGGCGGCAGCCGACAAAAACAGCGCCCGCGTGTCCATTATGATGGGACGTGTTTTCATGGCAAAAGGGGAGTACGCAAAGGCGGTCGAGAGCCTGCAACGCGTTATCTCCCAGGACAGAGAGCTGGTCAGCGAAACGCTGGAAATGCTGCAAACCTGCTATCAGCAACTGGATAAAACTGCCGAATGGGCAGAGTTTCTCCAGCGTGCGGTGGAGGAGAATACGGGGGCAGATGCTGAACTGATGCTTGCCGACATCATTGAAGCGCGCGATGGCAGCGAAGCCGCACAGGTCTATATTACGCGCCAGCTACAACGCCATCCGACGATGCGCGTGTTCCACAAGTTGATGGATTACCACCTTAACGAAGCGGAAGAAGGGCGCGCCAAAGAGAGCCTGATGGTGTTGCGTGACATGGTGGGCGAGAAGGTGCGTAGTAAGCCGCGTTACCGCTGCCAGAAGTGTGGTTTTACTGCATACACGCTTTACTGGCATTGTCCGTCCTGCCGTGCCTGGTCAACCATTAAACCGATTCGTGGCCTGGATGGACTGTAATTTATAAAAAAAACCATCTTTAGTTACAACATACTAATGGTTATTTTTACAAATAGCTTCGGTAACGCCTGAGCAGAAAAAGACTGGCAGGGGGAAAATCGTAACTGTTAATTTTTTATTTCCACGGGTAGAATGCACGCCGTTTACCTGTTTTGCGCCACTTCCGGTGCCCATCATCAAGAAGGTCTGGTCATGACGTTAACTGCTTCATCTCCTTCCCGCGCTGTTACTCATTCTCCTGTTGTTGTTGCCCTTGATTATAATAATCGTGACGCTGCGCTGGCGTTTGTCGACAAGATCGACCCACGCGATTGCCGTCTGAAAGTAGGCAAAGAGATGTTTACCCTGTTTGGGCCGCAGTTTGTTCGTGAACTGCAACAACGTGGTTTTGATATCTTCCTCGACCTGAAATTCCACGATATTCCCAATACCGCAGCGCACGCCGTGGCAGCGGCGGCTGACTTAGGCGTGTGGATGGTAAACGTTCATGCCTCTGGCGGCGCACGTATGATGACCGCAGCACGTGAGGCGTTGGTTCCGTTTGGCAAAGATGCGCCGCTATTAATCGCTGTGACTGTACTCACTAGTATGGAAGCCAGCGATCTGGCCGATCTTGGTGTGACACTGTCACCGGCAGATTATGCAGAGCGTCTGGCGGCGCTGACGCAAAAATGCGGCCTTGACGGTGTTGTGTGTTCAGCCCAGGAAGCTGTGCGGTTTAAACAAGCATTTGGTCAGGATTTCAAACTGGTGACGCCGGGTATTCGCCCGCAGGGGAGCGACGCTGGCGATCAGCGCCGCATTATGACCCCGGAACAGGCGCTGGCGGCAGGCGTTGATTATATGGTGATTGGTCGCCCGGTAACGCAATCGGCGGCCCCGGCGCAAACGCTGAAAGCGATCAACACCTCGTTACAACGGAGTGCATGATGAGTGATTCTAACAGCCGTCTGGTCTACTCAACGGAAACTGGACGTATTGATGAACCCAAAGCGACCCCTGTACGACCAAAAGGCGACGGAGTGGTGCGCATCCAACGGCAAACCAGTGGGCGTAAAGGTAAGGGCGTATGCCTGATTACCGGCGTCGATCTCGATGATGCCGAACTGATAAAGCTGGCGGCTGAACTGAAGAAAAAATGCGGCTGCGGCGGGGCAGTAAAAGATGGAATTATCGAAATCCAGGGGGATAAGCGTGATTTATTAAAATCACTGCTTGAAGCGAAAGGGATGAAGGTAAAACTCGCAGGCGGTTAACAAAAAAAGCCACGGAAATATTTTCGTGGCTTTCGTTTATTTCACTGTGTGTATTATTCAGTTATTTCGTACTGAACCGAGTCAAGCGTATTATAATAGCGAGTTGCTAATCGACATTTATTTACGATTATTTACCGACCTGGTGACCGATAATACCACCAACTGCTGCACCACCTAATGTACCCAGCGTGCTGCCATCAGTCAGTACTGCACCGCCTAAAGCCCCTGCACCTGCACCGATTGCGGTGTTTCGGTCCCGTTTAGACCAGTTAGAACAGGCACTTAGAGACATTGCCAGTGTAATTGCCAGAACAGCCGCGGTCATTTTTTTGCTCGTTACAAACATAATACTCTCTCCTGAATTTATGATTCACGGAAGTAAGCTCTCTATAACTATAATAGTTCAGAATAGGCCATGTAAAATTATTCCGTGAAATCCTCTCGCGCGCAGGGTTATATCACGCAGGTGATAGTGACTTCCTGTTATATCGCTGATAATAAGTTTATAACGTTAGGGTGTTAATAACAGGTAAATAGTCTTAATTATCAACCAGGAATCATCTTAGTGCGGATGATTTGCGTTAGAGCAAATCATCCGTAAGGAAGGAAAGTGATTATATATCAACGACGTGAACGATTAATTTACTGTGTTCCAAAGACATCAGATCGCTGGCGCTAATCTTTGAATCGGTTATAACGCGTTTGATTCTCTCAACAGGGCCGATGGAGTAAGAATGTACGGCACCAAACTTTGAGCTGTCAGTCAGGACAATGGTTTCGCACTCTTTTTCCAGTACAGCATTGACCACATCGGTACGCATCATGTCGCGACCTGTAAACCCGGTTTCAGGTTGCCAGCCATCGATACCAATAAATGCCTTACTGAAATGCACCTGTTGGATACACTGACGTGTCAGAGGACCAACCATACTTTCGCTTTTTTTCTGGTACACACCGCCAAGTAAAATGACTTCACAAGGGGCGTCTTTCAATAAATGCGCTATATAGCTGCTGACCGTAATGATGGTGACATTTTTCTTTTGCTCACCCAATGTGCGGGCCAGAAGGGCATTACTGCTGCCATTCTCGATAAAGATGGTTTCTCCCGCTTGAACCAGTGAGGCGGCAAACTCAGCGAGTTCACGTTTCAGCGTATAATTATTCATCATACGGGTTTCGACATCATCGCTATCAAGCGAAACAGCAAAACCATGTGCACGGCGTAGATAGCTAAGTTTTTCGAGGGTGTTGAGATCCTGGCGGATAGTAACTTCGGAAACTCCAGTGGCTTTCGCCAGATCGGTTACGCTAACCTGACCCTGGTCAATGACCATCTGTAGAATAGTTTGTTGTCGGGAATTCATCGCTGTAATTCTTATAACGTTATAATACTCAATAAAAAATGCTGACGCGCCGGGCATCCTTAAATAGGGAAAACTGAAAGCACGATTGTTAAATCTCCCATGGTGCCTTCGGGATGTCTGGCGTAGATGCAGCAACCTGGCGCAAGAGTTCTGCTTTAAGTATCTCAAGATTATGGATCGCAGAGTGGTAATCGCCTGCCACAAGGATATCTAACACAATATCAATACGTTCGGCAACGCGCTGGGCATCAAATTCAGACATCAAGGGTATCCTTAAGGCAAAAAAGGTGAAAATAAATAATGCAAAAATTGCCGCTAAAAGAGAAGTGCTTAACGGCAAAGGTTAATTATCATTCACGAATACGATATGTAATGGAATTATATACCGTTAAATATATATATTCGTCTCTTTATGCGCGTTTCAGATAACGTTTATACCAGCGTTCAAACGCTACGGCGGGCATCGGTTTGGCAAACAAGAATCCTTGTCTCTCATTGATGCCGTTTTTGGTTAAAAAAGCATCTTCTTTTGCGCTTTCTACGCCTTCGGCAATAACCTGCAGGTTCAAGGCCTGAGCTACGGCGACAATTGCCCGTACCAGCGACTGTGAGACAGGTTGTTTGTGAATATCACGGACAAAAACCTGGTCGAGTTTAATGGCATCGATAGGAAATCGTGCCAGTTGAGAAAGGGAAGAGTAGCCAGTGCCGAAATCATCCAGGTGAACCTGTGCGCCTAATTGACTGAATTGCTGAATAACGGAAAGCGCCAGCTCGTCGTTTTCAATCAGGCAGCTTTCAGTCAGCTCGACATCAATAGGGCAATACTCAAATTTAAGTTCCTGGAGTACCTGTTTCAGGTCAGTGAAAATAGTTTGATCAGCGAGTTGGCGTGCTGAGACATTGACTGCCACCCGAAGATTGATGCCTTTATCTCGCCATTTTGCCACCTGGCGAACGACGTCAAGAATAACCCAACGACCCAGAGGCACAATCAGACCGGACTCTTCCGCATAGGAAATAAAGTCCAGTGGGGGAATTAGTCCGCGTTCGGGCGACTGCCAGCGCACCAGAGCTTCCAGACTGCGCACTTCACCGCGCCAGGTGATTTTCGGTTGATAGTGAATAACTAACTGATCGTTTTCCAGTGCTTTACGCAGGTTGGTATCCAACCACAGATATTCAAATACCCGTTGATTCATTTCCGGTGAAAAAACGCAAAATTGCCCTCGACCGCCTTCTTTGGCACTGTACATTGCCGTATCGGCGTGGCGAATAATTGCCGCACTGTCTGGGCCATGTTGCGGTGAAAGTGAAATACCGATCGAACAGCCAGTATAAACTTCGATTAAACCAATGCGAAAAGGCTGACGCAGGCGGGTCAAAATCCGCGATGCCATTGCTTCCAGGGCACTTTGTGAGGTGTTTGGTGCGAGTACCAGAAATTCATCGCCGCCAGAGCGCGCCAGTACCTGATCCGGCTCAAGACAGCTTAAAATGGCCAGTGAAACCTCGCGTAACAACTGGTCGCCAAACAAATGCCCGTAGGCATCGTTCACTTTTTTAAAATTGTCTAAATCGAGATAAACCACGCCGACTTTACTTTCATCCACCTGATTAATGGCGTGATCGATTAATTCCTGCATAGCGTTACGATTCGGCAGCCCTGTAATGCTGTCGGTGTTAGCCAGAATTCGCAAGCGCTCCTGGGCGTGGCGTTCTTCGGTGATATCGGTGCCGGAGCAGATTAAATAGATCTCATTTTTGCCGCTGCCGCTATGCACGAATTTGTTGCGAAACAGAAACAGCCGCTGGCCTTTACGCGTGGGTATCCAGATTTCTACCTCATATGCATTGCCGTTTCGAAAAAATCCACGGTTATTGCGCATGGATGCCGCAGCTTCACGACGACTCATAAACAGTTTAAACACACTTTGCCCGATGACATCGTGTTCTTTCAGCCCCGTGTACTCTTCACATAACCGGTTAAAACGCTGGATATTTCCCCGACTGTCCAGAATCACTATTGCAGAGTGGGCTTCAGAAACCACTTGTTCTGCAAAGGACAGTCCGTGTGATAAATCACGAGCTACCGCCGGTGTGTCATGCCATGCTGACGCGTTTCCACCCCATTCACGCTTATTGATTTTTCGTCCCACCAGATGAACAGAAAGATCACTCTCATCGACTGTCAGGCTCATCATCAGGCTGGAGGTGATAACCGTCATTTCCCGGATACGAGCAGCCTGTTCGGCAGATAACTGCAGAGTACGTTCAGGTTCCGTTGTTTCGGTGGCGGAAAAACGCAAAACATCACTGTTTTCCGACAACCGCCAGTATGGGTTGTGCGATCCGAGAAAGTTGTACAACGTTGTGGACTCCCTAATGGTTTTCATGATGCATACCCTCCGGTTAACAGCGGAGTCCCGCAGTTAAATGAACGGTTCATATGGCTTACATGAAATTAATGGCGGTTAAACGTATTGTTTTTTTTATATATTTATTTGTAATCCAGTTTTGGGAAAACGCCAGTTTTCAAACGGATGTCATTAAAAAAAATCTGCTGAGATAAACGAATGTGGGGGAAGGGAAAGGCAAACGGCCCATCCGTAATGAATGGGCCGTAAAAAGAGATTACGCGACAGGGCGCGCAATAATGCTGCGGGTTTCCATGCGTACTTCGGCAATGGTGACGTCGATAACGTCGGTTACTTTGTAAACTGTTTCACCTTTAATTTGTACGGTGCCGTTTTCCTGACTGCAAACCAGCTCATCGCGCACGGCGTGTAAGAACGGTGCAGGGATAAAGGCGATAGCGCCGTTATCGACCAGACGCACACGCATACCGCCCCGGCTGATATCGACGATTTCTGCCGCAAAACGGGTGTCAGTGCCCGCTTTGTCTTTCAGGAAACGCGCGTACAACCAGTCCCCGACATCACGTTCTGCCATCCGGTTGAGACGACGACGCTCTGCCATTTGGGTGGTGATCTCATCCTGCGGACGCGTCGCCGTTTCGCCTTTGATGATCGCTTTCAGCAAACGATGGTTGATCATGTCGCCATACTTGCGAATTGGTGAAGTCCAGGTGGCATACGCTTCCAGACCGAGGCCAAAGTGAGGACCCGGTTCGGTGCTGATTTCCGCAAAAGACTGAAAACGGCGAATGCGGCTGTCGAGGAAGCCAGTCGGTTGCGCATCCAGCTCACGACGCAGTTTGCAGAAACCGTCCAGTGTGAGCACTTCTTCGGCATCAACATGCAGGCCATGCGTTTTCAGCAATGCTGCCAGCGCCTCGGCATTTGCCGGATCAAAGCCCATATGCACGTTATAGATACCGAAACCGAGCTTATCGCGCAGCACGCGGGCCGCACAAATGTTAGCGGCGATCATCGCTTCTTCGACAATACGGTTAGCAATACGGCGTGGTTCAGCGACGATATCCAATACTTCACCTTTTTCACCGAGAATAAAACGGTAATCCGGGCGATCTTTAAACACCAACGCATGGTTATTACGCCATTCGCCGCGACGCTGGCAAATTTGCGCTAACAGGCGGATTTGTCCGGCAATCGCATCACTTTCTGGCTGCCAGTCGCCGGTGTTTTCCAGCCAGTCGGAAACCTGGTCATAAACCAGTTTGGCTTTGGATTCGATGGTAGCGGCAAAAAATTCGATGTTGTCTTCAATGGTGCCATCAGCAGACAACGTCATCCGACATGCCAGTACCGGGCGCACTTCATTGGCACGCAGTGAGCAGAGATCGTCAGAAAGCTCGCGCGGCAGCATCGGGATGTTGAAGCCCGGCAGATAGTTGGTGAATGCGCGAATTTTCGCTGCTTTGTCCAGCTTGCTGCCTTCGGCAATCCACGCGGTTGGATCGGCAATTGCGACAATTAACTGCAGTTTGTCATCCGGTAACGCCTTCGCGAAGAGGGCATCATCCATATCTTCCGTGCTGGCACTGTCGATGGTGACAAAGTCCAGCGCGGTGAGATCTTCACGAACCAAACCCTCATCGAGCATTTCGGTGGCGACGCCATCTGGTGCTTCTTTTTCCAGGTTATGGCGCGCCAGGGTTACCCACCAGGGCACGAAGTGGTCATCACCAAAAGTGATGTATTGAGTCAGGTCAGCATAGAAAGAACGATCGCCTTTCAGCGGATGGCGGCGCATTTCGGCAACCGCCCAGTCGCCTTCTTTAAACTCATGATTCAGCCCGCGGGCAGCGCGGCAAGGAATAGCGTCTTTTAAGAGTGGATGATCAGGCACGATGGCCAGACGGTCATTCTTGCCCTGAACTTTACCCACGAAACGAGTCAGAAACGGTTCAACCAGTTCTTCTGGCTCTGCGGATTCACGATCTTTTTCACTGTGGATTACCGCGATAATTCGGTCGCCATGCATGACTTTTTTCATCTGCGGCGGCGGAATGAAATAACTTTTCTGTGCGTCGACTTCCAGGAAGCCAAAGCCTTTTTCAGTGGCTTTTACCACCCCTTCAGCGCGGGGCGTCTGGGAGTGCAGTTGCTGTTTAAGCTGCGCTAGCAGCGGGTTGTCCTGAAACATAATTGTCTATTTTGGTGGCCATTAGAGCGGCTGACAGTTTTACGCGATTCTGCCTGACGCAGCAAGGTTAATGTGTCTCACCCAACGCGATTTTTAAGCGATTTATCCAACCACAAAACCCGCTCCATACCAGCAGATTGATAACCTGCGCTGATGATGTTTCATGTTCGAGTAACGGGCTAAACTGGGCGGCGCTAAAGCGATCGGGTGCTCGTGTCAGCCATTGTATCGCCTGAACCGTAGCACGCTCAACAAAATGGCAGTCAGCCCACTGGTTTATTTCGTTTTCGCCCTGACGCAGAATGGATATTGCTTCTTTATATTCAAATGTTGAATGTATGAGAGAGGTGAAACAGGCAGCACTGCCGTTAATTCGTGCGCTGAGTAAAGCAGCAAGTTGATGGCTGGATTTTGTTGTTACCAACGGGCTGGATAACAACGCCACAAAGAGTGAAAACGAGGCAGGATGCAGATTCAGGATTGCTGCCAGTTGGCGAAGTTCAGAGCCTGGCAACAGGAGAGCATTCGTCTCTTGCTCTCCAGAGAATTTTTCCCCTTCGTAGCAGGCACGCCAGCCGGTTGATACTTCAGCAAAAAGTGAGCTGTCAGCGTAGCTTTGCACGTCCAGACCGGGTAACCAGCGTACAGGTTGTCCAAGATAAGCCTGAAAAGTCGCAATTGCTCGCGCCTGAAAACCAACAAAACCAATAATTTGATTGATAATCACACAGTCCCGGGCGGTAAGCCCGACATCGTGAAGATGCTGGCGCGATCGGTTGTCGATAATCGATGGAGAGCCGGCCAGTTGACGGGCATATTGCGTGATTTGTGCCAGACGATGATTACTTTCCCTGGAGGAGTCTGGTCCGGGAAGCGGTGTCAGACGCGCGGAATAGTAGTTGCATAAACGCTGGACGCCGCAGACCTGAGCAACGGTCAGAGCGGTCGACAGGCGTTCATAGGCGGTGAATGTCTGTAAACGGGTCACCGCAAGCTGATTGGGAAATAGCTCTACAGCAAGAGTACGCGCCGGGATCAGCCACGAATGAAAGGGATCAAGTGTTTCTTCGTCAAGGATCACGTCGAGCAGAAAAGGATCGGTAACCTGTGCAGCTTCCGGAACCAGAGGCAGAACGTCATGTTCTGCAGTGCTGGATTGCGTTTCGTGATACCAGTGGCTTTTGCCTGAACTGTGGCGTTGTTCCATGGGCGTTCCTTGGTCATAACGGAAATCGTTATCCTGACGCAAGGCAGAGAGGGGAGAAAGACGGATCGGTGATAACAAATATCAGAAAGGTATAACAGAGAAATGGGCGGCGCAACGCCGCCCATCATTACCCACAGAACGATTATTTCAGTTCCAGCTCGTTCATTGCAGCGATGCTGAAACCGCCGTCAACGTGAACCACTTCACCGGAGATACCGGCAGAGAGATCGGAACACAGGAACGCTGCGGAGTTACCCACATCCTCAATGGTAACCGTACGACGAATCGGAGTAACCGCTTCGCAGTGTGCCAGCATTTTACGGAAGTCTTTGATGCCAGAAGCGGCCAGAGTGCGGATCGGGCCAGCAGAGATGGCGTTAACACGCACACCTTCCGGACCCATCGCGTTAGCCATATAGCGCACGTTCGCTTCCAGAGACGCTTTCGCCAGACCCATAACGTTGTAGTTCGGGATAGCGCGCTCAGCGCCCAGATAGGAAAGAGTCAGCAGGGCAGAACCCGGATTCAGCATAGAACGGCAAGCTTTTGCCATTGCAACGAAGCTGTAAGAGCTGATGTCGTGGGCAATTTTGAAGCCTTCACGAGTCACGGCGTTAACATAGTCGCCATCCAGCTGATCGCCAGGTGCAAAACCAATAGAGTGTACGAAACCGTCAAATTTCGGCCAGACTTTACCCAGTTCTGCGAACATGGTGTCGATGCTGGCATCTTCGGCAACATCGCACTGCAGAACGATGCTGGAACCTAATTGAGCGGCAAATTCTTCTACGCGGCCTTTCAGTTTATCGTTCTGGTAGGTGAATGCCAGTTCAGCTCCTTCGCGGTGCATCGCCTGAGCGATACCGTAGGCGATGGACAGTTTACTGGCAACACCGGTTACCAGAATGCGCTTACCGGAAAGAAAACCCATAGCTTTAATCCTTATTGTTGATGCTTGTTGTGCCTGAAAATCAGGCGATTCGTCGTTTTAGTAAACAGTACGAACAGATAAACGGTTATTATAATCAACCTGGCTGTGGGTGGCTATAGTTGCGCTTTCTGTACGGGGGAGAAGCTACAGTACAGAACATTTTGTTCTATCTGATCCTGACATCTTCAGGGGCAGGTTATGGGAATATCTCATAGAATCTGGCGACAACACGTCGCTGCCTTTCTCTGATGAACTGACATCAACGTAATATTTCAACCATCTTCACAGAATCTCCACAATCTCTTCATTATCAGAATATGCATCATGAATAAGATAAAAATACTTTCCATTACTTTGGAGAAACGTATAATTAGCCAAAATGAGAATGATCATTCTCACTAAGTGGAAGGCCAGGAGACAGAAATGACGAGCAAGCTGGAGATACGTCACAAACAGCGCCAGGATGAAATCATCAACGCCGCCCGTCGGTGTTTTCATCGCTGCGGTTTTCATGCCGCCAGTATGTCGCAAATTGCCAGCGAAGCTCAGCTTAGCGTCGGGCAGATCTACCGTTACTTCGCCAATAAAGACGCCATTATTGAAGAGATGGTTCGCCGTATCATCGACTTTCGTATTGCTCAGATGGACATTGACGCGCGTACCGATCGCTTCCCGGAAGTCCTTGCCTTGCGGAAATCCTTAAATGAAGACGACGACGCGTTGATGCTGGAAGTGGCCGCAGAAGCAACACGCAACCCGCGGGTGATGGCAATGCTCGAGGAAGCTGACGCCAGAATGTTCGCTAACGGTTGTGCGCATATGAAAAGAATGCATCCCCATCTTAGCGATGAGCACATTCGTTGTTGCGTTGAGGTGCTCGCCACTATGATGGAAGGTACGGTTTATCGTCGTTTAACACCGCAAAAAAGCGATCCACAACGTCTGCAGGAAATATATCAGGATATTATTAGTATGTTGATAAATAAATAAGAACAGAATTAACCGATAGCGGGGGATATTAATCCCCCTTATTTCATTGCGAAATTTATTTCGCGATGCGGGTTCGTTATATCTGAATATCCCTGACATATCCTCATTAATTTTAATGAGGAGGGTATTGTTCACCCTGGAGAAAATAATGAAGTATATAGCAACGTCTGTAGTGGCAATGCTGCTCTTATCTGGTTGTGATAATACGCAAAATAACAATTCATCCCCGTCGGAAACAGAAGTGGGCGTTGTTACGCTCAAATCTCAACCGGTTTCTGTAGTCAGTGAATTAACCGGGCGCACCAGTGCGGCACTCAGTGCTGAAGTACGTCCGCAGGTTGGGGGAATTATCCAGAAACGCTTGTTTAAGGAAGGTGATCTGGTTAAGGCCGGACAGCTGCTCTACCAGATTGATTCGGCCAGTTATCGGGCGGCATGGAATGAAGCCCGTGCTGCGTTGCAACAGGCGCAGGCACTGGTAAAAGCCGATTGCCAGAAAGCGCAGCGTTATGCCCGACTGGTGAAAGATAGCGGCGTGTCACAACAGGATGCTGATGATGCTCAGTCTACCTGTGCACAAGATAAAGCCAGTGTAGAAGCGAAAAAAGCTGCGCTGGAAACCGCGCGAATTAATCTTGACTGGACCACGGTCACCGCGCCGATTTCCGGGCGCATAGGCATTTCGTCGGTGACGCCTGGCGCACTGGTAACCGCGTCGCAGGATACGGCGTTAACGACTATTCGTGGTCTGGAAACGATGTACGTTGATCTCACTCGCTCCAGTGTCGATTTACTGCGTCTGCGCAAACAGTCGCTGGCAACCAACAGCGATACCATGAGCGTCTCACTTATCCTGGAAGATGGTACAACGTATAGCGAAAAAGGTCGGCTGGAACTCACCGAAGTGGCCGTTGATGAATCTACCGGTTCGGTGACATTACGGGCGATTTTCCCTAATCCACAGCAGCAGTTGTTACCGGGTATGTTTGTTCGCGCTCGTGTCGATGAAGGCGTGATGGAAAACGCTATTCTCGCGCCGCAACAAGGTGTTACGCGTGATGCTAAAGGTAATGCTACCGCGCTGGTGGTGAATAAAGACAATAAAGTAGAGCAGCGCACGCTCGAAACGGGAGAAACCTACGGTGATAAATGGCTGGTGTTGAACGGCCTGCACAACGGTGACCGACTGATTGTCGAAGGTTCCGCCAAAGTAACTTCAGGGCAGACCGTCAAGGCCGTTGAGGTTCAGGCTAATGGAGGCAATGCCTGATGTTTTCGCGTTTTTTTGTTCGCAGACCCGTCTTTGCCTGGGTTATCGCCATTTTGATTATGTTGGCGGGGATTCTGGCCATTCGCACATTACCCGTCGCGCAATATCCTGATGTTGCGCCGCCGACCATCAGAATTTCAGCTACTTATACCGGTGCTTCTGCCGAAACGCTGGAAAACAGCGTAACTCAGGTTATCGAACAACAACTTACCGGGCTGGATAATTTGCTCTACTTCAGCTCCACCAGTAGTTCGGATGGCTCAGTCAGTATTAACGTGACGTTTGAACAAGGCACTGACCCTGATACCGCGCAGGTGCAGGTACAAAATAAAATACAGCAGGCGGAGTCACGTTTACCGAGCGAAGTACAGCAAACCGGTGTCACGGTGGAGAAATCACAAAGCAACTTTTTGCTGATTGCTGCCGTATATGACACTACCGACAAAGCGACCAGTTCCGATATTGCTGACTGGCTGGTGAGTAATCTTCAGGACCCGCTGGCGCGTGTTGAAGGCGTAGGGAGTCTGCAAGTTTTTGGGGCTGAATATGCGATGCGCATCTGGCTTGATCCAGCCAAACTGGCCTCATACTCGCTGATGCCATCCGATGTACAAAGTGCAATTGAAGCGCAAAACGTGCAAGTTACTGCCGGGAAAATCGGTGCTTTACCGTCATCGAACACGCAACAATTGACGGCAACAGTTCGTGCTCAGTCACGCTTGCAAACCGTTGAGCAATTTAAAAATATCATTGTTAAAAGCCAGTCAGACGGCGCGGTTGTTCGCATCAAGGATGTGGCTCGCGTTGAGATGGGTAGCGAAGATTATAACGCCATCAGTAAGTTGAACGGTCATCCGGCCGCAGGGGTAGCCGTGATGCTCTCACCGGGAGCGAATGCGTTAAATACGGCGACGCTGGTAAAGGATAAAATCGCAGAATTTCAGCGCAACATGCCACAGGGATACGACATCGCTTACCCAAAAGACAGCACTGAATTTATTAAAATCTCCGTAGAGGACGTAATTCAGACGCTGTTTGAAGCCATCGTACTGGTGGTTTGTGTGATGTATTTATTCCTGCAAAACCTGCGCGCTACGCTGATCCCGGCGTTAGCCGTGCCGGTCGTTTTGCTGGGGACGTTTGGCGTTCTTGCGTTGTTTGGCTATTCGATTAATACCCTGACGTTATTTGCAATGGTACTGGCGATCGGCCTGTTGGTGGACGATGCCATTGTGGTGGTGGAGAACGTCGAACGTATTATGCGTGACGAAGGACTGCCTGCGCGTGAAGCAACGGAAAAATCAATGGGCGAAATTTCTGGCGCTCTGGTTGCTATTGCTCTGGTACTGTCTGCCGTATTTCTGCCAATGGCGTTCTTTGGGGGATCTACGGGGGTAATTTATCGTCAGTTTTCGATAACCATTATTTCCGCCATGCTGCTTTCCGTGGTGGTCGCATTAACGCTGACTCCTGCGCTTTGTGGTTCTGTCCTCCATCATGTTCCACCGCATAAAAAAGGTTTTTTCGGCGCATTCAACCGCTTTTACCGTCGTACTGAAGAAAAGTACCAGCATGGCGTCCTTTATGTTTTGCGTCGTGCGGTGCGGGCTATGGGTGTCTATGTCGTGCTGGGCGGTGGAATGGCTCTGATGATGTGGAAACTGCCGGGCAGTTTCTTACCCACTGAAGACCAGGGCGAAATCATGGTGCAGTACACGCTGCCAGCCGGAGCGACCGCAGCTCGTACAGCAGAAGTAAACCGCCAGATTGTTGACTGGTTCCTGGTAAACGAAAAAGCAAACACTGATGTCATTTTTACCGTTGATGGTTTTAGTTTTAGTGGTAGCGGGCAGAACACCGGGATGGCGTTTGTCTCGTTGAAAAACTGGTCACAACGTAAGGGTGCAGAAAATACCGCCCAGGCCATTGCTTTACGGGCAACCAAAGAGTTGGGGGCAATTCGTGATGCTACGGTATTTGCCATGACTCCACCTGCGGTTGATGGTCTGGGGCATAGCAATGGCTTTACGTTTGAATTAATGGCAAGTGGTGCTACTGACCGTGAAACCTTACTTCAAATGCGTAACAAGTTGATTGAACAGGCTAATCAAAGCCCTGAGCTGATTTCTGTACGTGCCAATGACCTGCCGCAAATGCCGCAATTGCAGGTAGATATTGATAACAATAAAGCTGTATCGCTGGGTTTGAGTTTAAGTGATGTCACCGATACGCTGGCCAGCGCGTGGGGCGGTACTTATGTGAATGACTTTATTGACCGTGGCCGTGTGAAAAAAGTCTACATTCAGGGCGACAGTGAGTTTCGTTCTGCGCCGTCAGACTTAGGGAAATGGTTTGTGCGCGGTAGCGATAACGCCATGACGCCATTCTCTGCTTTTGCTACTACGCGCTGGATCTATGGCCCGGAAAAACTGGTGCGTTACAACGGCTCCGCGGCTTATGAAATTCAGGGGGAAAACGCGAGTGGTTTTAGTTCTGGCGACGCGATGGCAAAAATGGAAGCTCTGGCAAACAACCTTCCGGCAGGGACAACCTGGGCCTGGAGTGGCTTGTCATTGCAGGAGAAACTGGCCAGCGGTCAGGCACTGAGTCTGTATGCGGTCTCTATTCTGGTGGTTTTCCTCTGCCTTGCAGCACTATACGAAAGTTGGTCAGTTCCGTTCTCGGTCATTCTGGTGATCCCGCTGGGGCTGCTCGGTGCGGCGCTGGCGGCCTGGATGCGTGATTTAAACAACGACGTTTACTTCCAGGTGGCGCTATTAACCACTATCGGTTTGTCGTCGAAAAACGCCATTCTGATTGTGGAATTTGCCGAAGCGGCGGTTGCTGAGGGCTATTCCCTGAGTCGTGCGGCATTACGCGCGGCGCAGACCCGTTTACGTCCAATCATCATGACCTCGCTGGCGTTTATTGCGGGGGTTATGCCGCTGGCGATGGCGACCGGTGCAGGTGCGAACAGCCGCATCGCCATTGGTACGGGCATTATTGGCGGTACGCTGGCCGCTACATTACTGGCCATCTTCTTCGTTCCTCTGTTTTTTGTGCTGGTTAAACGTCTGTTTGCCGGTAAACCGCGCCGTCAGGAGTAAGTTATGTTGCGTCGTTCTCTAATTTTTCTGGTGCTGTTGAGTGCGGGATGTGTCTCGCTCGATCCCCACTACAGCACGCCCGAATCCCCAATCCCGGCGAGCTTGCCGGGAGCACAGGGGCAGGGGAAGGCAATCAGCCATGACTGGCAACAGGTGATCCACGATCCCCGATTGCAGCAAGTGGTGACCATTGCACTGAACAGTAACCGCGATGTGCAAAAAGCGATTGCTGATATTGACTCAGCGCGGGCGCTCTATGGGCAAACTAATGCGTCGTTATTCCCGACGGTGAATGCAACCTTAAGTTCGACCCGCAGTCGTTCGCTGGCGAATGGCACGGGGACCACTGCTGAGGCTGACGGTACGGTGTCCAGTTTTACGTTAGATCTGTTTGGTCGTAATCAGAGTTTGTCACGGGCAGCGCGAGAAACCTGGCTTGCCAGTGAATTTACAGCCCAGAACACCCGTTTAACGCTGATTGCCGAAATCAGCACCGCCTGGCTGACCCTGGCGGCCGATAACAGCAACCTGGCTCTGGCAAAAGAAACGATGGCCAGCGCAGAGAACTCATTGAAAATTATCCAGCGCCAGCAGCAGGTTGGCACGGCGGCAGCGACAGATGTCAGCGAGGCGATGAGTATCTATCAGCAGGCGCGCGCCAGCGTTGCCAGCTATCAGACGCAAGTGATGCAGGATAAAAATGCCCTGAACTTACTGGCGGGTACAACACTTACGGAAAATCTGCTACCGGGAACACTGGAAAGCCTGCCGGAGCAGATGATAAGCCTGGTTCCTGCGGGAGTGTCATCTGACGTTTTGCTGCGTCGCCCGGATATCCAGGAAGCGGAACATAATCTGAAGAGCGCCAATGCTGATATTGGTGCCGCGCGGGCTAACTTTTTCCCGACGATTTCGCTGACTGCAAGTGCTGGCGTCGGCAGCGACGCATTATCGTCGCTGTTCAGCCACGGAATGCAGGTCTGGTCATTTGCGCCCTCGGTAACATTACCGCTGTTCACCGGCGGTAGTAATCTGGCGCAGCTTCGTTACGCAGAAGCACAAAAGCGCGGGCTTATTGCCACCTATGAGAAAACCGTTCAGAGCGCTTTCAAAGATGTTGCTGACGCGCTGGCTCGTAGAGCAACAGTTGAAGAACAACTGGATGCACAGCGTCAGTATGTTAAAGCTGAACAACAAACGGTCGATATTGGCCTGCGCCGCTATCAGGCCGGTGTCGGTGATTACCTGACCGTGTTGACGGCACAACGCACTTTGTGGAGCGCACAGCAGGCGTTACTGGCATTGCAACTAGCTGATTTCACAAACCGGGTAACACTCTGGCAGTCGCTGGGCGGCGGCATGTCATCACTTAAGTAAGGAATAGTATGGCTAGAGTCTCTCTTTCATGGGCATTGATTCTTGGTCTTTTAGCCGGTATCGGCCCGATGTGTACTGACCTTTATTTGCCCGCATTACCTGAGATGTCGGAGCAACTGGCGACAACCACGACCATAACGCAATTGACGTTGACCGCGTCACTAATCGGTCTTGGCGTAGGGCAACTGTTATTTGGCCCTCTGAGCGACAAAATAGGACGTAAACGCCCGTTAATCTTGTCGTTACTATTGTTTATTGTCTCCTCCATTTTGTGCGCGACAACTAACAATATTTACTGGCTGGTGGTCTGGCGTTTTATTCAGGGGATCGCGGGGGCAGGTGGTTCGGTGCTCTCTCGTTCTATTGCTCGTGACAAATATCAGGGGGTAACGCTGACCCAGTTCTTTGCACTGTTAATGACGGTGAACGGCCTGGCTCCGGTATTGTCGCCAGTGCTGGGAGGTTACATTGTCAGCACCTTTGACTGGCGCACTTTATTCTGGGTAATGGCTGAAATTAGCACCGTACTGTTGCTGGGCTGTCTGTTATTTATCCATGAGACATTGCCAGAAAATAAAAGGGGCTCATCATTACTATTAACCGGACGAAGTGTGGTGCAGAACCGCCGTTTCATGCGTTTTTGCCTGATTCAAAGTTTTATGCTGGCTGGCTTGTTTGCGTACATCGGTTCTTCGTCTTTCGTATTACAGAAAGAATTTGGCTTTAGCCCAATGCAATTCAGCCTGGTGTTTGGCCTTAACGGCATCGGGCTTATCATCGCTTCATGGATCTTCTCACGACTGGCCCGACGACTTAACCCGATGAAATTGTTGAGAGTCGGCCTGGTAGCGGCGATTCTGTGTGCATTGCTCACTGTCTTATGTGCATGGTTGCAGTTACCCATTCCGGCACTGGTGGCATTATTTTTCACCATCGCATTTTGTAGCGGCATAGGCACTGTTGGTGGGGCTGAGGCAATGAGTGCTGTAGGGACGCAAGAATCAGGAACGGCATCTGCGCTGATGGGGATGAGTATGTTTGTCTTTGGCGGTATAGCTGCGCCGTTATCGGGAGTAGGTGGGGAAACTCTGTTAAAAATGAGCCTGGCGATTACGGTGTGTTACACGCTGGCATTGCTGGTTGCTCTCACCAGAATCGACAGTCAGAAGTAATGGATTAATGAATGCCTCATTCTGACGGGGATTTCCCCCTGTCAGAATGAGGCGCCGAAGATTAACGATCTTTGCGCCACGCATCTGCCGTCAACGCTTCGCCAAAGTGCCCGGAAATGAGCCGCTTGGTGAGTTCATGTAGCGGCGATGCCAGCACGTCAGCCGTACTGCCGCGCTCGACCACTTCGCCCTGATGCATGACCAGAACCTGGTCGCTGATATGCTTCATCATCCCGATGTGTTGGGTAACATAAATATAAGAAATGCCCTGTTTCTCTTGTAACTCCAGCATCAGGTTAATCAACTGCGAACGCATCGACATATCCAGCGAGGCGAGAGCTTCATCCGCGATAATGACTTTAGGGCGCAATATTAGTGCGCGAGCCAGACCCAGACGCTGTTTTTGCCCTGGTGCCAACATATGCGGATAGTAACTGACGTGATCCGGCAGCAGTCCGACCATACGCATCGTTTCAATAATCTGTTTGCGCCGCTGCTCAGGCTCGAGGTCAGTGTTCAGGCGCAGCGGAAAATCCAGGATCTGCGAGATACGCTGACGTGGATTCAACGAGGTCGACGGGTCCTGAAAGATCATGCGAATCCGCTGGCTGCGGAAAGAGTAATCGCCAAAATGCAGCGGATGATCGTCAATCAATAACTCACCGCTGGTTGGCTCAATCATTCCCGCCAGCATTTTCGCCAGCGTCGATTTTCCGGAACCGTTCTCGCCAATAATCGCCAGCGTCTGGCGTTCACGCAGCGTAAAGCTCAAGGGTTTTACGGCTTCTACGGTCTGACGACGAAACCAGCCGGTTCGGTAGCGGAACGTTTTGCTTAAATTACGCACTTCGAGCAGGGTTTCTATCATCTCACTCTTTCTCCATGTTCAGCGGGAAATGACAGGCATAGAGATGATTTTTCGCCCCCGTCAAACGCGGCGTCACAATACATTCTCGTTGTGCATACGGGCAACGTGGTCCCAGACGACAGCCAATCGGTAATTGTTCCAGCAGAGGGATGGCACCGGGCAGCGTATTGAGGCGACTTTTATGCGGCATCGCGCTGCCGAAGTCCGGTATCGCGCGGATCAACGCCTGGGTATAAGGATGATGCGGCATCGTCACCAGCTCCTTACTTGGCGCGGATTCCACCGTTTGGCCACAGTAAAGCACGTTAATTTTATCCGCCCATTGGCTAAGCATTTGTAAGTCATGGCTGATAAGCAAAATGGTGGTGTTACTGTTCTGATTCAGACGCGTCAGCAGGCGAAAAATTTGCGCCTGGGTGGTTGGCTCCATCGAGTTTGTCGGTTCGTCAGCTATCAGCAGACGTGGTTGATTTGCCAGCGCGATGGCAATCATCACTTTCTGGCATTCACCTTCGGTTAACTCATACGGAAAGCTGCGCATCGCATCTTTGTGATCTTTAATCCCCACACGGTGCAGCAGCTCAATGGCACGGCGTTTGCGCCAGCCAAAACGCTGCCACCAACGCCCTTTGTAGGTCCAGGCCGGGATGTTTTGCATCAACTGACGACCCACACGTTCAGAAGGGTCGAGACACGATTGCGGTTCCTGAAAGATCATCGATACATTGTGCCCAACCAGCTTGCGCCGTTCGCGCGCGGAGAGACGCAACAGATCGATATCATCAAAACGCATACGGTCAGCGGTAACACGCCAGTTATCTTTATTAACGCCACAAATCGCTTTCGCAATCAAACTTTTGCCGGAGCCAGACTCGCCAACAAGGCCACGGATTTCACCTTCGGTTAAGGTCATACTCACGCGGTCAACGGCTTTAACCCACTCATCACCGGTTTTAAATTCAATGGTCAGGTTACGAATATCCAGTAACGGCATTATTCCACCCCCGCAATAATCGCACGACGTACACCATCGCCAAGGAGGTTAACCAACAACACGCTGATCATAATTGCCGCTCCCGGCAGCATCACGGTCCACGGGGCGACATAAATCAGCTCCAGTGCATCGCCAAGCATCGCTCCCCATTCAGGCGAGGGGAGTTGCGCGCCGAGATCGAGAAAGCCCAGCGCGGCGATATCAAGAATTGCCATCGACAGTGCGCGGGTGATCTCTGTGACCAGTCCGGCGGTAATGTTCGGCAACACGGCAAACCAGAGAATATTCAGCGTCGTTGCGCCATCCAGACGGGCAGCAATAACGTACTCTTTTTCCAGCTCATCATGCACCATGCTGTAGACCGAACGCACCATACGCGGCAGTAACGCCAGCCAGACGGCAAACATTGCGTGCGACAAACTCGGCCCGGCAAACGCGACGACGATAATCGCCAGCAGCAGGGACGGGATCGCCAGTAAAGTATCCAGAATATGGTTAAGCACCGCTGACCGTAAACCATGCGTAGCACCGGCGAAGGTGCCGAGCACAAGACCACAGATTGTCGCGGCAAGTGTCACCACAAATGCGCCGCCGACGGTAGGCGCAGCACCGCTCAGTAAACGGCTTAAAACATCGCGACCAAGGTCATCGGTGCCGAGGAAAAAAGAGACTTCTCCGTAGCGCGACCATGACGGCGGCAACAATTGATAACCGAGAAATTGCTGGTCGATGTCGTAAGGCGCAAACCAGCCGCCAAAAATACACAACACAGCCAGCCCCGCGCAGCCGTACAGGCCGACCATTGCAGCGGCATCACCATAGAATTTGCGCCAGGCGGTACGCAGCGTGCCGGGCGGGCGCTTCTCGCTGTATACGCTATCGTAAGGCATACCATTCCTTATGTTTCAGAGGGTTAGCCATGGCACCCAAAATATCAGAAATCACGTTAACAATAATGACCAGTGAACCGCAGACCATCACTCCGGCGGAAATGGCTGCGTAATCCTGCTGGCGGATGGCGTTAATTAACCAGCGGCCAAGTCCAGGCCAGCTAAAGACCATTTCGGTGATCATCGCCAGTGTCAGCATGGTGGAGAACTGTAATCCCAGGCGAGGGATGACAGGAGGTAACGCGTTATGTAACACGTGGCGACGCAAAATAGTAAAGCGCGACAAACCGCGGGTTGCCGCTGCTTTCACATAGTTCTGGTCATACACTTCGATGGTGCTGATACGCATCAGACGGATCACTTCGGTAGTCGGTGCAACCGACAGGGTGATGACTGGCAATACCATATGACGCATTGCGCTCATGATCATTTCATCCCGCCACGGTGAGTCCGAAAGCCAGGCATCAATCAACGCAAAACCGGTAATCGGTTTCACTTCGTAGAGCAGATCGAAACGCCCTGAAACGGGCAGCCAGCCTAATGTAAGCGAACAAAACAGCGTCAACAGAAGTGCCAGCCAGAAAACAGGGATTGAAAAGCCCAATAACGCGATGGCGTTGATCAAATTATCCTGCCACTTATGGCGTGTAATTCCGGCAATCATCCCCACGGGGATCCCAACAATCAGCGCAAAACCGAAGGCGAGAATGCACAGCTCCATCGTCGCCGGGAAGACCTCTTTTAACTGCTCGGCAATCGGCTGACCGTTAATGCTGGAAACGCCAAAATCCCAGTGGATCAGGCCGTTAAACCAGAACACCCATGCATTCCACAGCGACGCGCCTTGTAACGGCGCATGTGGCGTGAAATAGCTCAAACTGAAGCCAACAAAGGTCAGCAGGAACAAGGTCACGATCAATAACAAAATGCGGCGTAAGGTGAAGATAATCATGGTTTTTTCACCTCATTTTGCTTTTCGCGGTACACCCCTGCGAAGGAGGCGTTACCAAACGGGCTAAGAACCAGCCCTTTGATATCGTAACGGTAGGCCTGCAAGCGCAGTGACGAGGCCAGCGGCAGAATGGGCAACTCCTGCGCCAGAATACTTTGCGCTTCGTCATAGGCTTCAATACGCGCAGCCAGTTGCTGCGAGGAGAGCGCCTTACGCAATACGCTGTCAAATTTCGGATCGCACCAGTGGGCAAGGTTGGTCTGGGAGTGAATGGCCGCACAGCTCAGTAACGGACGGAAGAAACTGTCCGGATCATTACTGTCCGTCGCCCAACCGGATAACGTCAGATCATGGCTCATATCCATCAATCGCGCCTCCTGAAAACGACCTTCTACCGGTACAATCACCACTTTCACGCCGACCTGCGCCATATCCGCCTGAATGAGTTCGGCGGTCTTCAGCGGGCTGGGGTTCCACGCCTGTGAGCGCGTCGGCACCCACAGTTTCAGCGTTAAGTTTTCCAGCCCCAACGCCTTCAACTGTTCGCGTGATTTCGCTGGATTGTATTCGGTAATTTTAGCCTCGTTGTCATAAGCCCACGAGGCGCGCGGTAAAATTGAGGCCGCAGTTTCAGCCGTACCGTAATAGATAGATTGCATCAGGCGCTGGTTATTGATCGACAACGCCAGCGCGTGGCGGACTGCTGGATTATTTAGCGGCGGTTTGGCGGTGTTAAACGCCAGATAGGCAACGTTCATCCCCGGACGCAGCGTTAAACGCAAACGCGGGTCATCGCGCAAAATAGATAGCTGACTGGCAGCGGGCCAGGCCAGAACGTCACATTCACCGGTCAAGAGTTTCGACAGCCGTCCGGTGCCGCCAGAGCCTAAATCCACCACCACCTGCGGCATCAACGGCTTGCCTCGCCAGAATTCATCATGACGTTGTAAGCGAATATATTGCCCCGTGCGATTTTCCGACAGTTTATACGGTCCGGTGCCGACGGGCTGGCGGTCGAGTTGCTCCTGGCGATCTTCTTGCTCTAACTTCTGGGCGTATTCGGCAGACATTACCGACGCATAGTGGGTTGCCAGGTGCCATAAAAAGGAGGCGTCAGGCTGGGACAGACGGAACTCAACGGTGTGATTATCCAGCTTGCGGACGCTTTTAACGTTGTCGGCAAATTGCAGACTGTCGAAATAGGGGAAGTTGCTACCGTTGACGTTATGCCACGGGTTGCTGCGGTCAAAAATTCGCTGGAAGGTAAACACCACATCATCGGCATTCATTTTGCGTGTGGGAGTAAACCAGGCCGTTTTTTGAAACGGGACATCGCGGCGCAGGTGGAAGCGATAGGTCGCGCCGTTGTCGAGCACTTCCCAGCTTTCGGCAAGTTCCGGCATCAGACGATAGGTATAAGGATCGACATCCAGCAGTCGATCATAAAACTGGGCGGCAAGGGTATCGACAATTAACCCACTGCTCGCTTTGGATGGGTTAAAGGTGTTGACTTGTCCGCTGACGCAATAGACAAAACCGCTGTCGCGGATATCAGCGTGCGGGGCGGGTTCAGGCGCGGCTATTGCCTGACCACTCACAAGTCCAGCAATCACCAAAAGAGACGATAATACCTGGCGCATAATATTAAGGGATTTTATGTAAAGAGGCTATCTTACTAATATTTAATGACATTTGCCATTACCGTTTGTGTTCAGGGGTCGTAATGAGGGCCGTGTGGTTGGTCGTTGAACAGGTGGCGTCGCCATCTGTTCAACATTCGTACCCGTGATTTCTTTATAACTATAACTCACAGAACAACTTAGCGAGGTGCAGACAGGCGCGATCGTGAGACTGACTGCAGATTGCTGACAAGGTGTGTCTCATTTTTAGCCGGATGCGGTACGGCCTACAATCCTGGCCGGGCGTCCACTATTAAATGATTACTCATTACCCCATTGATTCAAGAACTCTGCGATCTCATCAATGTGCGCGGGATTAATCCCTGCTTCAGCGGCCATTTCATGCTGGGCTTCTTCGCTGATCTCTTCATTGTTCATCAAACGGGTGAGCAGTAACTGGAAGTAGTGGGCCAGCGCCGTGCGCTCAGATTCTGCGACAGATTTTGCGCATTCGCTCGCGTATTCATCGGCAATATCGAAATATTTCAGTGGGATATCGTGGTTCATGGTTTACCCTGGGGTTAATGCGTTAAGCATAGGGGCGGATGATAGCACTCGTGATCCGGGTCATACATCTTTTTATAGATAACGGCGCTGCGCACCGCCAGTGCGCCAGGCTGCGTCTGGCGAAACCCGTATCATGCACTAGCTGACAGTATATTGAATTTAAACGGTTTTGTTGGTCGAACAGGACGTTTACGCCGCATCCGGCAAGTGACATTGCCTAACCCCGCTAAATCTGGTGCTTTTTCAACAATGCGCGGAACTGATGATAGGTTAATCCCAGTAATTCAGCCGCGCGTTTCTGGTTATATTTCCCCTGTTGCAAACTGAGCTGAAGTAACTCTTTTTCCTGCAGCATCTGAAATTCGCGCAAATCCACCGGCAACGCCGGAAGTGATGTCGTTTCTGAAACGGCGATAGCTTCTTCCGGTGGACGCTGTTTAAAGGGATCAATAATGATGTCATCAAGCGGATAATCGCTGGTGCCGTGGCGATACACCGAACGTTCCACCACGTTTTTCAATTCACGAATATTTCCCGGCCAGCGATAATTTAGCAGCGTTTCTCTGGCGCGTTCCGTAAAACCCGGGAATAGAGGCAGTTTGATTTCCCGACACATTTGGATGGCAAAGTGTTCCGCCATCAGCATAATATCGCCTTCACGCTCACGCAGCGGCGGCAGTTGCACCACGTCGAAAGCCAGACGGTCGAGCAGGTCGGCGCGAAAAGTGCCTTCATTGACCATCGCCGGAAGGTCGGCGTTCGTGGCACATACCAGCCGCACATTGACCTGTAATGGCTGACTACCGCCGACGCGTTCCAGTTCACCATACTCGATCACGCGCAACAATTTTTCCTGCACCATCATCGGTGCCGTAGCGAGTTCATCAAGAAACAACGTGCCGCCGTCTGCGCGTTCAAATCGTCCCGGATGACGTTTTTGCGCGCCGGTAAACGCGCCAGCTTCATGGCCAAACAGTTCGGAATCCAGCAGATTTTCATTTAACGCCGCGCAGTTAAGAGAAATAAACGGCCCTTGCCAACGCGAAGAAAGGTAGTGCAGGCGGCTGGCGATCAACTCTTTACCGGTGCCGCGCTCGCCAATAATCAACACTGGTTTGTCCAGCGGCGCGAGATGCGAAACCTGTTCCAGCACTTCGAGAAAGCTGTTCGCTTCACCGAGTAAGTTATCTTTGTATTCAGCCATGATGAAATTCGCCACTTGTTAGTGTAATTCGCTAATTCATCCTGGCATGTTGCTGTTGAATCTTCAATCAGATCTTTATAAATCAAAAAGATAAAAATTGGCACGCAAATTGTATTAACAGTTCAGCAGGACAATCCTGAACAAAGAAATCAAGAGGACAACATTATGGGTATTTTTTCTCGCTTTGCCGACATCGTGAATGCCAACATCAACGCCCTTTTAGAGAAGGCGGAAGACCCGCAGAAACTGGTGCGTCTGATGATCCAGGAGATGGAAGACACTTTGGTTGAAGTGCGTTCTACTTCGGCGCGTGCGCTGGCGGAAAAGAAACAACTGACTCGCCGGATTGAACAAGCGTCGGCTCGTGAAGTTGAGTGGCAGGAAAAAGCCGAACTGGCACTGCTGAAAGAGAGAGAAGATCTGGCGCGTGCAGCGTTAATTGAAAAACAGAAACTGACCGATCTGATTAAGTCCCTGGAACATGAAGTGACGTTGGTGGACGATACGCTGGCGCGCATGAAGAAAGAGATAGGCGAACTGGAAAACAAGTTGAGCGAAACCCGCGCTCGCCAGCAGGCATTAATGCTGCGTCATCAGGCGGCGAATTCGTCGCGCGATGTGCGCCGTCAGTTGGATAGCGGAAAACTTGATGAAGCGATGGCGCGTTTCGAATCTTTCGAACGTCGTATCGACCAGATGGAAGCAGAAGCAGAAAGCCACAGCTTTGGTAAACAACGATCGCTGGATGAGCAATTTGCTGAACTGAAAGCCGATGACGCAATCAGCGAGCAACTGGCGCAATTAAAAGCCAAAATGAAGCAAGATAATCAATAATAACACCCCAGGCGGCGTCTGAACGCGCCGCCGCTCATCGTCTAAGGAGTACTTATGAGCGCGCTATTTCTGGCTATTCCGTTAACCATTTTTGTGCTGTTTGTTTTGCCTATCTGGTTATGGCTGCATTACAGCAACCGCTCCAGCCGCGGTGAATTGTCGCAAAGTGAACAGCAGCGATTAGCGCAACTGGCAGATGAGGCAAAACGGATGCGTGAGCGTATTCAGGCGCTGGAGTCCATTCTTGATGCTGAACATCCGAACTGGAGGGATCGCTAATGGCGGGTATTAATCTCAATAAAAAATTATGGCGCATCCCACAACAGGGCATGGTGCGTGGTGTCTGCGCAGGGATTGCCAATTATTTTGATGTGCCCGTAAAACTGGTGCGTATTCTCGTGGTGCTGTCGATATTCTTCGGCCTGGCGCTGTTTACCCTGGTCGCTTACATCATCTTGTCATTTGCCCTTGACCCGATGCCGGACAATCTGGCGTTTGGTGAACAGCAACCTTCCAGTAGCGAACTGCTGGATGAAGTCGACCGTGAACTGGCGGCCAGCGAAACGCGTTTACGCGAGATGGAACGTTATGTCACTTCCGACACTTTCTCGCTACGTAGTCGTTTCCGTCAACTGTGAGGAAAGTTATGAATATTCGCTGGCAACAGGCCGGGCAAAAGGTGAAGCCAGGTTTCAAATTAGCAGGCAAGCTGGTACTTCTTACCGCACTGCGCTATGGCCCGGCGGGCGTTGCTGGCTGGGCGATAAAATCTGTTGCTCGTCGGCCGCTGAAAATGTTGCTGGCTGTGGCGCTGGAACCGCTGTTAAGTCGGGCCGCTAATAAACTGGCACAGCGCTATAAAAGGTGAGGGGAGTTTCGCAAAAATTGTTAAATCTCAGGCGTATAATGGATAGCAATTTTCATCCATAGAAGGACGCTTACATGTTTAAAAAAGGGTTACTAGCGCTGACGCTGGCGTTTTCACTGCCTGTTTTTGCCGCTGAACACTGGATTGATGTTCGCATTCCAGAACAGTATCAGCAAGAGCACGTTCAGGGAGCCATCAATATTCCCCTGAAGGAAGTGAAAGAGCGTATTGCCACCGCCGTTCCGGATAAAAACGACACCGTTAAAGTGTATTGCAACGCAGGGCGTCAGTCCGGACAGGCAAAAGAAATCCTCAGCGAAATGGGGTACACCCACGTTGAAAACGCCGGTGGTCTTAAAGATATTGAGATGCCGAAGGTCAAAGGTTAAAAGAATTACTCATTGAGCGGTGTAAATAACACCGCTTATTTATTTGATAAATCAAAATTAACCCACATTATTACCTCCAGCATCTCATCCTTTCTACAGCTTTCTGGCACAGGACAGCAATGAAGCGACTCAAAAATGAACTTAATGCGCTGGTGAATCGGGGTGTCGACAGACATCTGCGCCTCGCTGTAACCGGACTTAGCCGCAGTGGGAAAACAGCGTTTATCACCGCGATGGTTAATCAGTTGCTCAATATTCATGCCGGAGCACGTTTGCCGCTATTAAGTGCGGTGCGTGAAGATCGTCTGCTGGGCGTAAAACGCATTCCTCAGCGTGACTTTGGCATTCCGCGCTTCACCTATGATGAAGGTCTGGCGCAATTATATGGCGATCCTCCGGCCTGGCCGACGCCAACGCGCGGCGTCAGCGAAATCCGCCTGGCATTGCGTTATAAATCGAATGATTCGCTGCTGCGTCATTTCAAGGACACCTCCACGTTGTATCTGGAGATTGTTGATTATCCCGGCGAGTGGCTACTCGATTTGCCAATGCTGGCACAGGATTATTTAAGCTGGTCGCGGCAGATGACGGGCTTGCTTAATGGTCAGCGTGGCGAGTGGTCGGCAAAATGGCGGATGATGTGCGAAGGGCTGGACCCGTTAGCTCCTGCCGACGAAAATCGTCTTGCGGACATTGCCGCCGCGTGGACCGATTATCTCCACCATTGCAAGCAGCAGGGGCTGCACTTTATCCAGCCTGGTCGCTTTGTCTTGCCTGGCGATATGGCGGGAGCGCCTGCGTTGCAGTTCTTCCCGTGGCCGGATGTTGACGCCTGGGGTGAGTCCAAACTGGCACAGGCTGATAAACACACCAACGCCGGGATGCTGCGTGAGCGGTATAACTATTACTGCGAGAAAGTGGTGAAAGGTTTCTATAAGAATCACTTTCTGCGCTTCGACCGCCAGATTGTACTGGTGGATTGCCTGCAACCGCTCAACAGTGGTCCGCAGGCTTTTAACGATATGCGCCTGGCGCTGACGCAACTGATGCAGAGTTTTCATTATGGGCAGCGCACGCTGTTCCGGCGCTTGTTCTCGCCGGTTATCGACAAATTACTGTTTGCTGCGACGAAAGCGGACCATGTGACCATCGATCAGCACGCCAATATGGTTTCATTACTGCAACAACTGATTCAGGACGCCTGGCAAAATGCGGCGTTTGAAGGGATCAGCATGGATTGTCTGGGGCTGGCCTCAGTTCAGGCGACTACCAGCGGCATTATCGACGTTAACGGTGAGAAAATTCCGGCGCTGCGCGGCAATCGATTGAGCGATGGCGCACCGCTCACTGTTTATCCTGGCGAAGTTCCCGCACGTTTGCCCGGTCAGGCGTTCTGGGATAAGCAAGGTTTCCAGTTTGAGGCGTTTCGTCCGCAGGTAATGGATGTCGACAAACCGCTGCCGCATATTCGTCTTGATGCCGCGCTGGAATTTTTAATAGGAGATAAATTGCGATGACCGAACCGTTAAAACCACGTATTGATTTCGACGGTCCGCTGGAGGTCGATCAGAACCCTAAATTCAGGGCGCAGCAGACCTTTGACGAAAGTCAGGCGCAAAATTTTGCACCGGCGACGCTCGACGCAGCACAGGAAGAAGAAGGGCAAGTTGAAGCGGTGATGGATGCCGCATTACGCCCGAAACGCAGTCTGTGGCGCAAAATGGTGATGGGCGGGCTGACGCTGTTTGGCGTGAGCGTTGTTGGTCAGGGGGTGCAGTGGACGATGAATGCCTGGCAAACCCAGGACTGGGTGGCGCTGGGCGGTTGTGCCGCTGGGGCATTGATCATCGGCGCTGGCGTTGGCTCTGTGGTGACGGAGTGGCGGCGGTTATGGCGCTTGCGCCAGCGTGCTCATGAGCGTGATGAAGCGCGAGATTTGCTGCATAGCCACGGTACTGGAAAAGGGCGAGTTTTTTGTGAAAAGCTGGCGCAGCAGGCGGGGATCGATCAGTCGCATCCGGCGCTGCAACGCTGGTATGCCTCGATCCATGAAACGCAGAACGATCGCGAAGTCGTCAGTTTGTATGCCCATCTGGTTCAGCCGGTGCTGGATGCGCAGGCGCGCCGCGAAATCAGCCGTTCAGCGGCAGAATCTACGCTGATGATTGCCGTCAGTCCGCTGGCGCTGGTGGATATGGCGTTTATTGCCTGGCGCAATCTGCGGTTGATTAATCGCATCGCCACGCTGTATGGCATTGAACTGGGTTATTACAGCCGTTTGCGTCTGTTTAAACTGGTGCTGCTGAATATCGCTTTCGCCGGGGCCAGTGAACTGGTGCGCGAAGTGGGGATGGACTGGATGTCGCAGGATCTCGCCGCACGCTTGTCGACGCGCGCTGCCCAGGGGATTGGTGCCGGGCTACTGACTGCGCGTCTGGGAATTAAAGCTATGGAACTTTGCCGTCCGTTGCCGTGGATTGACGATGACAAACCCCGTCTGGGTGATTTCCGTCGTCAGCTTATCGGTCAGGTAAAAGAGACGCTGCAAAAGGGCAAAACGCCCAGCGAAAAATAACGCAATATCGGGTACTGATCGGATATCTTTACGCCGAAGTGCCCGTTTATTCGTCTTTGTGTCAATGTTTGTTGACAGAAACCTTCCTGCCACTCGAATAGTGTCATATCATCATATTAATTGTTCTTTTTTCAGGTGAAGGTTCCCATGCGTCTGGAAGTCTTTTGTGAAGACCGACTCGGTCTGACCCGCGAATTACTCGATCTACTAGTACTAAGAGGCATCGATTTACGCGGTATTGAGATTGACCCAATCGGGCGGATTTACCTTAATTTTGCCGAGCTGGATTTTGACAGTTTCAGCAGCCTGATGGCGGAAATTCGCCGTATAGCAGGTGTTACCGATGTACGCACGGTGTCGTGGATGCCTTCCGAGCGTGAACATCTGGCGCTGAGCGCATTGCTTGAGGCATTGCCTGAACCCGTGCTTTCTGTCGATATGAAAAGCAAAGTGGACATGGCGAATCCGGCGAGTTGTCAGCTATTTGGTCAGAAACTTGAGCGTTTACGCAATCATACCGCTGCGCAATTGATTAACGGATTTAATTTTTTACGTTGGCTGGAGAGTGACCCGCAGGATTCGCATAACGAACATGTGGTGATCAACGGGCAGAATTTCTTGATGGAGATAACGCCGGTCTATCTTCAGGATGAAAATGACCAGCACGTTTTGACTGGTGCGGTGGTGATGCTGCGTTCGACGATTCGTATGGGGCGTCAGTTGCAAAATGTGGCTGCGCAGGACGTCAGCGCCTTTAGCCAGATTGTCGCCGTTAGCTCGAAAATGAAACACGTTGTCGAGCAGGCGCAAAAACTGGCGATGTTAAGCGCGCCGCTACTGATCACGGGTGACACGGGTACAGGTAAAGATCTCTTTGCTTATGCCTGTCATCAAGCCAGCCCTCGTGCCGGTAAACCTTATCTGGCGCTGAACTGTGCATCTATTCCGGAAGATGCCGTTGAGAGCGAACTGTTTGGGCATGCCCCGGAAGGGAAGAAAGGGTTCTTTGAGCAAGCGAACGGCGGTTCGGTGCTGCTGGATGAGATTGGTGAGATGTCGCCACGGATGCAGGCTAAACTGCTGCGTTTCCTCAATGATGGCACCTTCCGTCGGGTTGGCGAAGATCATGAAGTGCATGTTGATGTGCGGGTGATTTGCGCGACGCAGAAGAATTTGGTTGAGCTGGTGCAAAAAGGCGTATTTCGGGAAGATCTCTATTATCGCCTGAACGTGTTGACGCTGAATCTGCCGCCGTTGCGTGACTGCCCGCAGGATATCATGCCGTTAACCGAATTGTTCGTCGCGCGCTTTGCCGACGAGCAGGGAGTGCCGCGTCCGAAATTGGCTGCCGATCTGAATACCGTGCTGACACGTTATGGTTGGCCGGGTAACGTGAGGCAATTGAAAAATGCGATTTACCGTGCACTAACGCAACTGGATGGCTACGAACTGCGCCCACAAGATATTTTGCTGCCAGATTATGACGCTGCTACCGTCCCTGTGGGGGAAGATGCGATGGAAGGTTCGCTGGATGAGATCACCAGCCGATTTGAACGATCGGTATTAACCCAGCTTTATCGCAATTACCCCAGCACGCGCAAACTGGCAAAACGTCTGGGTGTTTCCCATACCGCGATTGCCAACAAATTGCGTGAATACGGCCTGAGTCAGAAGAAGAGCGAAGAGTAAACACGTAAAATGCCTGATGGCGCAATACCATCAGGCATAATAACTTACGCTTTCAGTACAGCCAGAGCTGCGTCGTAATCCGGCTCGGTGGTGATTTCATTCACCAGTTGGCTGAAAATCACATTGTCATTTTCATCAATTACGACAACTGCGCGCGCTGCCAGGCCTTTCAAGGGGCCTTCAGCGATCTCAACACCGTAAGCTTGCAGGAATTCGCTATTACGGAAAGTGGAAAGGGTGATTACATTGTTCAGACCTTCCGCACCGCAGAAACGAGACTGGGCGAATGGCAGATCGGCAGAAATACACAGTACAACGGTGTTATCGATTTCTGTCGCCAGTTGGTTAAACTTACGTACTGATGCGGCGCAAACACCGGTATCAATACTCGGGAAAATGTTCAGCACTTTGCGTTTACCCACAAACTGACCGAGGGTGACGTCAGACAGATCTTTTGCCACGAGAGTAAAAGTCTGCGCTTTGCTACCCACTTGCGGGATGGAATTGGCGACTGTAACCGGGTTGCCCTGGAAATGAACGATTTGTGACATGATTATCTTTCCTGTTTACATATAGTTAACGTCACATCTAGTTTATGCTAACTGTCAATAACACAGCAAACGCTATTTGCGCTTAATCCGCAAACCACCGCGGCAACAAGGAGTAAAGATGAGAACCGTAAAGGTATTTGAGGAAGCCTGGCCGTTACATTCCCCGTTTGTGATTGCGCGAGGTAGCCGTAGTGAAGCGCGTGTGGTGGTGGTTGAACTGGAAGAGGATGGTGTTAAAGGCGTAGGGGAATGTACTCCCTATCCGCGCTACGGTGAAAGCGATGCTTCGGTAATGGCGCAAATTATGAGTGTTGTGCCGCAACTGGAAAAAGGACTGACACGAGAAGAGTTGCAAAAAATTTTGCCCGCTGGTGCGGCACGCAATGCGCTGGATTGTGCGTTGTGGGATCTCTGTGCGCGTAAACAGCAGCAGACGTTAGCTGAATTTATCGGCATAACGCTTCCCGACACTATTACCACGGCGCAGACAGTGGTTATTGGTACGCCGGATCAGATGGCCAGCAGTGCATCAGCACTCTGGCAGGCGGGGGCGAAATTGCTGAAAGTGAAGCTGGATAACCATCTTATTAGCGAGCGGATGGTGGCGATCCGCGCAGCGGTTCCGGATGCGACGTTGATTGTTGATGCTAATGAATCCTGGCGCGCGGAAGGGTTGGCGGCGCGATGTCAGTTGTTGGCTGATTTAGGCGTCGCTATGCTGGAACAGCCGCTCCCGGCACAGGACGATGCGGCGCTGGAGAATTTTATTCATCCGTTACCCATTTGTGCTGATGAAAGCTGCCATACCCGCAGTAACCTGAAGGCGCTGCAAGGGCGCTATGAGATGGTTAACATCAAACTCGATAAAACCGGCGGGCTAACAGAAGCGCTGGCGTTGGCGACCGAAGCGCGTGCACAAGGTTTTAGCCTGATGTTGGGCTGCATGCTATGTACTTCACGCGCCATTAGCGCCGTTTTACCGCTGGTGCCGCAGGTCAGTTTTGCTGATCTTGATGGCCCGACCTGGTTGGCGGTGGATGTGGAGCCGCCGCTACAGTTTACGACCGGCGAATTGCATCTTTAGGATGCCAACGCAGTAAATTCGCCATTGCAAAGAGATACTTTTCGCTGGCTTCATCTGAGGAGACAGGCGGAAACTCGGCGGTAATACAGTGCAAGTTCAGATCAGCACACCAACTGCCGAAGGAGCCGGGCGTTTCATAGCCGACGCTGGTCACCAGCGGTAATTCAAACGCCTGAGCCAGCCATTCACCTAATTCACTGTGCCTGGGATCTTCAATACAAGCCAGCGGATCGTGAAAAGAGACTATCCAGGCGGGTTGGATACGATGAATGAGCTGGCACAACGCCTGGGTTTCAGGTTCTGAGCCTGGTTTATCTCCGGTCAGCAAGACCACGTCGCGCTTTTCGGCGGCGCTGTTCCAGCGGTACACCGTTTCACCTTCTTTCCAGTTTGCTGCAGGAAAGTTTCTGTTCAAATCCACACCATTAGCATTGGCTCGTAAACCAAGCTGGCAACCGTCAGGATTCACACAGAGCACGACATGATGGCGGCGCAGAGAAGGGGTTAATGTGCGTAATGCGCAGGAGAGGGTGACGACGGAAGAATTTTCGTCGCCGTGGGTGCCAGCCAGAATCAACCCACTTTCGCTGCTGGCTGCAGACGCCGGAAACCAGATCAATGGCGCACCTAATAATGAACGTCCGTAATGTTCGGTTCCTGGCGGAAAAGCGCCCCGTTCGGCGCGCGGGCGGGTCACGGTCATAATCGTCTCGAATATAAGAAGTATTACAGGCAGTGTTGTGCAAATTTTGCGGATTATCAAATCCTTTTCGACAACGATATGTTATCGATCCTTTATCACTTTTTTACCGGAAGTTATTTGCATTTCTTCAAGGAGAAACAAATAATTACGCATCAATCTTAACATCGTTTTGAGGGTATCTTATGAAGCACTCTGTTTCAGTCACTTGTTGTGCGCTGTTAGTCAGCAGCATTTCCCTGTCGTATGCTGCAGATGTTCCGGGCGGCACAGTACTGGCAGAGAAACAGGAGTTGGTGCGCCACATTAAAGATGAGCCTGCATCATTAGATCCCGCGAAAGCCGTGGGTTTGCCAGAGATTCAGGTCATTCGCGATTTGTTTGAAGGGTTGGTGAATCAGAACGAGAAAGGCGAGATTGTGCCTGGCGTTGCTACCCAGTGGAAAAGTAATGACAACCGCATCTGGACTTTTACCCTGCGCGATAACGCCAAATGGGCCGATGGTACACCGGTAACGGCACAGGATTTTGTCTATAGCTGGCAGCGTCTGGTGGATCCGAAAACGTTGTCTCCGTTTGCCTGGTTTGCCGCACTGGCTGGAATCAACAACGCCCAGGCAATTATTGATGGTAAGGCTACGCCAGCTCAACTTGGCGTCACCGCTGTTGATGCCCATACTCTGAAAATTCAGCTTGATAAACCGTTGCCCTGGTTTGTGAATTTAACCGCTAACTTTGCTTTTTTCCCGGTGCAAAAAGCCAACGTTGAAAGTGGTAAAGAGTGGACGAAGCCCGGGAATCTGATCGGCAATGGTGCTTATGTACTTAAAGAGCGCGTAGTAAATGAAAAGCTGGTCGTGGTGCCGAATACCCATTATTGGGATAACGCTAAAACGGTGCTGCAGAAAGTGACTTTCCTGCCAATTAACCAGGAGTCCGCCGCGACCAAGCGCTATCTTGCAGGTGATATTGATATCACTGAATCCTTCCCAAAAAATATGTATCAGAAACTACTGAAGGATATTCCAGGGCAGGTTTATACGCCGCCGCAGTTGGGGACGTATTATTATGCATTTAACACGCAAAAAGGGCCAACGGCAGATCAACGTGTCCGTCTGGCATTAAGCATGACGATTGATCGTCGTCTGATGGCAGAAAAAGTATTAGGTACAGGTGAAAAGCCGGCATGGCATTTTACGCCAGATGTTACCGCCGGATTTACGCCAGAACCTTCGCCGTTTGAGCAAATGAGTCAGGAAGAACTGAATGCCCAGGCGAAAACATTGTTGAGCGCTGCCGGATATGGTCCACAGAAACCGTTGAAACTTACACTGCTGTATAACACTTCGGAAAATCACCAGAAAATTGCTATTGCCGTCGCGTCGATGTGGAAAAAGAATCTTGGTGTAGATGTCAAATTACAAAATCAGGAATGGAAAACCTATATCGATAGTCGTAACACCGGTAACTTTGATGTTATTCGCGCCTCGTGGGTCGGGGATTATAATGAACCATCGACTTTCTTGACGCTGTTAACATCAACGCACTCAGGGAATATTTCACGTTTTAACAATCCGGCATACGACAAGGTACTGGCTCAGGCATCGACTGAAAATACCGTTAAAGCGCGCAACGCCGATTACAACGCGGCAGAGAAAATCCTGATAGAACAAGCACCGATTGCGCCGATTTATCAATATACTAATGGTCGGTTAATCAAACCGTGGTTGAAAGGTTATCCAATTAATAACCCGGAAGATGTGGCGTATAGTCGGACTATGTATATAGTGAAGCATTAATATGATGTCATCTGGCGCGGTTAAGCGCGCCAGATTTAACAATCCCGATAAAATCCCTTCTTTTTTTAAATCCTCCCTATAAAAAATCATTCCAACGATGGAATTTTGAAATTTTCTGGCAATATCGAACATAAATAATAATCAAATGTTTTATTTGTCAGGTGTATTACATACGCTGAATATAAGCTGTGCTTTACTTTTCTTTACAACGTAAAGTGAATTGCATTCCTGGTGAAATATCTTCATTAGAAAACAGACATACAGCTAAAAAATGGGGTGGTAAAATGAAAAAACTTTCAGCTATTCCGTTAGTTATCTCGTTATTATTCATTAATTATTCCTCTTTAACGCTGGCCGCAGAATCACTGCCCGATGCCTCATCGCTGGGACTGGAAAACTTAACGAATGATCTCTCCCGGCAAGAATTGTTTGTGAAAATTCTGGAATCGGATCCTTCGCGTGATAAAGAGTTTGATTCCTTTGCTGTAAAAAAATATTTTAAATTTCCGGCTGATGTTGCTTACGATTCAGTATTGAATCAACCACGACCCAGTTCTTTATTTGGTGTGGATATCAGCCATCATAACGGCAGGAACTTCCCGATCGAACTGTTGGCAAAAAATAAGTCTGTGTTCTTGTATATGAAGTCCAGTCAAGGAACACGTTATGTTGATCCTGAATTCGCCGGCTTTTGGCAGCGGGCCGGCGATACTGAACGAGGGATAAAACTTCACCGTGGAGCCTACCACTTTCTTTCCAGCGGTACACCGGCAGACGACGCAGAATTGTGGGGACGCAAGCAGGCAATGACGTTTGTCAAAGTTATCAAAGCTAACGGTGGGCTAAGGGCGACAGACATGCCACCGGCAGTGGATGTTGAGTGGGATGTGGATTCATTAACGGGTAAGGACCGCTGGCAGAAGCGCAAACCTGCGGAAATTATAACAATGATCAAGGCTTTTACCGCGCAGGTAGAAGCCGATTTAGGGCGTAAACCGGTTATCTACACTGCACGTGCGTGGTGGAAAGATGCCGTTGGTGGGGAAAATAGTTTCGCCCAGGTCGCAGAACATAAACTGTGGCTGGCTGATTACTCTAATCAGGCACAGGCCAGTGAAACCCCGCGTTCAATTAACCAGACAAAATGGGCAATCTGGCAGTTTACCGATGCTGCACAGCTTAATTTGGGATCGAGTAAGAAATTCGATGCCAGTATTTATAAAGGACCGACTGCTGAGTTTTATTCCACTCTTGGTGTTCAGGAGTTTTAAATTATGAACAAACGATGGCTAATTTTATGTAAATCGGCCCTTGGGCTGTTCATTGCAGGAATATCACTGGGAATGACTGACGTCCTGGCAGATGATATTTGCAAAAATGGCGCAATGGTCCCTGATGAATATTGTCATTTTTTTATCCATTATGGCTCTGAGAACCCTGGGAGACTGGATATCCGAATCAGTGACGCATTAAAAATACCTGATCAGGATGCAGCAAAAACTCGCTCCATCGGGTTGATTATTGCAATTTCAAAATATCCACTTTTGCATGAGGATATTCCTGCCGCAGCGGTAGATGGCCAAAGAATGGCTGATTTCCTTATCAACGGACAGAAGTTTGATGAGGTTATTTTATTAAAAGATCAGGATGCATCGCTGGATAATATTAATTATTTTTTGAAAGAATATCTACCTGCCAGAGGGACGATGTTTGATAAGAAAGCCCGTTTGTTAATTGCTTATTCAGGACATGGGCGTTTTGGTACTCAAAATGGTAATTCTGATAAAGCACCGGCATTTGTTTTGAGTAATGCTACAGATATCGATGGTTCAAAAGGGATGTATGAAATGCCAGCGCTGAATGCACAGCTTAATATTCTGGCAAAGCGTTATTTCCATGTTCTGACTTTAGTCAATGCTTGCTTTGGTTCTGGCTTGTATGGCATGACCATCGGAGCGGGTAACTCTAACTCGTACAGTAATCCGGGTGCGTATGCAATAGCTGCCGGTGACGATAAAACAGAGGTTTACTCGCTGGATGCAAAGCGCGGAAGTGTCTTTTTTGATACAATTATCAAAGGGGTAACGAATGGTGTTGCCGACGAACGTTTTGGTAAGTCATATATGGTAAAGGTAGATGGTAAGAAAGAATACTATGCCGGAATAACCAGAACGTTGAGTTTATTTATCTATGTTAACGATCAATATTCAGATATTAATGAAAAGCTGGATGAACAAGGGAAGGGATTACATTTAAGTGATGCCTGGATTGGTGCAACAGAAATGCCCGCAGGCCCTGGGGGATTCTTCTTCATCAATGAGCCTGCGGCAAGTCGCCTGGATAATAAGACTCAACTGGCTGCGGGAAAAGCAGGAGAGTTTACTAATATCGATGTGGCATCATTCTCTATTGATAAGCCAGATTCTTCCCCCGCAGATAATCAAGAAAAAGATAATAAATCAATTGAGATTCCTTATGGTCCCGTAAGTGCAATTCCCAATCGTCCTGATATTCGTATTTTTAAAACGCCGGAGATTTATCCGATCCATGGACATGATATTTCATCTAATGATGGTGAGATCGACTGGAAATTGTTTCATGAAAAATCGTCTGCGCGTTTTGTATATACGAGAGTAGTTGGCTGGAGAGGTCCAGATTCATCATTTAAGTCTCACTGGAAACAATTAGCTGATTCCAAATTTGACCGTGGAGGTTATTTCAAATTTGATTTTTGTCGCACTCCTGAAGCACAACTGGAAACGGCAAAAAGCCTCCTGCCTGCTGATCCAAATATGTTACCGCCCGGTATTTTATTGGTAAACCCTGAAGGTGAAGATACAACTCAACTAGCCTGTTTTAAAAAATCGGGAATGGCGAAAGCACGTAATGATATTTTGCACTTTGCTGGTCTGGTCTATCAAAATTATCATAAGACCCCCATATTTTATGGCAATCATAATAATCTGTCCCACTTCATGGATAGTCGATTCGAGCAGTATATGGTGTGGATGGGGTATTGGGGACAAGCTGGCGTGAAGCTTGAGGGGCGCAATCCCTGGACGCTTTGGCAATATTCAGGGAATGAAACTGTACCGGGGATCGGCCACAGCACTGAGTCGGAAGTTTTCTTTGGTACTGAAGAACAGTATGTTCAGTTTAAAGCGGGTGAGAATAATGTAGCACTGGCTGCTGTTAATTGAAAAAATAAATAAGACTGGATGGCAAATATGTATATCGCCATCCAGTTTCTGCGGGTTGTTACTTCATCTGATCCGGCGGTGTAATATTATCCATATACAACGTCTGGCTTGGGAAGGCAAAATCTGCGCCATGCGACTGTACAATATCGATAATCTTCAAATAAACATCCTGTTGGACTGCCAGCCATTCGGCCCATACCGTGGTTTTGGTAAAGCAATAAACCATGATATTTAATGACGAGTCAGCAAACTGGTTGAAATAGACCAGTAAGGTTTGTCGCTGATCGATGTCGGGGTGATTTTTCAGCATTTCGCGTACTGCTTCGACAACGGCACCCACTTTTGCCGCATCTTCATAACGTAAACCGATGGTCGTAGTAATACGACGGTTGGTCATGCGTCCCGGGTTTTCTACGCTGATAGACGAAAACAGCGAGTTTGGCACGTACAGAGGACGGTGATCAAAGGTGTTTATTTTAGTGATACGCCAGCCAATTTCTGCCACCGTACCTTCGATATTTCTGTCCGGTGAACGGATCCAGTCGCCAATGCTAAAGGGGCGATCGAAATAGAGCATAATCCCGGAAAAGAAGTTACTCAAAATATCTTTACCGGCCATACCGACAGCAAGACCACCAATACCACCGAAGGTCAGCAACCCGGAAAGGCTCATACCAAAATGTTCACCGTAAAGCAGAACAATCACCACAATTATGCAGATTTTGATGATACGTGACATAATCCGCGCACTGGTGATATCACGGCCTTTTTTTATCTGTTGTTTTTCAAACTGGTTAATCAGAAGGAATAACTTAACCGTCAGAATAAGCGCAATCAGTGACGTACAAATAAAATCGACGGCGTCTGGTGTGATAAATTTGAGTTTGTAATTTTCAATGACATAATTAATGATGCTGCCAACAGCACTAATAATTATGGTGTAGATCAAAAATTGAACCGCATGGAATAAGAATCCTTTCTTGTTACGATTCCCACGACGAAACAAAAAGCTCATCAGAATCAATGCTGCGCAGCTACCGAAAATAATGACCAGATTAAGCGCATTATTTGTAAACAGTTCAGCGATCATTGTTTTATCAGGCTCCTCCAGATTGGTTGAAGTCATGCCGGAAACCCCTGGCGGGGCTATTTTACCGCGACAAATGATTCATATCATCAATAGTAAGGGAAGGAAGTAGCAACATCAGCGAATTGATCAATAGATTGATGATATAAACGTCAACAATCTGACGCCTTCAGAGCAGACAACGACAAAATGTCATGGTATTGTTACGCATAAGTAACAGAGAGTTTGTTTGCACAAGGATTACATTATGATCATGATGAAATTAAAGTCAGCGAGGGGAAGAAAGTTTCTCTTAGGCTTGTTGGCGGTTTTTATTATTGCGGCGTCGGTGGTGACTCGCGCAACCATTGGTGGTGTTATTGAACAATATAATATTCCGCTGTCTGACTGGACGACATCAATGTATGTGATTCAATCTTCGATGATTTTCGTGTACAGCCTGGTTTTTACCGTGTTGCTGGCAATCCCGCTGGGAATTTATTTCCTCGGCGGCGATGAGAAATAAGCAAGAAGAAAAGGCCCGAAGTATCGGGCCTCGTGAGTAATTAAAGAACGATTAATCGTCGTCGTCTTCTTCTTCGTCATCCAGTTCAACTGGCGTCTGGTATTGATCGGGTTTGATTACCAGCAGGTCGCAACGGAGATGATCAATCACCTGTTCCGCCGTATTGCCAAGGAATGCCGCGGAAATTCCGGTTCGTCCTACGGTGCCAAGAACGACAATTCCTGCCTGCAAATGTTCCGCCAGATCAGGAATCACTTCTTCCGGCAGACCTTTTTCGACGTGCGTCATGTTTTCATTAATACCGAATTTCTGCCGCAGGGCTTTCATCGCCAGCAAATGTTGTCCGCGGATAGCGTCGTTATAAACGCTTGGATCAAATTCCGGCAGCTCAATAGCAATATTAATAGGAGTAACGGGATACGCGCCAACCAGATGGACTTCGGTGTGATTCACCTGTGCAGCCAGTTCAATCGTCTCTTTCACCAGTTTTTCATTGAGCGCATTATGATACGGCTCTTCGCTGGCGAGATTTACTGCCACCAACGCCTTACCGCCTTCCGGCCACGGTTGATCTTTCACCATCCACACCGGACTTGGGCATTTACGCAACAGATGCCAGTCGGTAGGGGTAAAGATAACCGCTTCCAGACGATCATGTTGGTGTGCCATTTTCAGGACTAAATCGTGCCCACCGCTGACCACTTCCTGAATGATGGCTTCGAAAGGACGGTTATGCCAGACCACTTTGATTTCAATGGGGACGCCAGCGTTAAGATAATATTTCGCCTGCTCGTGTATCCACGCAGTTCGCTGACTGATAACACCCTGACGCATGGCGGTGCGCTCGTCCGGGGAGAGCAGGGTAGTCATTTCGTATGAGAAATCATAAATCGGCAAAAAAGCTTTAATTTTGCCACCAATCCGTTGATGTAAATAAACAGCTCGCCGTAATGCTGGTTGATCGTCCTGGTTAGGATCGATAACAACGAGCATGTTCTGATACATAGCCATACAGGGTCTCCTTACAACAACTGTCAATGCAGTTTGTAATTAAAAGATTAACCCATATCTGGTGAATGAAACAGTGATGAACCTTCTGCCAGATCAATAAATCAGAAAAATTTAATGATATGACAGAAGGATAGTCGATTATGCGGAAAAATCAGGCGACGTTGCGCGTATGACCAGCAAGCAGGGCCAGCGCATCGTTATTTTCGATGGTGATGTATTTACCTTTGACTGCCAGCATGCCGCTTTTTTGGAAGCGTCCCAGCAGACGGCTGATGGTTTCTACCGTCAGGCCCAGGTAGTTGCCGATATCGCCACGAGTCATCGTCAGGCGGAATTCACGAGGGGAGAAGCCGCGTTGGGCAAAACGACGGGACAGGTTGTAGATAAAAGCAGCCAGACGTTCTTCTGCATTTTTCTTCGACAGCAGCAGAATCATGTCCTGATCGCCTTTAATTTCACCGCTCATCAGACGCATCATCTGCTGACGCAGATTCGGCATTTTACCAGACAGATCGTCCAGTGTTTCGAACGGGATTTCACATACCATTGACGTTTCCAGCGCCTGGGCGAAGCTAGGGTGATGACCGCTGCCAATAGCGTCAAAACCTACCAGATCGCCTGCTAAATGGAAGCCAGTGATTTGCTCGTCGCCTTGCTCTGTGATGGTATAACTTTTAATCGTACCGGAGCGGATGGCATAAAGCGATTTAAGTTCATCACCAGCCTTAAACAGCGTCTGGCCTTTCTGAATAGGCTTCTTTCGCTCAATGATATTATCAAGCTGATCAAGCTCATGTTCGTTTAGTGTGAACGGGATGCAAAGCTGACTGATGCTGCAATCCTGGCAATGGATAGCACAACCGCCAGACTGAATGCGCCGTATAATTCGCTTTTCCGGGATCATAGGTCTGCTCAAGCCGTAATTGATATTTGTCAATTTTAACATCTTTTTAGGGAGCAAGTAAGTCTAAGCAAACCTTAACAGCGGAGAATTCCGATAATAGATGTAAATATATATCTATCTACTTGAAAATTCTTAAATTATTAAGGATGGCTTTACATAAAACTGTGAGCAAACCGGCACAAATTGTTTAAGGTCTACAGCAGCAGATAGCCTTCATGGCGCAATAACCACTCTTTTCGCTGCACTCCGCCTGCATATCCGGTCATCGTGCCGTTTCGTCCAATAACCCGGTGGCAAGGTACGACAATACTGATCGGATTTGAACCGTTCGCCGCGCCAACGGCGCGCGCTGCGCCCGGACGACCCAGATGTTCTGCCAGTTGACCGTAATGCATTACCTGGCCACAAGGAATAGTGCGCAATGTTTTCCACACTTCCCGCTGAAATGGAGTACCACCAGTAGCGGTAGGAAGGGTATCAATAATGCTAAGATTACCGGCAAAATAGTCGCGAAGTTTGTCGCTAAGACCGCCGGGATTGGTTGCGGAAATTCGCTCATAACCTTCTTTGCGATAATGGATGTCCAGCAATTGCACCATGCGATCACTGTACTCTTCCCATTCAACCGCCCGCAGACGGAATTGTTCATCGCAAATCACCCATAGTGGACCCAATGGGGTGGCAATTTTTTCTTCAAGTAATCTCAGCATCCGTTCTCTCTCAAGACAAACGTGGGTAAAACCCGGACTAATCAGTAGACCGACAAGATACCATGCCAGCAATATCAGCAGCCATACCACCAAGAATATAAGAGGAGACAGTAAGGCTAACAAATTGTAGGTATCCAGTTTGGCGACTGGCTTATATCGTTGCAGGAGTCAGAGAAACAGAGATATTAGTGCTGATGGTTATATAGAGGTGCAAACAATGCAAAAAAGGGGGCAGGCAGCCACTGCTGATCGCGTTTTTAGTCTGCGAATGTGATTATCTTCTGCGCACGCATAAAAAAATAGAGCCTGTCGACATCCGCCAGACTCTACAGTACACACAGCAGTGCATCCGCGTCTTTATTCCGGCCTGGGTTCCTGTCTGCCGGTGACAGTGTTATAACGGTTTTACCACTCTGTTGCCAATTTTCTTCAGTGACCGGTTTCACGAAAATATAAGTTAAATCAGCCGCTATACAACTGAGTCATCATGCATTAATGCTTCGCCGTAATATATGTTGTTCCTAATCTGCATACGGGAAATTGCGCCAGACCGTTGTCGGCCTGATGGGGCACAGTTATTATATCGCGCTCTGTATTGCGTGAGGATGCTACATGAACCCTGACGACAAATCGCTGTTTCTTGACGCCATGGAAGATGTCCAGCCACTGAAATGCGCTACTGATGTCTACTGGCATCCAACGCGTAACCAACGTGCGCCGCAGCGTATAGATACGCTGCAACTTGATAATTTTCTCACCACCGGATTTCTTGACATTATTCCACTAAACCAGCCGCTGGAATTTCGTCGGGAAGGGTTGCAACATGGGGTGATTGATAAGCTACGCAGCGGCAAATATCCGCAGCAGGCCAGCCTGAATTTACTGCGCCAGCCGGTGGAGGAGTGCCGTAAAATGGTATTCAGTTTTATTCATCAGGCGCTGGCGGACGGCTTGCGAAATGTGCTTATTATTCATGGCAAAGGGCGGGAAGATAAATCACACGCGAATATTATTCGTAGCTATGTGGCGCGTTGGCTGACGGAGTTCGAAGACGTACAGGCCTATTGCACCGCACTACCGCATCATGGCGGTAGCGGGGCATGTTACGTCGCGCTGCGTAAAACGGTGCAGGCGAAGCTGGAAAACTGGGAACGCCACGCTAAACGTAGTCGATAATTAAATGACGCTTCCGCGTTTTTGAATATATCAGGCGGCTAACACGCGGTTGCGTCCGTCATTTTTTGCCCGATACAAGGCATCATCAACACGCTTAAACAGTTCATCGATGTTTTCATTTCCTTCGTGATGCGCCACGCCAATACTGACTGTGAAGCGCGGTAAGCCCGAAATACTCACTTTTGCCACGCTCAAGCGGATAGTTTCAGCCAACGAAAGTGCAGTATCCAACGGGGTTCTCGGCAACAATAAGACGAACTCTTCCCCCCCCCAACGAAACACCAAATCGCCTTTGCGGGCGCAACTTTCAAGAGTATGGGCAAGCGAGCATAACACTTCATCTCCTTTCTGATGACCGTATAAGTCATTGATATGCTTAAAACGATCGGTGTCGATGAGCAACAAACTATAATCCTGAGCTATTGCCAGGTGCTGCATCTGTCCGGGGTCGGTTATGTGATAAAACTGCCGACGGTTGAGTAATCCCGTTAGTGCATCATGGTGGGCTGCATGTTCCAGTTGTTCCTCCAGCCGTTTTTGCTCTGTAATATCATGTACGATGCATAACATTAACCTGTCGCCGTAAATCTCAATTGGCCCGGCATAAGTTTGCACATGCCGAATGGAGCCATCTGCCAGTTTATGGACAAAATTGAGAGGCTTATGGCCGCCGGGCAACCGTGAAATTTCATGCATGACTGGCATGATGCGACGCCCAAGCATATTTATTTCCCAGGTGTGCTTCTGACACATTGTTTCATGGTTGTAGCCGTAGAAATTGAGCGCGGCCAGATTAGCATCGACGATTTGGCCATCACGTGAGGGATCAATTAACAGCATCGGTGCAGAGTTGGTCAGAAAAAAACGAGCATAAAACCCTTGTTTTTTACGCTGATAATTCGCTGAACGACTGGCTTTTAACCCCAGTGTTGCTGGAGTTTCCATTCCTTCGAAGATAATTACTTTTCCCGTCTCACTCATCTCTTTGAGGGTCAATCGGCAGCTTAATGCCGCCTCTTCACCATTACGCTGGACAGTGAGAATTTCTACAATATCGAGCTGGTTATGCAAGTCTGTGAGGTATTTAGGAAGCTCGTTTTGCGAGGAGATGGAATAGAGGCCGGTACGTAGCTGACTAAAGGTGAGTTCTTGCATCAAAAGTCGCGCTGCACTATTGGCATAAATTAATTGTTCTTCAAAGGGGGAAACGATCCAGACAGGACTGGTTAATAAGTCCAGAGTATTGAAGTTGTGCGTAGTCATTGAAATCCCGTTATTTTTATCAATCTTTTGTTACTACCTGATCGCAAAAATGCCACGACAAATGATCAGATAATTCTGATAATGATAGACGCTATTTAACGCTTTACACGTTTTCAAATCAGGAAAAGTATTTTGCTTTCTGTATTTAATTTTGACAGGATTTTATTAATCATTTCAGGGTAATGGGGTGATGAGATGTTGCGTAAGATGACCAGAAGACTAGACTACAAAATAATGCGTTGACAATGGAGGCACTGTGGAAGTGATTAAGGGAGCGGACGTAAATGTCCCGGATGCAGTATTTGCCTGGATGTTGGATGGTAAAGGCGGAGTTAAACCGCTGGAAAATACAGATGATATAGATGAAGCGCATCCTTGCTGGCTCCACCTCAATTATGTGCACCATGACAGTGCCCAATGGCTGGCGACAACACCCTTGTTGCCAAATAACGTGCGCGATGCGCTGGCGGGGGAAAGCACGCGGCCCAGGGTCAGCCGTCTTGGGGAAGGGACGTTGATTACTTTACGCTGCATTAATGGCAGCACTGATGAACGTCCCGATCAACTGGTCGCCATGCGTGTTTATATGGATGGACGGTTAATTGTCTCGACCCGACAACGTAAAGTGTTGGCGCTGGATGATGTGGTTAGCGATCTGGAAGAGGGAACCGGCCCGACCGATTGCGGTGGCTGGCTGGTGGATGTGTGTGATGCGTTAACCGATCATTCCAGTGAGTTTATAGAACAACTGCACGATAAAATTATCGACCTGGAAGATAATCTGCTCGATCAACAAATACCGCCGCGCGGTTTCCTGGCGTTGCTGCGTAAACAATTAATTGTGATGCGTCGCTATATGGCACCGCAGCGTGATGTTTATGCTCGCCTTGCCAGTGAGCGTCTGCCGTGGATGAATGACGACCAACGCCGCCGAATGCAGGACATTGCCGATCGTCTCGGACGCGGTCTGGATGAGATTGACGCCTGTATTGCCCGAACCGGCGTGATGGCAGATGAAATCGCTCAGGTCATGCAGGAAAATTTAGCGCGTCGTACTTATACGATGTCGTTGATGGCAATGGTCTTTTTACCCAGTACGTTTTTAACTGGGTTATTTGGTGTCAACCTCGGTGGTATTCCTGGCGGGGGATGGCAATTCGGCTTTTCGCTTTTTTGTATTCTGTTAGTTGTTCTTATTGGTGGTGTTGCTTTATGGTTGCATCGTAGTAAATGGTTGTAACAAAAGAAAATTTGTCTACTTCCTGTATATAAAAACGCCGTAAAGTTTGAGCGAAGTCAATAAACTCTCTACCCATTCAGGGCAATATCTCCCTCGCAGGTGAATGCAACGTCAAGCGATGGGCGTTGCGCTCCATATTGTCTTACTTCCTTTTTTGAATTACTGCATAGCACAATTGATTCGTACGACGCCGACTTAGATGAGTCGGCTTTTTTTTGCCTGTAATTTTTCAGCGTCTACCCTTTAAGAGTCCACCCCATGACCGGAGGGAAATATGACGACACTCATTTATTTGCAAATTCCTGTCCCTGAACCCATTCCTGGCGATCCCGTACCAGTGCCAGATCCCATCCCTCGTCCGCAACCCATGCCAGACCCGCCGCCAGATGAAGAACCGATTAAATTGTCGCATCGTGAGCGTAGATCTGCGAGGATACGCGCCTGCTAATTTTGCGTCGATGACCACGAGAATAGATTGTGACCGCTTTTTCTACCCTGAACGTTTTGCCTCCCGCCCAGCTCACTAACCTTAATGAGTTGGGCTATTTAACCATGACGCCGGTGCAGGCCGCCGCGCTTCCGGCGATCCTTGCCGGAAAAGATGTTCGCGTGCAGGCGAAAACTGGCAGCGGCAAAACGGCGGCATTTGGCCTTGGCTTGTTACAGCAAATTGATGCGTCGCTGTTTCAGACCCAGGCTTTAGTGCTGTGCCCGACCCGTGAACTGGCGGATCAGGTTGCCGGAGAGTTGCGCCGGCTGGCGCGTTTTCTGCCGAATACCAAAATCTTGACCTTATGCGGCGGCCAGCCGTTCAGCATTCAGCGCGATTCGCTGCAACATGCGCCGCATATCATCGTGGCAACGCCGGGTCGTTTGCTCGATCACCTGCAAAAAGGCACTGTATCGCTGGATACCCTGAATACGCTGGTAATGGATGAAGCCGACCGTATGTTGGATATGGGATTTAGCGACGCAATTGATGACGTCATCCGTTTTGCGCCTGCTTCTCGCCAGACGCTTCTGTTTTCTGCAACCTGGCCGGACGCAATTGCCGCGATTAGCGGTCGTGTACAACGCGATCCTTTAGCGATTGAGATTGATACGTCAGATGCTTTACCGCCTATTGAACAACAATTTTATGAGACATCCAACAAAGGCAAAATTTCGTTGTTGCAGCGGTTATTAAGCTTGCATCAGCCATCATCTTGTGTGGTGTTCTGTAATACAAAAAAAGATTGCCAGGCTGTGTGTGATGCTCTGAATGAAGTAGGGCAAAGTGCATTGTCGTTACATGGCGATCTGGAACAACGCGACCGCGATCAGACGTTGGTTCGTTTTGCCAATGGTAGCGCACGTGTGCTGGTGGCGACCGATGTCGCTGCACGTGGTCTGGATATCAAATCTCTTGCGCTGGTGGTGAACTTTGAGCTGGCGTGGGACCCTGAAGTTCATGTACATCGCATCGGGCGTACTGCGCGAGCGGGGAATAGCGGTCTGGCGATCAGTTTCTGTGCTCCGGAAGAGGCGCAGCGGGCGAATATCATTTCTGACATGTTGCAGATAAAACTTAACTGGCAAACGCCGCCAGCCAGCAGCGCCATTGTGCCGCTGGAAGCAGAAATGGTGACGTTATGCATTGATGGTGGGAAAAAAGCGAAAATGCGTCCAGGCGATGTGCTGGGGGCGCTGACGGGGGATATTGGTCTGGATAGCACAGATATTGGCAAAATTGCCGTTCATCCAGCACATGTCTACGTCGCAGTGCGTCAGTCTGTTGCCCATAAGGCATGGAAACAGTTACAGGGCGGAAAGATTAAAGGGAAAACGTGCCGGGTGCGGTTATTAAAATAACGAAATGTTGAATTGCCGGATGCGACGCTGGTTGCGTCTTATCCGGCCAGCACAAGAATAGCCCGATAAGCTTGCGTATCGGGCGCTATCCTGGTTATTTCACTTCAACCACATTCAGGCGTAACTCATCCAACTGATTTTCATCTTCTTCAGGCTGCCAGCCCGCGGGTTGTAGTGGTAGCTCTTCGCGATCAAACGCCAGATCACCGCCGTTAACCACTTCAGAACCGTGGGTAATGCCTTTGAAATCGAACAGATTGGTATCGCACAGATGTGACGGCACCACATTCTGCATCGCGCTGAACATTGTCTCAATACGCCCTGGATAACGCTTATCCCAATCACGCAACATATCGGCAATCACCTGACGTTGCAGGTTAGGCTGTGAACCGCACAGGTTGCACGGAATAATCGGGAACGCTTTCGCATCGGCAAAACGCTGAATGTCCTTTTCACGGCAATAAGCCAGCGGACGAATTACGATATGTTTGCCGTCATCGCTCATCAGTTTTGGTGGCATACCTTTCATCTTGCCGCCGTAGAACATGTTTAAGAACAGCGTTTGCAGGATATCGTCACGATGGTGACCCAGTGCGATTTTCGTCGCGCCCAGTTCTGTTGCCGTGCGGTAAAGAATACCGCGACGCAGACGAGAGCAGAGTGAGCAGGTGGTTTTGCCTTCCGGGATCTTTTCTTTCACGATCCCATAAGTATTCTCTTCAACAATTTTGTACTCAACGCCCAGCTTTTCAAGATACTCCGGCAGGACGTGCTCCGGGAAACCGGGCTGCTTCTGGTCGAGGTTAACGGCAACCAGCGAAAAACTGATTGGCGCGCTTTGCTGCAAATTCCGCAGGATCTCCAGCATGGTATAGCTGTCTTTCCCCCCGGAAAGGCAAACCATAATGCGGTCGCCATCTTCAATCATATTGAAGTCAGCAATGGCTTCGCCCACATTGCGGCGCAGGCGTTTTTGTAATTTGTTCAGGTTGTATATCTCTTTCTTCGTATTCTTTTGATTTTCTTGCATTATTTCAGTTCTCTGGTACTAAATGGGGCAAATTGGGGGCAAACTTTGCAACTACGATAACCGCGCATTCAACATAGCTACCTGTTCGTCGTTCATGTCATCAATCCACATACCGTAAATTTCATACACCATCTGCGCAGTTTCATGCCCCATCTGGCTGGCTATAAATGCCGGGTTCGCTCCTGCCGTCAACAGCCAGCAGGCAAAAGTATGTCGCGTATGGTACGGATTACGGCGGCGAATACCAGCACGTTTTACTGCTGCATTCCATCTCGCACCCAAACTGCTTACCGAGTAATAAGGTTTCTGTTTTCCGTTACACATCCTGGGCATGAAAACAAAATGCAGTTTTTGCTTTTCGGTTCTGCCGTACTCCCGATGATAAAAAGTGATTTCGCTTTTGCGATGATGCCCGGTCAGTTTGTATTGCTCCTTCAGTGCTTCAAGAGCTGGCTGTAGTAGTGTTACCGTCCGGATCCCCGCATTTGTTTTTGGGGGACCGAACATATCAAGTATCGTCAGGTTTCTTCTGACATTCACAATTCCCTTCTCGAAATCCACATCCTCCCACGCCAGAGCTGCCAGTTCCCCGTGACGAAGCCCGGAGTAAACGGCAAATTTCCACAAGTTCTGGCTCTGTCCTTTTTCACTTTCCATTAATGCATTGAATTCTGTTTTAGATAACGGATCAGGCTTTATTCTGTTTCGCTGTAATTTTTTTACTCCTTCAAATGGTTTGGTTGATATAAATCCCGACTGATACGCAAAACGTAACAACGAACAGAGCAGGGCGATATAGTTATCAACTGTGCGCACGGTTCTTCCTTTTTTGTTGGATCTTGGATTATCTAGGTAAAGTGTTTCTCCATGCAGCAGTTCATTCCGGTAGTTTAAGATATCGCTATAACGAATATGTGATATTGGGGTACTCTCACAAATTATTATCCTGAGTGTTTTTAATTGTGATTTCGTTTTCTTCATTGTGTTTGTTGTTAACTCTGTCTCTTTAATTTTTGTCCAGATATCACAAAGCTCCCCGAACGTTTTTATGACCCTCGTTGTCACCATTTTTGCCCCAGTGCTGGACTGGGGAAAACGTCTTAAATACTCAAATTCACCGGAGTTGATTTCATGAACTATCAACGCTCTTAAATTCCCGGCCTTTTTAATGTTACTGTTAGTAACCTCCCAGCCTTTCAATGTTTCCCGACATCGTTTTCCTCGAAACATGAACCAGATGCGAATGTATTTACCTCGAATCTCGACACCTGTTGGTAATTTAGACATATCATGAGTCTTTGATAAACTGATTTATCTTTGGATAGTTGTACCAGATAATCCCTCGCTTACTGTCTGGTTTCCCTAAAGGAGATACTCGTTTGAAGTGGAAGCCTTCCACCCAACAGTTCTGGCGGTATGCTTCAATTTGTCTGGCCCCCAGACCAGTGCGAAGCATCAGGCCGTATTCAACCATCCACTCTTCATTAAAGATTACTTGTGCCATCGCATCACCTCTGGCAGGCGCCAATGTTAGACTGAAATTGACGCCCGATGTTGATTATTAATAATCAGCTATGAAGTTTTAATTTGAATACAATGCAATTCACGACGACTGAAGTTTCTCGCAATTAAAATTTATCAGTTTTACTTTCTGCTCTCTGGAAACGCCTGCTTCTTTTTTACCTGAGAGCATTTTTTCGCATTCTGATTTGGTTAATTTTGTTTTTGAGTACCTTGTCCAGTTAGTAGGAGTGCCACCTTCCTTTTCAATAGTGGCGGTAATTTTATACATGAACACCTCCATTATTATTTCCAGTGGTTCGTTTATTCCATCGTTCGAGTGCTTCTTTTTCACTTCCACCATAGCCGGTTCGGGATTCGCATCCGTTACACTTCGCGCGGTAATATCCTGAAATGGCTTTCACCGTTACTGATGGACAACCACAAAAAGGGCATGGTTTGACTTTTTCATACCGCATTGTCTTTTCTCTCATAAAATAAAATTTTGTGATGGCGGTGAGGCTACACCGCCAAAGTCAATATCAGGAGCCGATATATTCTGGTTTCATATCTGTCAGTGTCGTTTTATACGCCTCATATAATTCACCCAGATGTGGCCGGGCAGCATTCAGCGTATTTTCCAGAGCAGTAAATTTTTGTTCTGCTTCTGGATCACCTGATGAAGGAAGGTCATTTATCATCTTCTCGATACTGGCAATAGCATTGAGACGGTGATGACGCCGAACCACTTTTCCTTTAAGCTCGGCAAAGAATTCGCCGATCTGGTTTTTCTGATCCTCTATCTCTTGGCGTAATGCAGTGGTTTCCTCAGTCGTGGCCGCGCTTTCGACACGCTGCCGGAATTCATCAATCCACGCTTCGTCAATACGCTGTTCGATGGTTTCTGTTCGCTGCTCGCTTACCTCGCTATAATTCTGTACCGGCACAGGATTGATGATTTTTTCCTGTGGCTCTTCCAGTTCGTCCGGAGTATACACGCCCAGGATGACGTCAGGACAATAAAGGCGAGCCCAGTATTTCAACGCCAGATAGGCGAGCTGTTGTTTCGGGTTTGAGGTCCATAAAGGAGAATTACGCGTAATCACGCTGGAAAGAAACACCGGTTCTCCCCAGGTAATCTCACTTTCACCGCGAAGAACTGCACCAACTCGAACTGATAGACCATACTCATCTTCACTGGTCCAACATGGGATCGTTTCTTTTTTCTCATAGATTCCGCCTCCTTTGGCCGTTTTCTTAACGGTCTCCACTCGGGTGCGAGAGCATTTCTCCCAGTCTCCCTCGTACTTGTAATGGAAGCGGCCTACAATTGCACTTGAGCTAGAGATCACAGCGTTAACCAGTTGTGCTTCATAACCCAGAACTCCGTTTACCAGGTGTGTTTTCTGAGCCACAGCGTAGGGGTTCATGCCCCATTGCATGGCTTGCATGATGATTGCCATGCAGTCGGCAGGATTTCCGCGAAGGTGATCGGGAACTGTGACGGTGGCCTGTGACATCAACCTGGCTACTGCCTGAAGTTGCGTCAACGCCTGAACGTTAAAAATAGTGTTACTGGCAGAAATGGTATTTGGTGTCTGCTCTGTCGTGATGATATTGGTATTTTGCATGGTCAGGTTCTCCATTAAGCCAGATGCAGTGCTTCAAGACGACGAAGATCAAAGTCGTTTAATTCGTCGGTATAACTTTCGGTAATCGGTGCTGGCCAGTTGTTTGTCTCCAGGGCTTCGTTTATCTGGCGTAGCGTCCGGCGATATTCCTGTCGACCAAGTTCCAGGAGTTCCTGCGAGGCTTCCACGACAGCCACCCAGTGATAGCCAGCATCTTTGTTGACGAAGATCCAGAAAAATTTTTCCAGGTTTGCCACATCGCAATACATTGCGGCGCTGAGGTGATAATCACGCTCAATAATTTCACGGTGCAGGCGATCTTTAAGTCGTTCCTGCCGCACATAACCGAGGCTGACTGACTTCACGTCGGCGCAAATGCTTTCGTATGGCAGCCGGATTTCGATATCAGGACGGACCCTGATTTCCAGCCCGGTTTCTTCATCAAACCCGAAATAGCTGATTTCAGATTTGCGATCCGGGTGGTTGAGTAGCCTTGCCGCATCAGTATTGTTTTGCAGTGCCGCGTGAATATTTTTTGCCTGTTCATACATATCCGGACTGATAAACGTTTTCCCGGCGTTTTCTTCTTGCTGGCGTTTTTGCCAGTCCTCCAGTGTCACCAGTTCCGGGCGAATTTTCCGTGCGATTTCGGTTAATTGCTCTTTCGTGCCACTGATGTTGTAAGGCAAAGATTTAGCACGTTCTTTTTTTGCCAGTTCTGGGTCTACAGTTTCAATTTGATCCAGAAGTTGCTCCCGTGCTCCACTGGTTTTCAACAGAGGAGGGAGGCTTGCGTTGTATTCTTTAATACAGGCTTTCATTGCTGATGCTGTGTGTTTTTCCCCCTCAGGGATACGCCGAAATTCCACCGGAAGCGAACCGTAAAGGATGCCTGTTTCTTCGGCCCCAGCACTTACAGACAGTGGCTGTATAAGAGTGCTGTTGTAGCTTTCGATCCACTCTTTCATCTGCTCTGGTGTCATCAGTGCTGGCAGACTGGCATTGTGTTTTTTAATGATGGCGATCAGTTCGTTAGAAGTAGTAACCACATATTCAGGAACCGGTACCGGAATGGCATATTCATCAGCGAATTTATCCGTTTCCAGAACATAGCTGTGAATGATCCTCCCACGCAGCAGTGCATCACTTTCCTCATTCGGAATAGTTCCGGCAATGTGCCGCCCGTGGTAATACATCAGGCTGATACGGGCATCCTTCAGCATCGTGCTGCTTATTCCGTTGGCGGAGTGATAAACCTCGTTCGGGAGGTTTTCATAGCGGCCTGGCTCGAAATATGACGGCCACATGATTTCAGTTGCTACAGGAGCTGACGCTTCACCAGTTTGATCACTGCAATCACGATGCGGATCGCTGCCAGCATTCTCATTGTGCGGATGTTCAGCGCCTTCCATTTCCACCGGATCTTTTTCCTTAGCTTCAACCTGATTCTCTTCATCGAATGTTTCCTGGTATGTTGCGTCGCCCATCACCGCGCCACAGTCAGGGCAGTTACTGCCGCCGGTCTGACCGCAGGCGGCGCAGACTTTTTCCGGTTCCTGTTGCGCTTCTGGTTCATTTTGTCGCGAATTTTGGCCGTTTTGTTCCGATTTTCGGTCGTTCTGTTCCGTTTTTGGCTGATGCTGGTACACAGAATCGCGGGTCTGGATCCCCTTAACCCATTTCGGATCATTCGGGTCGCTAATCCCTTCAACAAATTCTCCGCGATAGGCAGCCAGTAATTTGTCTGCATTAACAGAATTTACCTGTGACTGAGCATCCAGCGGCTGCGTGTCCTGATGATGTTCAGTTGCATCCGGTTCCACTGTTTCAGCCGTTGCCTGTTCATCTGCCATTGCGCCAGATGGTTGCGGTTTTTCTTCATCATTCTGTTTTCCCTCCTCTGTTACACGCTGCGGCATCGGGGCAGAGGAGCGACCGCAGGCAATATCCACGATTTCCGGATCAGGGTTGGCATGATCGGTTTCAGTCAGTACTTTGTTCAGATATTCTGTGACGTGCGCGGGGATGACCTCGATCCCAATTGGTGCTTCTTTCACGGACGCAACCACGATGGCGCGAGAATAATCCAGCCCGCCAGGCATGGTGATGAATTTGTCGCGGAAAACAGAAAAGGGCGGTTTATTTTCAGCGATAATTTCCTCAATGCGTTTAGCGTGTGCCGGATGAAGGTTATAGATGTCCACGTCCATTGAACGGGCCAGTACGCCAGTGGCTACGTCGCGCGCCAGTGACGTAAGATCGTGGACGAAACCTTCGCCGCGATCGGTGAGGTTCCCGCCGCCAGCATTAGCACCGGAAGCCGTGCGAGTGATGCGTGAAACACGATTACCCTTCATCCACTCTTTTGTCAGCAGTCCTCGATCGGTGTAGTCAGCGTTCAGGTATACTTCGAAAAAAGCAGTTAACAGTCCCAAGTCTGAATTACCAGGATTAGGGAAAACTTTGTCAGTGTCACGAACCAGTTTGTGGAGATCGCGAATTTCCAGCGGGTCGAGCAGGCTGGTTTTGTGGGAAACAGCCAGGGCAGTAACAGCCGGTAGTTCTTCAGCCCGTGCAATGTGTAATGCCTGGAGTTCGCCGCGTGAAACGTGCGTTACCGGTTTTTCGCTGCCGTGTTGAGCAAGCCAACGAATGGGCAGTTCCTGGCCAGAAATTGGGAGTAGCATATTCTCCTCAATCTCAGTCATGTCTTCGCCGTTGACGTTGGTATTGCCTTGATAGTGAGCGTTGTCTGGTGCTGCTCCCGGTTTTAGTTCCCATGTCATGGAGTCTTTGCTGAGTTGATAGCGTTCACTCCAGGTAAAATCGATCTCACCTTCAGCGGGCAGGTCATTAACGACAGGAAAATTCGTGGCAACAGCTTTAAAATAGCTGCTCAGTTTTTTACCTGACTTAACGATCTGGTAGTCCAGAGTGGCACAGGTCGATTCAAAATCGTCACTTGCCCACAGGACGACGTCAGGTTCACCGGATGATTTTTTCGCTTTCCGTAACAGGAAGAGTGGTTTTGTGCTCATTGTTTTTTAACCTCAACTCAGATTAAAATTCGTTTTGTTCAGTGAATGATCTTGCCGGATACACACTGTTCATAGCCTGCGCCATACGCAGGCTATTTCTTTCAGATTTCACCTTTTAATTTCATTGCAATCAGAGTTGCCAGAAATCCGGCTTTTTTTTCTGCGGGCAGATTCTTTCCGATATGCACTAGGCTCATTTTTTTGACACCTTCGTGAAGTGTTTTAACGTTGCCTGATGGACCGTCGATATCAACTACAGTGAATGGGGTTTCTTTATTTTCTGTTTTAATCACGTAGCCAATACGCTTTCCTTCCAGATTAACTTCGTGAACAATGTCATCAGTAGTTACAACAGTGGCTTCATAACTGGTAATCATGTTTTTCTCCTTAATTAAGGTTGAGCGAATCCCTGCCATTGCTGGCATAAATTCAGTTTCGCATAGTCAGTTAATTAAAGTTCGTGTGCCATCTGGTCTTTTTCGGCACATATTTCGCTACAATATTTTTTCATTTCCGTCGTTGGGATAACTCCACGCATGAAATGAAGTGGTCTTTTAATGCTTTTGCTTTCTTTAACTTCTTTATCGCAAAGGTGGTAAGCACATTTTATTTTCTTAGTCATCACCATGACTCCGCCTTTACAGGTAAACCATCACGACCGAGGAAGACTTTAATCATGCAGTCAGTAATGCATGTTTTTGTGGTCAGGTTACGAATATAAAGCTTTCGCTTTTTAATATTGTTTGCCGAGGCAATATATGTCCGGCCGTTATGAAGAACATAATCACCAGGAGTCACACACTGACGAGGTATTTCATCAGTTCCGAAGTGATGAGCAATCATAATTATCTCCATTTTCACAAATGAACTTTGTTGATGCGGTGCCTGGTGCCTCCAGGTGACGTTAACCAGTTAACAATTAACGCCGGATAATCCACCCATAACACTGATGCTTTTAACTGTTCCGCGTGCGCTTAGCCGCATTCACCGCATCACAAAATTCACTTTAAAAAGGGCGGACATCAGCCGAACTTCAAGAAAAAACTGATGCCGCCAAGACTACACACAGCAATGTCGTTATTTACAACCGGAGGCGCACTCCCACCATTTAAATTTAACAGACAAGACCGACTCTTTATGGATATCGGAAATGCGCCTTCGTGTTGCGCCCAGTTTTATTTCACCACCTCCGGGCTTCGGTGGTCTCGGCTATACCCCTACAGCGAGAGCTTGTGTTAACATTTCAATACCCTTACAGTTGAGAGTTATTGATATGTTGGATGTATTTACTCCATTGTTGAAACTTTTTGCTAACGAGCCACTCGAAAGACTTATGTATACGATTATCATTTTTGGTCTCACTCTCTGGCTGATACCGAAAGAGTTTACTGTCGCATTCAATGCTTATACTGAAATACCTTGGCTCTTTCAGATTATCGTTTTTGCCTTTTCTTTCGTGGTCGCCATTTCCTTCTCAAGATTGCGAGCACATATTCAAAAGCATTTTTCATTACTACCAGAGCAACGAGTATTGCTTCGTTTATCTGAGAAAGAAATCGCTGTATTTAAAGATTTCCTTAAAACAGGAAATCTTATTATCACTTCTCCTTGCCGTAACCCGGTTATGAAAAAATTAGAACGGAAGGGCATCATTCAACATCAGAGTGATAGCGCAAACTGTTCTTATTATCTCGTCACCGAAAAATACTCCCATTTTATGAAGTTATTCTGGAACAGCAGGAGTAGACGTTTTAATCGTTAGCTTACTGTGTGCTTCTCCAACCATCGGCGCGCACCAGTTTCGGTTTTAAATGTTTTGCTTTTTGTATACGTCATCGCGGTGAACGTACCGTCCTGGTTGGGAAACACGCCACACACTATGGATTCGTTGTTGCCGAGGTCGATTTTTTGCATTTTGGGAACCCTCACATCTTGTTGTTGCGGATAGAGGCTTCTGCCTGCCAGAGATCCCAGTCGTTGCTGCGTAGAGCCTGTACAGCCTGGCTGTAAGTGATGCCGCAACAATCCATCAAATACTGAACTACTTCGTAATGCACCATCTTATCTCTCCCCTTAACGCCGGGTGGCGGAACTAACTGCTGCACTGCAAAATTTGAATCCCGCCGTCATGTTCATACGCCTCGGGCTGGCTACTTAACCCCTGACCACTGCCTGGTAACTCGAAGTATTGCCCTGCGTTCTGTGGGGCGGGGTGGGTTGGTAGGTATACGATGTACTTTGTGTTCATTGTTGTAAAGTACTTTAAGTACATTTTGTGTGTAAAAAAATGAGATGGGATAAAGTGAAGCACAAACCCGGAGGGGGACGCTACCGGATTTATGCTGGTTTAAGAGGCTTTTTGTTTTTTCTTTCGTGCTAACTCTTCGTAAATTGCATTGTACTTCTGTTTTTTCTCCTCAAGAGTTTTTAAAAGTTCATCTGTCTCACTGTCAGGGAGCTCGTCCAGAAGGTCAATGATGATTTTTTGTCTTGGATTTAACTCCTGATAGAAACGTACCTGTCCACTTTCTTCTGTATCCTCTCCCAAAAGATAGGTTGGTGTTGTTCCAATGAGTGTTGCTAATTCCCTTAATTTCTCTCGGCGAGGAATTGTTTCGCCATTAAACCATTTGCTAACCGCTTTTGGTGTTAATTTCATTCGACGGGCAATTTCTGCCTGCCTTCCATGTTGTTCATAACCAGCGTTTTCACAGGCTAGCGCAAGCCTACTGGCGAACTCTTTACGCGCTTTATCTTCATGAACCATAAGTTCAATGATATTCGCTCTTGAATGTACTGTCAGTTCTGTTATAGCATGTACTCAAAGTTCACATTGTGAGGGTGATATGAACCAGAAAACACTTGAAGATGTAATCAAAACTGTTCGCGTTTCTGTTGTGGCCGACGTTTGTGGTGTCAGCCAAAGAGCAATCTACAAATGGATGGATAACGGAAAATTGCCTCGCACAGAATATACCGGCGAAACAAATTACGCTGAAAAAATCGCTCATGCATCAAACGGATTATTTTCTGCCGATGCAATTTTAACTATTGGCAGAAATAAAACTACTACGAAAAAGCTGATGGGAGTTGATTCATGAAAATCAAGCATGAGCACATCGAATCAGTGTTGTTAGCCCTGGCTGCTGAAAAAGGGCAGGCATGGGTAGCCAATGCCATTACTGAAGAATATCTGCGCCAGGGGGGCGGCGAATTGCCTCTGGTTCCAGGCAAGGACTGGAACAATCAGCAGAATATCTATCACCGTTGGTTGAAAGGTGAAACGAAAACGCAAAGAGAAAAAATTCAGAAGCTGATCCCAGCAATTCTGGCAATCCTTCCGCGCGAGCTGCGTCACCGACTCTGCATCTTCGATACCTTGGAACGCCGTGCATTACTGGCGGCGCAGGAAGCGTTAAGTACGGCAATTGATGCGCATGATGATGCTGTCCAGGCCGTTTACCGGAAAGCGCATTTCAGCGGTGGCGGGTCTTCCGACGATTCTGTCATTGTTCATTAAGCAAAAGTTTTCATGCTGTTTGTGCTTATTCTAAGCAACCGGACAGCATCATACGGGGCAATTATGGCCGCATTACCATACATGCAACTGTACATAGCTGATTACTTGGCTGACACCATGCATTTGTCAGCAGAGGAGCACGGTGCGTATTTGTTGCTGATGTTCAATTACTGGCAAACAGGAAAGCCAATACCCAAAAACAGGCTGGCAAAAATTGCCCGTCTGACTAACGAGCGATGGGCTGATGTTGAACCATCCTTGCGGGAGTTTTTTTGCGATAACGGCGAGGAATGGGTGCATCTTCGGATTGAGGAAGATCTGGCATCAGTCAGGGAAAAATTAACCAAAAAATCAGCCGCAGGAAAAGCATCTGTTCAGGCCAGAAGAAGCAGAAAGGAAGCAGATGTTCAAACAAAACAAGAGAGAAATTTAACAGGTGTTCAAACAGATGTTGAAGTGGTGTTTGAACATGATGCCAACACAAAGGCAACTAATAAAGATACAGATAAAGATCTAAAAACAGATCCCCCCCTAAATCCCCCCCGGGGGAATCGAGGTGTCAAAAAGTTTGACCCTCTGGATATTGCTTTGCCGAACTGGATTTCTGTCTCGCTTTGGCGTGAGTGGGTTGAATTTCGCCAGGCATTGCGTAAACCGATTCGAACGGAGCAGGGCGCTAACGGGGCGATACGGGAGCTGGAAAAATTCCGCCAGCAGGGTTTTTCACCTGAGCAGGTGATTCGACACAGCATCGCCAATGAATACCAAGGCTTGTTCGCGCCAAAAGGTGTTCTACCTGAGACGTTACTCCGACAGGTTAACACCGTCTCGTTACCGGATAGTGCGATCCCGCCAGGCTTCAGGGGGTAACTGACCATGAAAAATATTGCGGCAGGCGGCATTCTTGAACGTATCCGCAGACTGGCCCCGCCACATGTAACCGCCCCATTCAAAACGGTAGCGGAGTGGCGCGAGTGGCAACTTTCCGAAGGCCAGAAACGTTGTGAGGAGATCAACCGTCAGAATCGTCAGTTGCGGGTGGAAAAAATTCTGAATCGCTCTGGCATCCAGCCATTGCACCGCAAATGCTCGTTTGCGAATTACCAGGTGCAGAACGACGGTCAGCGATACGCGTTGAACCAGGCGAAATCTATCGCTGATGAACTGATGACCGGGTGTACAAATTTTGCGTTCAGCGGAAAACCTGGTACCGGAAAAAACCATCTGGCGGCGGCTATCGGGAATCGCCTGCTGAAAGATGGCCAGACAGTGATTGTGGTTACCGTGGCTGATGTCATGAGTGCTCTACACGCCAGCTATGACGACGGGCAATCAGGCGAAAAATTTTTGCGGGAACTGTGCCAAGTGGATCTGCTGGTTCTTGATGAAATTGGCATTCAGCGCGAGACAAAAAACGAGCAGGTGGTGCTGCACCAGATTGTTGATCGCCGGACAGCGTCGATGCGCAGCGTGGGGATGCTGACAAACCTGAACTATGAGGCCATGAAAACATTGCTCGGCGAGCGGATTATGGATCGCATGACCATGAACGGCGGGCGATGGGTGAATTTTAACTGGGAGAGCTGGCGTCCGAATGTCGTCCAGCCAGGAATTGCGAAGTGATTTTTACCGGGAGGAAATTTTAATGGAAACCGTTTTTGATGCACTGAAAGCAATGGGAAAAGCCACGTCGGTAGAACTGGCTGCGCGACTTGATATCAGTCGTGAAGAAGTGCTGAACGAGCTGTGGGAACTTAAAAAGGCTGGCTTCGTTGATAAAAGCGTATACACCTGGCGTGTGGCTGATAACAACGTTCAGCAGGAACAGCCAGAGCAGGCAGAACTGCCGGAAGAAACCACCACGGCAACAGTAGCGAAAATCTCAGAGTGCGATTTAACCGCGACGATTGAACAACGTGGCCCACAAACGGCGGATGAACTGGCTACGTTTTTCGGCACCACATCACGCAAAGTGGCTTCAACGCTGGCAATGGCAATCAGCAAAGGCCGTCTGATTCGCGTTAATCAGAACGGTAAATTTCGTTACTGCATGCCGGGCGATGATTTACCAGCAGAGCCGAAAGCTGCATCGGTAACGGAAACTGATGGTAAAGCCTTTCCTCAACCAGCAGGTGTTGCGTTACCGGGACAGGAAGCTGCAACACAGGAAGATATTAAAACAGAAACTGTGGCGGACATTGTGCAGTCGTTGCCATCGTTTACCGAAACGCGAGCGGATGACCTCGTTCTGCCATCGCTGCATATGGCAAACCGCGAACTGCGTCGGGCGAAAAATCATGTCCAGAAGTGGGAACGTGTCTGCGCCGCGCTGCGGGAGCTGAACAAGCACCGGGATATTGTTCGACAGATTACTGATTCTTCTCGCTGTGTTGCATCGGAAAAGTGATTGCCGGAGGCGCTTATGGCAAAAGTATTTACACAAGAAGAGCGGGAAAAAATCAAGGGACAGGTTGTTGAGCTAGTACGCCGGAGTGGGCGCGAGACGTTACGGCAACTGGAAGCCAAGACAGGTGCGACAAGATATCTGATGAGCGTTCTCGCCAGAGAGCTGGTTGCCAGTGGCGATGTATACAACTCTGGCTACGGGTTATTCCCGTCTGAACAGGCTCGTAAGGACTGGCAAAATGCCCGCAAAAAACTATCTAGGGCAAAGGTGAAGAAACCATCTGTGGTTGATCCGGACCTTATCTGGTCATTACCTGACGGAGAAATACGTCGTTATGACAGGCACCAAAACATAATTTGCTGTGAGTGCCGGAAGAGCGAAGTTATGCAGCGCATACTGGCATTTTATCAGAGAAATTTTCGTTATTTATAGACGTTACTCGATTAAAGAGCATTAGTTCAGATGTGAATTGACATTTTCACGGCACAGGATTGAGCTAGCGTGGTTGTCTGCTTTGTGTCAAAAGCAGATATTACCAGATTTAGACATCTATTCCCGATAGCCCTGCTCTGATGCTACACTCTGTGCTATTTTCATGACCCCAATAAAAATATTTATGACTATTGCTGATTTCAAACGGCCTAAATTGGAGCTCCCAAACGGGGCAAACAAACTACTACTGCACTCTTGCTGTGCTCCATGTTCCGGTGAAGTGATGGAGGCGCTTCAGGCCTCGGGAATCGACTATACCATCTTTTTCTACAACCCGAACATTCATCCTCAGAAAGAGTATTTAATTCGTAAGGATGAGAATATTCGCTTTGCTGAACAACACGGCGTGCCATTTATTGATGCTGATTACGACACAGACAACTGGTTTGAACGTGCCAAAGGAATGGAATGGGAGCCCGAGAGGGGGATCCGTTGTACCATGTGTTTTGACATGCGTTTTGAGCGGACAGCGCTGTACGCTGCTGAAAATGGTTTCAGTGTGATCAGCAGTTCACTGGGCATTTCACGCTGGAAAAATATGCAGCAGGTTAACGACTGTGGGCGGCGAGCCGTCGCGCATTATCCGGGCATGGTGTACTGGGATTATAACTGGCGCAAGCAGGGCGGCTCGTCCCGCATGATTGAAATCAGCAAGCGCGAAAAATTCTATCAGCAGGAATATTGTGGCTGTGTGTATTCTCTGCGCGATACCAATCTACACCGCAAATCTCAGGGACGCCCTCTTATCAAAATTGGTCAACTCCACTACGGTAAAGAAGAGAAGGAGTGATTTTATGGAGCACCTTTCTTATTGATTTCATATTGGCGAGGTAGCGGGAGTTAAGTAAAATTGCTGCGGGTGCTTGAGGCTATCTGCCTCAGGCATGAACACCAAAAGGCAGATAGAGAAAAGCCCCAGTTAACATTACGCGTCCTGCAAGACGCTTAACATTAATCTGAGGCTCAATCTATGCTGAACACATGTAGGTTAGCCTCTTACGTGCCGAAAGGCAAGGAGAAGCAGGCTATGAAGCAGCAAAAGGCGATGTTAATCGCCCTGATCGTCATCTGTTTAACCGTCATAGTGACGGCACTGGTAACGAGGAAAGACCTCTGCGAGGTACGAATCCGAACCGGGCAGACGGAGGTCGCTGTCTTCACAGCTTACGAACCTGAGGAGTAAGAGACCGGGCGAGGGAGAAATCCCTCGCCACCTCTGATGTATTATGCATCCTCAACGCACCCACACTTAACCAGTTTTGGCGAGTTTATTTTATCTGTAAATATTTTTATAAAAATAATGCCCACGCACAGCATAAAACAAAAAGTATTACAGATAAAAAAGGAGCGTAATGTGCAGATTTGTTGTTTTCCATATTTACTCACCTTAATATGATTGATCTTGATAGGATTGTTATTTCAGTGGTTTTCAAATGAGATATTATGGTGATCTGGTAGATTTGCATAACATTAAAATTTAATTTGTTTAACCGCTTTTAATAATAAGCGTTGTTTTTATCCCGGCAATCTGTTGTTTGGTTTTTATTCCATTAAGGTGGGGACTTTACACTGGAGCCAGTTTATTTATACTTCATACGTCAGCCTGAACAACTGGCATCTGCTGCACTGCGCCATCGAGAGATTGAGAAATGGCGCATATACAACTGGTCAAACAAACTTCTTCTGGTTTACTTCTCCCGGCGACGCCGGAGAGTTGCGATTTTCTGCATCAAATCAAAATAGGTGAGTGGATACACGCAGACTTTAAGCGTGTGCGTAACTACGCATTCCACAAGCGTTTTTTCAAACTCCTGCAACTGGGATTCGATTACTGGACTCCGGTCGGTGGGGCGATCACACCTCGCGAACGAGAAATGGTGTTCGGCTTCGTTGATTACCTGTGTGAATCAGTAGGCAGGGAACATACGCCAGCTCTGAGTGATGCCGCGGAACAATATCTGAATACCGTTGCGACACGCAGAACCCGGGATATGGCATTGCTCAAATCATTTGACGCTTTCCGCGAGTGGGTAACCATTCAGGCCGGATTTTACACCGAGCATTTTTATCCTGATGGTAGTCGTGGGCGTCGGGCGAAATCCATCGCGTTTGCGAATATGGACGAAACCGAGTTTCAGCAGGTTTATAAATCTGTACTGAATGTGCTGTGGAACTGGATTCTGTTCCGTAAATTTTCCTCTCCGGAACAAGTCGAAAATGTGGCCGCGCAGCTACTGGAGTTTGCGTAATGGTGGATTTACGTAAAGCGGCGCGGGGCCAGATGTGCCAGGTCAGAATCCCTGGCTACTGCAATCACAATCCCGAAACTTCTGTGCTGGCGCATTACAGGTTGGCAGGGACGTGCGGAACAGCGACAAAACCACACGATATGCAGGCAGCGATTGCCTGTAACTCATGCCACGATTTAATCGACGGGCGGGTAAAAACCAGCGATTACACCAAAGAAGAATTACGCCTGATGCATGCAGAAGGTGTTTTTCGCACGCAAGAAATCTGGAGAAAGGAAGGTTATTTATGATTTACCCAACAAATACAGGCAAAAGCGGGGAACACCTTCGTCTCACCACGCTGGAAAGTGTCTGGATTCAGGGAAAACTGCGCATGTGGGGGCGCTGGTCGTATATTGGCGGCGGTAAGACGGGGAATATGTTTAACCAGTTGCTGGCGTCAAAAAAATTGACGAAAACAGCCATCAATGAAGCCCTGCGCAGAATGAAAAAAGCGGGAATAGAGAAAGCTGAGCTGGAAGCGTTTTTGCGAGAGATGATCAACGGCAAGCAAAAGAGCTGGCTGGCGCATTGTACTGATGCAGAGGCACTAAAAATTGATAGTGTTATAGGTGAAGTTCTGGCGGATCATCCAGGACTACTAAATGTCCTGAGTCAGCGTTATGTGGGGCGAGGGATGAGTAAGAGAAGGATGGCCGAGTTATTAAACGAACAGTACCCAGAGTGGGCGTTGATTACATGCCGACGTCGTGTTGATCAGTGGTTGCGTGTTGCTGAGTTCATTTTGTATTCACCTATGAGAGAAGCGTTCGATTATGCTTAAAAAATCATTGCAAAATGAGCCACAAACTGCTTCAATTTCGGTACGCTTCGCATAGCTGTATCGCGAGGCAAATTAAGCGCATGAACTTTAATACAACCCGCCATTGAGCGGGTTTTGTTGTTTCTGTGGCGTGATATCAGAAACGACATTTAATAATCGCCTTCAAAATAAATTTGTTTATACATTGTCATGTATATTTTAAGTGAAAGTGAATTATTCACATAAAATAAAAACACATAAATAAATTTACATAACTTGACGCAAAGTGTTGTTGCGATTGGAATATTAAATCGTATCATCGAAAACGGTTCTGAGGGGGAACTCTTCTTTGCTCGGTGATATCGCTCCCCTGAAGAACCAATGCCGACTTAGCTCAGTAGGTAGAGCAACTGACTTGTAATCAGTAGGTCACCAGTTCGATTCCGGTAGTCGGCACCATATGCGGGTATCGTATAATGGCTATTACCTCAGCCTTCCAAGCTGATGATGCGGGTTCGATTCCCGCTACCCGCTCCAGCATTTGAAACAAGCCTTATTGTATTGCGGCACTGGCGTATTTTTTTATTACGTGGGAGCAGGTTGTTTTGAAAAAGCATTCTGTTCTCTGGCTATGATTTGAGGCCGGGTGTAGCCTCAGTGCTGATTTTTTACGGCAGCAGAATGGTGCATTATCGGTGGAGATTTTGTATTTCCTGGCAGGGTCGGTGATGCATCATTCTGGTGTTGTAAAAGCACCGCAGAGGCGTTCCTCAGGGCGAGGGTGGTTTAAAGAGTCGGTTTAGCGGGAAACCACAGTATCCATACGGCACGGAATACTTCGGGAGGCACCCGACGCCTCGGTTTTATAACAATTAAATAATTCATCCCTTAATTGACCAACCGCCGTATCAGGCGGTTTTTTTTATTCCTTTCTCAGGACAAAAAAATACACGAGCATCCAGGAATACTCGTGGGACAACGTCCTTTGGATAGCAATTTGCGAGAGGGTGAAAAGTAGCGCGGTCGTCGGATTAAGACCGCGGGACAAAGTCCATGAAGAAGAATAAGTATCGGTCTCCTTCCGGAGACGAGTTGATATTACTAAGCTTTAAAAATGGTTTAAATCCTCAGATCAACCTTAATTTCAGATAAGGTTTATTTCATTTTCTCCGCGTCACATCCGACGCACATCACATCAGATAACACCACACAAAAGGCATCTGCGGGTGTCTTTGACGGGGTGTTTTTTACGGGCCGCTGGTGGCCATTTTTTGTTTCCATTACACAGCGCCCGCATCTGCGAGGTGGGGGTTATGAAATCCATGGATAAGTTAACAACGGGTGTCGCCTATGGCACCTCCGCAGGCAGTGCTGGCTACTGGTTTTTACAGCTGCTCGATAAAGTCACGCCCTCACAGTGGGCAGCAATAGGTGTGCTGGGTAGCTTGGTATTTGGCCTGCTGACGTACCTGACAAACCTTTATTTCAAGATTAAAGAAGATAAGCGCAAGGCTGCGAGAGGTGAATAATGCCTCCATCATTACGAAAAGCCGTTGCTGCTGCTATTGGTGGCGGAGCAATTGCTATAGCATCAGTGTTAATCACTGGCCCAAGTGGTAACGATGGTCTGGAAGGTGTCAGCTACATACCATACAAAGATATTGTTGGTGTATGGACTGTATGTCACGGGCATACAGGAAAAGACATCATGCTCGGTAAAACGTATACCAAAGCAGAATGCAAAGCCCTCCTGAATAAAGACCTTGCCACGGTCGCCAGACAAATTAACCCGTACATAAAAGTTGATATACCGGAAACAACGCGCGGCGCTCTTTACTCGTTCGTTTACAACGTGGGCGCTGGCAATTTCAGAACATCGACGCTTCTTCGCAAAATAAACCAGGGCGATATCAAAGGCGCATGTGATCAGCTACGTCGCTGGACATATGCTGGCGGTAAGCAATGGAAAGGTCTCATGACTCGTCGTGAGATTGAGCGTGAAATCTGTTTGTGGGGTCAGCAATGAACAGAGTAACCGCGATTATCTCCGCTCTGGTTATCTGCATCATCGTCTGCCTGTCATGGGCTGTTAATCATTACCGTGATAATGCCATTACCTACAAAGCGCAACGCGATAATGTGAAGGAAAAACTCAACCAGGCGACCGCAATCATTACTGACATGCAGATACGCCAGCGTGATGTTGCTGCACTCGATGCAAAATACCTGAAGGAGTTAGCTGATGCGAAAGCTGAAAATGATGCTCTGCGTGATGATGTTGCCGCTGGTCGTCGTCGGTTGCACATCAAAGCAGTCTGTCCGTCCGTGCGTGAAGCCACCATCGCCTCCAGCGTGGATAATGCAGTCTCCCCCAGACTGGCAGACACCGCTGAACGGGATTATTTCACCCTCCGGGAACGACTGGTAATGATGCAGGCCCAACTTGAAGGTGCTCAGCAATACATAACCGAACAGTGTTTAAAGTAAAATCTTAACTACAATATGATTCATTTTGATGATTGTTTCATAAGGAACAGTGAAGTAAGATCTAAGATGAGTTAAATTTTATACAGTATAATCATAATGTTGCAGCAAGGTGGTTATAATTGAAAGAATATTTAGATATGAATACATCTCATGTAAGAGTTGTTACTCATATGTGTGGGTTCCTGGTTTGGCTCTATAGTCTTTCAATGTTGCCACCAATGGTTGTAGCATTGTTTTATAAAGAAAAAAGCCTGTTCGTTTTCTTTATAACTTTCGTTATATTTTTTTGCATTGGTGGCGGAGCGTGGTATACAACTAAGAAATCTGGTATTCAATTACGTACCCGTGATGGGTTTATTATAATTGTAATGTTTTGGATTTTGTTTTCTGTTATTAGTGCATTCCCTTTATGGATTGACTCAGAACTTAATTTAACGTTTATTGATGCTCTATTTGAAGGGGTTTCTGGAATAACAACAACAGGAGCAACTGTAATTGATGATGTTAGTTCATTACCTCGGGCATATTTGTACTATCGGTCACAGTTAAATTTTATAGGTGGCTTAGGAGTTATTGTTCTGGCGGTTGCTGTATTGCCATTATTGGGTATTGGTGGTGCAAAGCTTTATCAGTCAGAAATGCCAGGGCCATTTAAGGATGACAAACTTACTCCCCGCCTGGCCGATACGTCACGGACACTTTGGATAACTTATTCTTTATTAGGTATTGCTTGTATTGTCTGTTATAGACTTGCAGGAATGCCTTTGTTTGATGCTATTTGTCACGGGATATCCACAGTTTCGCTTGGTGGTTTCTCAACTCATAGCGAGAGTATCGGATATTTTAATAACTATTTGGTTGAGCTGGTGGCTGGTTCTTTTTCCCTGCTATCGGCTTTCAACTTCACCCTTTGGTATATTGTTATTAGCAGGAAAACGTTAAAACCTTTAATCAGAGATATTGAACTTCGTTTCTTTCTGTTAATAGCCTTAGGGGTGATCATTGTTACCTCTTTCCAGGTCTGGCATATAGGTATGTATGACTTGCCTGGAAGTTTTATTCATTCGTTTTTTCTTGCCAGCTCCATGCTCACTGATAATGGTTTAGCTACGCAGGATTATGCAAACTGGCCCACGCACACGATAGTGTTTTTGCTGTTGTCAAGTTTCTTTGGGGGATGTATAGGTTCAACTTGTGGTGGAATTAAGTCACTTCGATTTCTTATACTTTTCAAACAAAGCAAACACGAGATAAACCAGCTTTCTCATCCCAGAGCGTTGTTGAGTGTAAATGTAGGAGGGAAGATAGTTACAGATCGTGTAATGAGGTCTGTATGGAGTTTCTTTTTTCTTTATACTCTCTTCACGGTGTTTTTTATACTGGTGTTAAATGGTATGGGATATGATTTTCTTACATCATTTGCAACAGTGGCTGCATGTATTAATAATATGGGATTAGGTTTTGGGGCTACTGCATCGTCATTCGGAGTGCTTAATGACATTGCAAAATATTTAATGTGCATAGCTATGATTCTTGGTCGCCTTGAAATTTATCCTGTTATTATATTGTTTTCAGGTTTTTTTTGGCGCTCCTAATATATGGCTGATTTATAATTGTGAGTTTAATATTATATTGACTCACTCATTGATCCAATACCTAACTTTACCAGCAACACCTCCGCCCCCAGTAGCACTGGCTGCTGGGGTGCGTTTTATTCATAAAGCAAGGCTGTATGAGCGAGAAATTGAAGATCGTCTATCGCCCTTTACAAGAACTGTCTCCGTATGCACACAACGCCAGGACACACAGCCCTGAGCAGGTGGCACAACTGGTAGAAAGCATTAAGCAATTCGGCTGGACTAATCCGGTGCTGATTGATGAAAAGGGCGAAATTATTGCTGGTCACGGTCGCGTTATGGCGGCTGAAGTGCTCAAAATGGATTCCATTCCGGTCATCGTTCTGTCTGGTTTGATGGATGATCAGAAAAAGGCGTACCGCCTGGCAGATAATCGCCTGCCGCTGAACGCTGGCTGGGATGAAGAACTGTTGCGGATGGAGCTGTCGGAGCTAATCAATGCTGATTTTGATATCTCCCTGACAGGATTCAGCCCGACAGAAATTGATGAACTGTTGACGGATGTTTTGCCAGGTACAGGAAATGAGGAGGAGCCGTACACGACGAAAATTGATACGCCTGTTTATGAGCCGTCGGGCGATAAACCGGACATCAGTGAGCTGTACGACGATACGAAAACTCAGGAGCTGATCAGCCGGATACGTTCGGCGTCCCTTGAGCCCGATATCGAAAAATTCCTCCTGTGCGCGGCAGAACGCCACACGGTGTTTAATTTCAGCAGAATTGCGGACTATTACGCTCACGCCCCCGCTGAAATTCAGTGTTTTTTCGAGGAGTCGGCGCTGGTGATCATTGATTATCAGCAGGCTATTGAAAATGGATTTGTCCGGATGACGCAGCGCATGGTGGAGATCATGCATGGTGGTGAGGAGGAGGAATATGCGTGATGATTTTTGCGCCTTTATTCTGACTCACGGGCGACCGGACAAAGTTCTGACTTACCGGACGTTGCGTCGTGCTGGCTATACCGGGAAAATTTTTATCGTTGTTGATGATGAAGATAAGACACGGCATCAGTACATGGCTGAATTTGGTGAACAGGTGCTGGTGTTTTCCAAAGCCGATATCGCCAGTCGTTTTGACGAAGCCGATAATTTCGGTGACCGCCGCTCAATTTTTTACGCCCGTAATGCCTGTTTCGACCTGGCAAAACTGGTCGGGTGTAAATACTTCATTCAGCTCGATGATGATTATCACGAGTTCCAGTTTCGGGTGGATCGCAACTATGACCAGGCCTATTTTCCGATAAGGAAACTGGATGCGATCCTTTCTGAAATGCTGGCGTACTACGAATCAATACCTGCTCTTTCCATCGCTATGTCGCAGGGCGGGGATTTTCTTGGTGACAATGGCGGCCATGCTTCGTGGGTGAAACGCAAGGCAATGAACAGCTTTATCTGTTCGGTTGATCGACCGTTCTCATTCATGGGGCGCATTAACGAGGATGTGAATACGTACACGAATCTCGGTCGCTGTGGTGAATTGTTTATGACGATCGGTGCTGTCCAGTTAGGGCAGAAACAGACGCAGAAAAACAGCGGCGGAATGACCGAGCTGTATCTGGATTCCGGAACCTACGTTAAAAGTTTTTACTCCGTCATGTATGCGCCGTCGTGCGTAAAAATCTCACTGATGGGTGCCAGCCATAAACGCATTCACCATCAGGTCACCTGGAACAACGCTGCAGTAAAAATCCTTCACGAAAAATACAGGAAGAAGACACCCTGCATATCAATAGGGGTGACAAATGATTCCATATTCGAAAGTCGAGTCTCTGGCAGCGTGCCGGATGACTGCACAACAAATCGCTGACGTTCTGGATGTTGATCTGAACCGACTGAAAGAAAATCGGGAAGCAATGACAGATTTTTATGCGGCCATCCGTAAGGGCAGAGCGAAAGGTGAAGCCGAGTTACGAGCGGCATTGTTTAAGCTTGCCAGAAAAGGGGATGCCTTTGCTCTGCGCGAACTACTCAGGGTGGATAAAAATCAGGACTAACTGATGAGCAGACCGGACTGGGGGGCGTTGCAGCAGGAGTATATTGCTGAATACACCCGCTCCGGTATATCTCCGGTGGCATGGTGTGAAGCAAGGGGACTGAATTACGCAACAGCCCGTCGTTACATCAAAAAACCTCCGAAAAATGCGCAGACAGAAATGCGCAAAACTGCGCAAAAAAGTGCGCAGAAAAAATCTGCGCAGACTGCACAAAAGCGGAACGAAAAATCTCAGGAAAAAAAGCCAGTATTCGATGCGGGCCTGAATGAGGGCGACGCGGAGGAATTTTCGTTCTGTCCCGATGAATTCGGCATTTCTGACCAGCAGGCTAAGTTTGCGATGCTTGTTGCTCAGGGGAAAAAGCCGACAGAGGCGTACCGACTAGCCGGTTATGAGGGGCAAGGTGCGACAGCTAACAGCAACGCCAGTCGTATGCTTAGAAATGCCAGGGTTTTTCGCGCTATCAGCTACTTCCGCAATCAGTACCAGAAACGCTATACCGCAGACCTGGATTTACTGGTGAGTCAGTTGATGGCCATTGTCCTGGCCGACCCCAATCAGCTTGCACAATTTCGCCGTGTTAACTGCCGTTATTGCTGGGGCGAGAATCATCTCTACCAGTGGCGCGATATAGCAGAATTCGACAAGGCAGCGGCGCAGGCTTCCAGAGATGGCAAACCCGAACCGGAATATGGAGGCCTCGGCTTTGTTGATAACGCCATACCCAATCCGGACTGCCCGAAGTGCTGCGGTGAGGGAACGGGACAGCTTTATATGGCTGATACCACTCTGCTTGATGGGGATGCGCGGCAATTATATGCAGGGGCAAAACTCGGAAAATTCGGCGTTGAGATCCTGCTGGAGGATAAGGCTGCCGCCCGGCGTGAATTGTTGCGTTTGCTTTCTGCTGGCGGGGCTTTATGTGCAGATAAGCGGCTACAGGAACTGGAAATTGAACGACGCAGAATGGAAAACCAGAAGCTGCGCAAAGAGATCGAAACGGTGGAAGATAATGAACATCCCCAGCCTGTGGCGATCAATATTAATGTGGTTGATGCCAGAGTAAGGAGTGATGAAGATGATCTCTCCGACGCTTAATGTGCCTCAGGCGCGATTTCTTTCAATGCCCCATAAATTTAAAGCCTATATTGCTGGTTTTGGCTCGGGCAAAACATGGGTTGGGTGTGGCGGCATATGCAAGGGGATTTGGGAGCATCCAGGTATAAATCAGGGATATTTTGCGCCAACGTATCCCCAAATTCGCGATATTTTTTACCCTACAGTGGAAGAAGTTGCTGCTGACTGGGGATTGAACGTAAAAATTAATGAGGGAAATAAAGAGGTTCACTTTTATTACGGACGCCAGTATCGGGGAACCACTATCTGCAGATCGATGGAGAAGCCACAAACGATCGTCGGTTTCAAAATTGGTAATGCGCTGGTGGATGAACTGGACATTTTGCCGAAGGAAAAAGCCAGAACGGCGTGGCGCAAGATAATTGCGCGTATGCGTTATAAGATTGATGGACTTCGCAACGGTATTGACGTTACAACCACGCCGGAAGGATTCAAATTTGTCTACGAGCAGTTTGTTAAAGCCGTGCGTGAAAAAACAGAGCTGGCCTCACTGTATGGTCTGGTGCAGGCATCTACTTTCGATAATGAAAAGAACCTGCCAGCAGATTACATTCCTTCGCTTCTTGAATCATACCCTCCAGAGCTGATTAAAGCCTATCTTCGAGGACAGTTTACTAACCTGACAAGTGGTACTGTTTACCATCAGTTTGACCGGAAACTGAATAATTGCGAAGAAGTGGAGCAGCCAGGGGAGCCGATTTATATTGGGATGGATTTTAACGTTGGAAAGATGGCGGGGATCGTCCATGTGCTGCGTTTGGGGCTTCCATGTGCGGTAACTGAAATCATCAATGCCTACGATACGCCGGATATGATCCGCATCATTAAAGAACGCTTCTGGCTGTATGACGGGAATGATTACCGGAAAGTGAGGGAGATTTATATTTATCCAGATGCTTCCGGAGATTCCAGAAAATCAAGTAACGCAAGTACGACGGATATAGCCCAGCTTAAGCAGGCTGGTTTTAACGTTGTGGTGAACAGCTCGAACCCGCCAGTAAAAGATCGCGTTAACTCAATGAATGCAATGTTCTGCAATGCCAATGGTGAGCGTCGCTATAAAGTTAATGTGAAGCGTTGTCCGGTATATGCCGAATCTCTGGAGCAACAGGTCTGGGATGATAAGGGGGAGCCTGATAAAAAATCTGGCAATGATCACCCGAATGATGCCGGAGGTTATTTCATCGTTAAGCAATTCCCTATTGTCAAACCGACCGGAAGAGTCACATCACTTCGGATTTAATTATGGCTGATATATCAACACCCAACCTCGACTATAACGATATGCTGGAGGCGTGGGATATTAACGACGCATTGATGGGCGGTACGCTTGAAATGCGCAGGCAGGGGGAAAATTATCTCCCCAAATGGCCTAATGAAGATGAAGACGCTTATAAAAAACGCCTGTCTGTGGCTACGCTACTTCCTGTGTATGAAGAAAGCATCAAACAAAATATTGGGCGCATATTTGCAGAGCCGACAGTATTGAGTGAGGAAACGCCGGAAAAAATCAGGGAATATGCAGAAAATATCGACATGGAGGGGAGCCGACTGGATGTGTGGGCGCAGCAATTTTTCAGTCTCGCATTTCAGTATGGTGTGGCACATGCGCTGGTGGACTATCCACGAACGGATATGAAAGAGATTCGGACAAAAGCCGATGAAAACGCGGCCGGTGGTCGCCCGTACGTTACGATGCTGAATCCACGCCAGGTTATTGGATGGAAATCGAAAGTTGAAAAAGGGAAAGTTGTTCTCACTGATTTGCGTATAAAAGAGGTCATCATTATTGATGGTGATGATTTCGGGCAGAAGAAGGTGGAGCAGATCCGCCATATTATGCCCCGTCGAGTTGAAATTTATCGACGCAGCGAAGGTACTAATGGCGAATCTGTCTGGACGCTTCATGAGTCATGGAATACCAGCCGTGATGATATTCCTCTGGTAACACTGTATACGAAGAAAACAGGGTTTATGCGTGGTACACCGCCATTGCTTAATCTTGGCTTGCTGAATATCAAGCACTGGCAAAGCCAGAGCGAGCAGGACAATATTCTTCATGTTGCCCGCGTTCCATTGCTGGTGGCCTACGGGCTGGACAGGAATGAAGAACTGACGGTTGGTGCATCCACCGCTACGATTTTTGAGGACAGAACAAAAAATGGCCTCGAATATGTTGAACATAGTGGCGCAGCGATAGAATCTGGCGAAACATCACTTGAGAAGCTGGAAAATCAGATGCGTCATGCCGGCGCTAAACTTCTGCGGGCTGAAAATACATCCACCAAATCTGTTGATCAGACTAATGAAGAGCGGATGCAGGAACACTCGCCGCTTTATACAATGGCGAACTCCCTCGAAGATGCCCTCGATAATATTCTCCAGATAATGGCGGAATGGAGCGGAGAGAGTTGCGGTGGCAATGTGGATGTGCGCACTGAACTGGATGTATCTGCCCAGGTGTTTGACTCATCCTCCGCGCTGGCTGTTCAGTCATTGCGTCAGGGCGGTGATATACGTCAGATTGATGCGGTTCGGGTGTTGCAGGCGTTGAAATTTATCGATCAGGATTCCCGTCCAGAGGAAGTGATCGATGAATTAAAAAATCAGAGTGTAATGCTGATGGAAATCAATGATGCAAACCGTGAATGAACGGCTGCGTGATGAATCAATTGCTCATGCAGTCTGGATATCCCGCTATAGCACTGGTGTGGCTGCCAGAATAGTGAAAATACTGAATGACAGCGATGCGGAGCTTACAGCTCGCCTGCTGGTAGCACTGGACAGCCTCGATCCTAGTAGTTTTACCGTTACGCGCCTGGAGTCACTTCTGGCGAGTGTCAGAGAGGTTAACCGCACTGCTATTAACAGCATGTTTACCAGTCTCTCCGGAGAGCTGAACGAGCTGGCAATTTATGAGGTTGGTTATCAGTTAAGTCTGTTTGATTCTCTGCTACCTGATTTTGTTGCTGATGTTCACCCTCTGGTTGGTATCTCTTCTGATGCACTTTACGCCGCTGCAATGGCGCGACCATTCCAGGGACGACTGCTCAGTGAGTGGGCCTCAGATCTTGAGGCGGATCGGCTCAGACGCATAACAAATACGGTGCGTCAGGGTTTTTTGCTGGGGGATACCAATGAGCAGATCGCAAGAAAAATTCGGGGACATGTCAGTAAGGGATTTCAGGATGGTGCATTGCAGATGAGCCGGGCTAATGCGGCCAGCATTGCAAAAACAGCGGTTGGACATCTTGCTGCTACTGCTCGTGAGAGTTTTGCACGCGCGAATAATGATTTGATTAAGGGTAAGCAATGGTTATCAACGCTTGATAATCGTACTACGCCACAATGTCGAATCAGGGATCGCCTCAAATATACGCTGGATAATAAACCTGTAGGTCACAGCGTGCCTTATTTGCAGGGGCCGGGAAAAATTCATTTCTGCTGCCGCTCAACGGAAACGTTCATTCTGAAATCAGCGAAGGAACTGGGTATTGATGTTCGTGATATTTCCCCGGCTGAGCGGGCCAGCATGGATGGCGTGGTGGCCGGAGATACAACCTACAGGGAATGGTTTTTGCGTCAGCCTTACACCAGACAAAAACAGATTGTGGGGGAAACCCGGGCAAAGCTGATTCGGGATGGTGGTATGTCGCCAGATGAATTTTACACCGATAAAGGCGAATGGCTGACGCTGAAGCAACTCCGTGAGCGTGATGCACAGGTATTCAGAAAAGCAGGGATTTAAATAAATCATTTATTACAACAGGCTACCTTCGGGTGGCCTTTTTTATTGCTGCGATCCGGATGGTGAGCAGCGTAACTGTCGGAAGACTTAAACCAGGTACTAATATGAAACTGAAAACGGTCGAGATTAACGGAAAACAATACGCAGAAATTGATACTGCTGGCCTGCCAGTTTATGTGCACGACGATGGTAAAGAAATCGGCTTCGATGCACCGCTGGCGACAAAAAAAATTACAGAACTTAATGGCGAGGCAAAAAATCATCGCCTGGCTAAAGAAGCTGCAGAGGAAAAACTGGCTAAGTTTGCCGCTATCGAAGACCCGAAGAAGGCGATCGAGGCACTGGAAATGCTGTCAAAAATCGACCAGAAAAAGCTGATCGATGCGGGACAGGTTGACCAGGTTAAGGCTGAAATTACGAAAAATTTTCAGCAGCAATTAGATGAAGAAAAGCAACGCTCTCAGATGCTGGAGAAGCAGCTTTACGATTCTATGATTGGCGGTAGTTTTGCGGGTTCAAAATATATTGCCGATAAAATTGCGATCCCGGCAGATTTATTACAAGCCCGCTTCGGACAGGCATTCAAAGTGGAAGAAGGGAAGATCGTTGCTTATGACGCTTCCGGCAACAAAATTTATTCCCGCGCGAAGCCAGGAGAACTGGCGCAGTTTGATGAGGCGCTGGAGTTCCTCGTCGAAAATTACCCTCAGAAAGACTACATCCTGAAAGCCAGTGGCAACAATGGCGGCGGTTCCCGTCCGACACAGCATGATATTGGTCAGAAAACGATGAAACGCTCTGCTTTTGATGCACTGGATGTTGCAGGTAAGCAAAACGCACTGAAAGACGGTATCACAATCGTTGATTAATACATTTGCCAGCTTCCGGATGGGAGTTGGTGTCAGGGCTGGATAGCTCACTACTCAATCCATTCACAATTACGCAAATTTTTAAGGAATATTTAATTATGGCTGGAAATACCCTGACCGGGTTGATCCCGACTATTTACACCGCCCTGGATGTTGTATCCCGTGAGCAGGTAGGTTTTATCCCTGCGGTAGCAAAAAACGCAAAAGCTGACGCCGCAGCAAAAGATCAGACGGTAACCGCGCCAGTTGCGCCTGAGGCGAAAACCGAAGATATCGTACCGGGGCCGTCAGCTCCGAATACCGGTGATCAAAATATTGGCACTGTTGATGTAAAAATTACTAAATCCAAAATGGCGCCGGTTAAATGGAATGGTGAAGAACAACTGGCTCTTGGCCCTTCAGGGACTTACAACACCATTCTGGCTGATCAGTTCAAGCAGGCTTTTCGCGCCCTTGCAAACGAGGTTGAGGCTGATCTTGGTGTGTTGTATTTCGGTGCTTCCCGCGCCGTGGGAACCGCAGGGACAACGCCGTTTGGTGTTAAAGATGATCTTTCTGATGCTGCTCTGGCTCGTCAGGTTCTGGAGGATAACGGCGCACCGACAACAGATCTGCAGATGGTGCTTGGTTCCACTGCCATTGCTAATTTGCGCGGAAAACAGTCTGTATTGTTTAAAGTGAATGAATCCGGCACTGAACAGCTACTGCGTGAGGGCGTGTTGGGGCGTCTGGAGGGATTCAATATTCACAGTTCGGCAGGTGTAAAACGAGCGCCAAAGGTTGCTGCAACTGGTTATCTCGTGAATGGCGAGAAAAAAGAAGGCGATGTTCTTATTTCCATTGATACTGGTTCGGGGAGTATTTCTGCAGGTCAGATTGTTACGTTCGCTGGCGATCCTAATCAGTATGTTGTGGCAGCAGCGACCAGCAATCTGATTACTCTTGCAGCACCGGGACTGCGTCAGGATCTGGCCGATGATACTGCAATCACAGTTGTTGGCTCCTTTACTGCAAATATGGCGTTTGATCGCAACGCGTTTCTGCTGGCATCCCGTACTCCGGCAATGCCGGAAGGTGGCGATAATGCTGATGATGTAATGAATGTTACGGACCCGATTTCAGGGATTACGTTCCAGATTGCACTGTATCGTCAGTATCGCCAGGTGCGCTATGAAGTTGGACTGGCATGGGGTGTTTCGTCAGTGAAACCGGCACATGGTTGTCTGATTCTTGGTTAAACATCCAAACGGGGCTTCGGCCCCATTTTTAATGGAGGGTATATGGCCGGATTAACTAAAGAGCAAAGAGCACAGCGTGAAGCCGCGCAAAAAAATGCAGTGGTGGAGCAAAATGTGGAGCAAATTCAGGAGCCACAAAAAACGCAAATTGAGTTAGTGGTTATGGTGACCGATTATCAGATGTTTCCCGGCGCACCAACTATCGCTAATGTTCATCCTGATGAAGTTGACAACTGGAAGGCTCTGGGCTGGAAAACTCAGGAGTAACACATGATCACTTACGTGACCTGTGATGACGTTGATAATGCGTTTGGGAACGCCTGGACGAGTGAGAACGCTAAAAATAAAGCTGTTTTAATGGCTAATGCCTGGCTTAATGGCTTCGGCCTGAAAATTAACCCATCCCGTATTCCGGAAGAGGTAAAACTTGCGGGAGCATATGCAGCCAGAATTGCCTCTGTCGGTAAGTTGTTTCAGCAGAAAAATGATTCTGGCGTTGTTATCAGTAAAGCCGTGTCGGCTGACGGGGTCAGTGTATCGAAATCATTTGCTGAATTGCCAGCAAACAGCACTGCATTGCTTGAACCCGATTTACAGCTTGCGATAGCACTGCTGAAACCGTACGGACTTAGTCGCTCACAAGTCAGGGTTGTGAGGGGGGGATGATGGGGCTTCGTGAAGAGATTCAGTCAGAGGTTGCCGCTGCTTTTGATGAGGATTTAGCAGACGCCGTGAGTGATTTTTCTGGTTCTTACGTTGCGCACCGGAACTGGAATCCAGTGACGGAAACTGGCGGCGAATCCACAGCAACCTATACCGGGCGAGGCGTGTTGACGCGTTATAAGCTGGGCAGAATTGATGGGATTAATATTTTGCATGGTGACCTTAAATTAACAGCTCTGGTATGCGAGGTTACGGATAAAACCGCTGTCGGCCATATTATTGAGATTTATGATCCTGTATCAAGGCAGTTGCAACGATACGAGGTAATTACAGCGAGTGTAGATCCTTCCGCATCAGTTTACTCAATCCAGTTAAGGAGAGCGTAAATGGCAAAGGCATGGGATATCGAACCGTCAATATTTGCCGGGATGATTGAGGAAGATGTGGGGCTGAAAATTCGCTACATCGCTATTCAGATTCTTACTGCTATCGATATTGCTGCTCCGGTTGATACCGGGCGTTTCAGAAATAACAACATGGTGTCGTTACAGCATCCCGATTTTGGTATATCTGATAACGTGGATCCGAACGGTACGATTGCGGTTCAGCGTGGGATCGGGGTTATTTCGAAAGCTGCAAATTACGGAATTATTTATATCCAGAATAACCTTCCTTATGCAGAGGCTCTTGAAAACGGTCATTCACAACAAGCGCCAACTGGCGTGTATGCCAACGCTTTTCATGGTGTTTTACAGGCTTACAAATGACGTTTACTGAAATCAGAAATACGGTCATTTCCAGAATGACGGCACAGACGGTTATTAATGGAAAAGACGTATTGTATCCGAACGGGCCAACGTTCGATCCTTCCGGTAAGTTAATCTGGGCGCGGTTAAGTAATATTCCCGGGCAGGCTGGAGTTAATGAAATTGGTGCGGGGCCGGTTGTTTATCGCACGGGGATAATCATTATTCAGTTATTTGTCCCCGCAGGTTCTGGTTCAAAACTCATTACTGAGACAGCCGATAAATTGCGGGAACTGTTTGAGTTTCAGGATGACGACCGTCTCAGTTACCAGGCTGTTTCCTCAATAACCGTTGGCGAAAAGAATGGCTGGTTCCAGCTTAATCTTCAAATTCCATATCGCGCGCTCTAGCGCAATTAATGACATAGGAGGCTCCTGTGAGTTCAGGTGCAAAGGTTATCTCGGCATTTATCCGGGAGACAGTTGCAGGCACCACACCAGCAAGTGGTGACTGGAGTTTATTAAAACGCACAAGCTGGGGAGTAAAACCCACCCAGAATAAAGGCGAAAATAATGAGATTGGTGGCTCCCGGATGGCTCAGGGGGCGACGCCTGGCACTGTGGATGTTGGCGGTGATGTTGGTACCAAATTTCGCTGGGGTCAACATGATGATTTTCTTGCATCCTGTTTCGGCGCGGAATGGTCAGGTGATTCTCTGACAATGGGGAATGAGCGAATAACATTTTCTCTGGCGACCTATGCGTCCGATGTCGGAATTGCCTCTGTTGTCAGAGGAGCGCAGGTTGGCTCATGGAAAATGCAGATCCCTAACGACGGCGATATTACGGCGACCGTAACCTTTGCCGGGCTGGACTGGGAATCAAAGGCCGATGATACGAATTTTATCAAAGGCGAACCTGTGGATAGTGCAGGAAAGCTACGTTATTCGTTTAAGGAGGTTTCAGCAGTAAGCCTGAATGGTGTTGCCGGAGGTAACGGTTTTTGTATCGACAGTTTTGATATTCAGTTCGATAACAAACTCCAGACACAGCGTTGTATCGGGACTGGCTCGCCTTATGCAGGAGCAAATATTCCGACTACTTTTACACCGTCCGGTACGGTGACGCTTTCATGGTCTAAAGCCGCGTGGGAAATCTGGAGTAAAACACTGACTGGAGAAACAGTTCCGTTCAGCTTCACGCTTTCGAATGGAGAGGGGGCATACACTTTCAGTTTCCCGAAGGTTCAGATGTCAGGTGAATGGCCTGATGGGGGTAATACCGACATTATCCAGGTTCAATTGAGCATTACCGCAGCAGATGAAGCACCTACGATAACCAGAAAAAAAGCCTCCCCGGCTGCCGTGATCGCAAAAGCCAGTGCTGAGGCGATTAGTTGATTTTCCGTTATTCCCCCTGTGGTACTGCACTACAGGGGGGCGCATTGAATGAGGTTATGGATGTTTATTCTTAATCAGAAAATTATCATCGGTGGTGAACGCTGGTTTACCCCAATGAAGGACTTAAAACCTGTAGACGGGTTAAAACTGTTGGTGGCAAGCAGCGATAACGATCAGTATCGCTCCCGTAATGCATTAATCCGTCGCCACATTGAGAAAATGGATGCCAGTTTGCACGTCGGAACGAAGGAGTTTGATATTGCAAAGGTTTCCGAGGTGGATTCTGTTGATGATTTACTCATTGATAATGCTGCTCGTTATCTGCTGAAAGACTGGAAAGGGGTTGGTGAACTGGTTGATGGTGTTGAGGTTGCACTGGAATATACGCCAGAACGAGGGATCGCGCTGCTTAAGCAGAATCCGGAGTTGTACTGGCAGATCCTTGCAGAAGCAGCCAGCATCGCCCAGGGTAAAGAGCAGCAGAAGCAGGATACGATAAAAAAGCCATAGCCGCCCAGCGGTGGTTATCGGAGTTCGGGGGAGAAAAGGGTGAAAAGGCAAGATGGAAGCGAGAAAAACTCAGGTTGCCACCGATACCGGAACCAGAAATAGACCCGGTGCTTAAGGAATTGTTGTACGCCTATTCGGTAATATCCCGTGCCCGACGTTATGCTGGAATGACTGGGGTGCCTTTGCCTTTATCTCTGACAGAGATAAATGAATATTTAGCCACTCATCCGGTATTGATTGAGCGCGATGAATTTGAAGCAGTGATCTTTGCACTGGATGACCAGTATTTTCAGGAGCAGTGTGTGTAGTTGTTAATTACGTACACTCTGTTACAGAGATGTGATGGTGTCTTTAATTAAATCGATGATGCTCCTGGAGAAAAGCATTGCGTGGCCTCGTAATCGCTATATCTACTATTATGTCGCCTGAAACCCACTTCGGTGGGTTTTTTGTTGTCAGGAGTTTTAATGAATGGCAGAGCAAACCTCGCGTCTCGCAATAATTATTGATAGCACTGGAGCGAAAAATAATGCTGACAATCTGGCCTCCTCATTAGTCAAAATGACGCAGGCTGGGGAAACTGCTGCAAATAGCGCAGGGAAAGTGACTAAGGCAACAGAAGATGAGAAGAACGCGCTCGCAAAATTAAAAGCAGCTATTGATCCAGTTGGTGCCGCAATTGATACTGTCGGTCGACGCTATTCTGAATTAAAGAAATTTTTCGATAAAGGGCTTATTGATAAAGAAGAATATGAATTTCTTGTCCGTAAACTTAATGAAACCACAGAGGAATTGAGCGGGGTTGCGCAAGCGCAGAGAGAAGCCGAGAAGGCCGGAAAACTTGCTGCCGCCCAGCAGGAAGCGCAGGCTCAGGTCTTTCAAAGAATGCTGGACAAGATCGACCCTCTGGCTGCGGCGCTAAGAAATCTTGAACAACAGCAGGATGAACTTAATGCTGCGTTTGCATCCGGGAAAATAAATGGTTCTCAGTTTGAGAATTATAGCCGAAAAATACAGGAAACACGGCGAGAGCTTACCGGAGAGGCTCAGGCAGAGCGAGAAGCAGCAAAAGCACATGATGAACAGGTTGCTGCTTTGCAACGTCTGATTGCTCAACTTGATCCTGTCGGAACTGCTTTTAATCGTCTGGTAGAACAACAGAAACAGCTCAATGAAGCAAAAGCTAAGGGGATGCTTTCTCCTGAAATGTATGAGGAGCTTTCTGGAAAACTTCGTGCTATGCGGAGTGAGCTTGAGGTTACTCAATCGCAATTAAGCAAAACCGGAATGTCGGCAAAACAAACGGCTTTTGCTATGCGCATGTTGCCTGCACAAATGACGGATATTGTTGTTGGGTTGTCCACTGGTCAGTCGCCATTTATGGTGTTAATGCAGCAGGGCGGCCAGCTAAAAGATATGTTCGGTGGGATTGGCCCGGCGATCAAAGGTGTAGGTTCTTATGTGCTGGGATTAATTAATCCTTTTACCCTGGCCGCAGCAGCCGTTGGCGTCTTAGGGCTGGCTTACTATAAAGGCTCTCAGGAGCAGGACGAATTTAATAAATCTCTTATTCTTACCGGAAATCAGTTGGGGACAACCAGCGGGCAATTGGCCGATATAGCTCAACGTGCCGGGAATGCGGCTGATTCGACAACTGGCGCTGCGGCGGCAGTATTAAACCAGCTTGTGCGTTCGGGAAAGGTAGCGAGCAGTTCGCTGGAGCAAGTGACGACAGCGATAGTAAAAACGAGCGAAGTAACAGGAATATCAACCGAACAACTGGTTAATGACTTCAATGAAATTGCAAAGGATCCTGTCAGTGCTATATCAAAACTTAATGATCAGTACCATTTTCTGACACTTGCGACTTATAACCAGATTAAGGCGCTACAGGATGAAGGGAGCCAGCAGGAGGCCGCCCGCATTGCGACAGAAGCATACTCATCCTCAATGATCCAGCGCACCAACCAGATTAAAGAAAATCTTGGTTATCTTGAGACTGCATGGAAAGCTGTCGCAGACTCCGCAAAATGGGCATGGGATTCCATGCTGGATATTGGCCGTGAGGCCTCCCTTGATCAAAAAATCTCAGATGTTCTCCGTCAAATTGATGAAATAGAAAAAAATACCCGACCCGGAGTTTTCGGGTTAGGTGGCATTGGAGATGGCGGAGCTCAAAATAAAAAGCTGGCACGATTAAAGCAGCAATTGGGCGTACTTCAAGCAGAAAAAATTGCTCAGGACGTACTAAATTCATCAATAAACGATTACAACAAGCGACAACAGGAAGGAATTGAACTCAGACAGAGAGCAGATGCTTTTTCAAAACAATATCAGACCCGGGAGCAGCAGAGAGCTAGTGAACTTGCAAAACTGGAAAAGCTAAAGAATCAGTATTCAAAGGAAGAATATAATAATCTTATCGCTCAAATAAATGAGCGTTATAAAGATCCAAAGCAACCAAAGGCGAAAGGTTATTCGGATGATGCTGCCCAACGAATGATTGATCATCTGAATCAACAGAATGCGTTACTAAGTTCACAAGCTGAATTGACCGTTAAATTAAGTTCCTCTGAACAGGAACTGGTTAAGTGGCGTCAGCAGATTGCCGACCTGGAGTCACGACCGTCATCGAAATTAACCCAGGATCAGAAATCGCTTCTCTTACACCGGGAAGAAATAACCGCGTTGATGGAGAAAAATGTTGCGATTGAAAAAAATAACAGGCTAATCAAAGAATCCGCCGAAATAGCCGCATGGCGTGATTCATTGCAGGCTTCGATTGATAATCGTCAGCAGGGGTATGATATTCAGATTGCTGGTTATGGGGTTGGCGATAAAAATCAGCAACGCCAGCAGGAATTACTGCGGATTGAACGTGAATATAACAATCAGCGTCTGCAACTTGAACGTGACTATGCAGATAAATCCCGTGGAATGTCAAATCATGTTTTTCAGGAGAAAATGCAGGCTCTGAATGATGCTCTGGAGCGAGAAAAAGAAATTGTCAGCCAGAAAAACGAGCAGCTCGATATTCAGGCAGGAGACTGGATTAGTGGTGCCTCCCAGGGATTCAATAACTGGCTGGATGACACTAAGGATATCGGTGCGCAAATAAAATCAACCACGACTCAGATGTTTGATGGGATGACCGATGCGCTAGGTGATTTTGTCACGACAGGCAAGGCAAATTTTCGTTCTTTCGCTACTTCCGTGATTTCAGATCTTAGTCGAATTGCATTAAAGGCTTCAATTACTGGGATTTTCGACAGCATTAGTAACAGTTCTTCTGGGGGTATTTTAGGAACTATCGGGAGTGCTATTAGTAAATTTATTCCGAATGCAAAGGGCGGTGTTTATGAGTCTCCGTCATTGAGTACATATTCGAACGGTATTTATGACTCCCCGCAATTTTTTGCTTTTGCAAAAGGAGCTGGTGTTTTTGGTGAGGCTGGACCGGAAGCTATTATGCCATTAACGCGAACTTCCGATGGTTCTCTTGGTGTCAGAGCTATTAATAGTAAAAGTGGTAATGGAGGCAGAGATATTACTTATGCCCCTGTATACCAAATCACTATTCAAAATGACGGCCAGAATGGAGAGATTGGTCCTCAGGCAATAAAAGCACTTATGGGGATGGTTGATCAGCGGGTGCAGGGCGCTCTGTTAAATATGCGACGTGATGGAGGAATGTTAAGTGGCTAATACGGAAGAATTTTACTGGTTACCAGAGGATGGAATGAAAACAGAAAATAAGCCATCGATAAAAACTGTAAGATTTGGCGATGGTTATGAACAACGAAGCCCAAACGGACTTAATCATTCTCTGCGTGTTTTTACCTGTGATTTCAGGGTTGAGGCGAATGAACGTAATTCATTTGAACTGTTTCTGGCTCGGCATGGAGGCTATAAATCTTTTTTTTGGCGCCCGCCGGGTATTAACAGAAAAATCAGAGTGGTGTGTCGAACGTGGTCAGCGACAGAACATATCACCTATACCGATTTTTCGTGTCAGTTTGACGAAGTGGTGATCTGATGCAGGACATACGACAGGAAACACATCATGAGACGACACGCCTTACTCAGTCAGCCCAGGTGGTGCTCTGGGAAATCGATCTGACAGAGGTCGGTGGTGAACGTTATTTTTTCTGTAATGAGCAGAACGAAAAAGGTGAGCCGGTCACCTGGCAGGGGCGGCAGTATCAGGTATACCCTATTCAGGGGACGGGATTTGAACTGAACGGTAAGGGTAGTGCTACCCGTCCGACACTGACGGTCTCTAACCTGCACGGCATGGTCACCGGGATGGCGGAAGACCTGCAGAGTCTGGTCGGCGGAACGGTGGTCAGGCGTAAGGTTTACGCCCGTTTTCTGGATGCGGTGAACTTCGTCAACGGAAACAGCGACGCCGATCCGGAGCAGGAGGTGATCAGCCGCTGGCGCATCGAGCAGTGCAGCGAACTGAGTGCGGTCAGTGCCTCCTTTGTGCTCTCCACACCGACGGAAACGGACGGTGCTGTTTTTCCGGGGCGCATCATGCTGGCCAACACCTGCACCTGGACCTATCGCGGTGATGAGTGCGGTTATCATGGTCCGGCTGTCGCGGATGAATATGACCAGCCGACGTCCGATATCACGAAGGATAAATGCAGCAAATGCCTGAGCGGCTGTAAGTTTCGCAATAACGTCGGCAACTTTGGCGGCTTCCTTTCCATTAACAAACTTTCGCAGTAATCCCATGACACAGACAGAATCAGCGATTCTGGCGCACGCCCGGCGATGTGCGCCAGCGGAGTCGTGCGGCTTCGTGGTGAGAACGCCGGAAGGGGAAAGATATTTTCCCTGCGTGAATATCTCCGGTGAGCCGGAGGCGTATTTCCGGATGTCGCCGGAGGACTGGCTGCGGGCAGAGATGCAGGGTGAGATTGTGGCGCTGGTCCACAGCCACCCCGGTGGTCTGCCCTGGCTGAGTGAGGCTGACAGGCGGCTGCAGGTGCAGAGCGATTTGCCTTGGTGGCTGGTCTGCCGGGGTGAGATTCATAAATTCCGCTGTGTGCCGCATCTTACCGGGCGGCGCTTTGAGCACGGGGCGACGGACTGTTACACGCTGTTCCGGGATGCTTATCATCTGGCGGGGATTGAGATGCCGGACTTTCATCGTGAGGATGACTGGTGGTGTAACGGCCAGAATCTCTATCTGGATAATCTGGAGGCCACAGGGCTGTATCAGGTGCCGTTGTCAGCGGCGCAGCCGGGCGATGTGCTGCTGTGCTGTTTTGGTTCATCGGTGCCGAATCATGCCGCCATTTACTGCGGTGACGGCGAGCTGCTGCACCATATTCCTGAACAACTGAGCAAACGAGAGAGGTATACCGACAAATGGCAGCGACGCACACACTCCCTCTGGCGTCACCGGGCATGGCACGCATCTGCCTTTACGGGGATTTACAACGATTTGGCCGCCGCATCGACCTTCGTGTAAAAACGGGGGCTGAAGCCATCCGGGCGTTGTCCACACAGCTCCCGGCGTTTCGTCAGAAACTGAATGAGGGCTGGTATCAGGTGCGCATTGCCGGGCGTGATGCAGGCGAAAATGAATTATCTGCCCGTCTTAATGAGTCGCTGGCAAATGGTGCCGTGATCCACATTGTGCCGCGTCTGGCGGGAGCTAAAAGTGGCGGTGTTTTTCAGGCAGTGCTGGGTGCGGCGCTGATTGCGGTGGCATGGTGGAACCCTGTGGGCTGGCTGGGTGCCGCGGCTGTATCGGGCATGTATGCGGCAGGGGCCAGTATGATCCTGGGTGGTGTGGCCCAGATGCTGGCACCGAAAGCCCGGACGCCCACAGCGACCAGCACGGATAACGGTAAGCAGAACACCTATTTCTCATCACTGGATAACATGGTTGCCCAGGGCAATGTTCTGCCTGTTCTGTACGGTGAAATGCGCGTGGGGTCTCGTGTGGTTTCTCAGGAGATCAGCACGGCAGACGAAGGGGACGGTGGTCAGGTTGTGGTGATTGGTCGCTGATGCAAAATGTTTTATGTGAAACCGCCTCCGGGCGGTTTTGTCGTTTATGGAGCATGACGAATGGGTAAAGGCAGCAGTAAGGGGCATACCCCGCGCGAAGCGAAGGATAACCTGAAATCCACGCAGTTACTGAGTGTGATCGATGCCATCAGCGAAGGGCCGGTTGAAGGTCCGGTGGATGGATTAAAAAGCGTGCTGCTGAACAGTACACCGGTGCTGGACAGTGAGGGGAATACCAACATCTCCGGTGTCACGGTGGTGTTCCGGGCAGGTGAGCAGGAGCAGACACCGCCGGAGGGATTTGAATCCTCCGGTTCCGAGACGGTGCTGGGTACGGAAGTGAAATACGACACGCCGATCACCCGGACCATCACGTCTGCAAACATCGACCGTCTGCGCTTTACCTTCGGTGTGCAGGCACTGGTGGAAACCACCTCAAAGGGTGACCGGAATCCGTCGGAAGTCCGCCTGCTGGTTCAGATACAACGTAACGGTGGCTGGGTGACAGAAAAAGACATCACCATTAAGGGCAAAACCACGTCGCAGTATCTGGCCTCGGTGGTGGTGGATAACCTGCCGCCGCGACCGTTCAATATCCGGATGCGCAGGATGACACCGGACAGCACCACAGACCAGCTGCAGAACAAAACGCTCTGGTCGTCATACACCGAAATCATCGATGTGAAACAGTGCTACCCGAACACGGCACTGGTCGGCGTGCAGGTGGACTCGGAACAGTTCGGCAGCCAGCAGGTGAGCCGTAATTATCATCTTCGCGGGCGCATTCTGCAGGTGCCGTCGAACTATAACCCGCAGACGCGGCAATACAGCGGTATCTGGGACGGAACGTTTAAGCCAGCATACAGCAACAACATGGCCTGGTGTCTGTGGGATATGCTGACCCATCCGCGCTACGGCATGGGGAAGCGTCTCGGTGCGGCGGATGTGGACAAATGGGCGCTGTATGTCATCGGCCAGAATTGCGACCAGTCGGTGCCGGACGGCTTTGGCGGCACGGAGCCGCGCATCACCTGTAATGCGTACCTGACCACACAGCGCAAGGCGTGGGATGTGCTCAGTGATTTCTGCTCGGCGATGCGCTGTATGCCAGTATGGAACGGGCAGACGCTGACGTTCGTGCAGGACCGACCGTCGGATAAGGTGTGGACCTATAACCGCAGTAATGTGGTGATGCCGGATGATGGCGCACCGTTCCGCTACAGCTTCAGCGCCCTGAAAGACCGCCATAATGCCGTTGAGGTGAACTGGATTGACCCGAACAACGGCTGGGAGACGGCGACAGAGCTTGTGGAGGATACGCAGGCCATTGCCCGTTACGGTCGTAACGTCACGAAGATGGATGCTTTTGGCTGTACCAGCCGGGGGCAGGCACACCGCGCCGGGCTGTGGCTGATTAAAACAGAACTGCTGGAAACGCAGACCGTGGACTTCAGCGTGGGGGCGGAAGGGCTTCGCCATGTACCGGGCGATGTCATTGAAATCTGCGATGATGACTATGCTGGTATCAGCACCGGCGGGCGCGTGCTTGCGGTAAACAGCCAGACCCGGACGCTGACGCTCGACCGTGAAATCACGCTGCCATCCTCCGGTACCACGCTGATAAGCCTGGTTGACGGAAGTGGCAATCCGGTCAGCGTGGAGGTTCAGTCCGTCACCGACGGCGTGAAGGTAAAAGTGAGCCGTGTTCCTGACGGTGTTGCTGAATACAGCGTATGGGGGCTGAAGCTGCCGACGCTGCGCCAGCGTCTGTTCCGCTGTGTGAGTATCCGTGAGAACGATGACGGTACGTATGCCATCACTGCCGTGCAGCATGTACCGGAGAAAGAAGCCATCGTGGATAACGGGGCGCACTTTGACGGCGACCAGAGTGGCACGGTGAATGGTGTCACGCCGCCAGCGGTGCAGCACCTGACTGCCGAAGTCACCGCAGACAGCGGGGAATATCAGGTACTGGCGCGATGGGACACGCCGAAGGTGGTGAAGGGGGTGAGCTTTATGCTTCGCCTGACCGTGGCAGCGGATGACGGCAGTGAGCGGCTTGTCAGCACGGCCAGGACGACGGAAACCACATACCGATTCACGCAACTGGCGCAGGGAAACTACAGGCTGACAGTCCGGGCGGTAAATGCGTGGGGACAGCAGGGCGATCCGGCGTCGGTATCGTTCCGGATTGCCGCACCGTCAGCGCCGTCGCGGATTGAGCTGACTCCGGGCTATTTTCAGATAACCGCCACGCCGCATCTTGCCGTTTATGACCCGACGGTACAGTTTGAGTTCTGGTTCTCGGAAAAGCGGATTGCGGATATCAGGCAGGTTGAAACCACAGCCCGCTATCTTGGCACGGCGCTGTACTGGATAGCCGCCAGTAGCAATATTAAGCCGGGTTATGATTATTACTTTTATATCCGCAGCGTGAACACCGTTGGTAAATCGGCATTTGTGGAGGCCGTCGGTCGGGCGAGCGATGATGCGGAAGGTTATCTGAATTTTTATAAAGGGTTGATCAATAAAACGCATCTCGGCAAGGAGCTACTGGAAAACTTTGAGCTGACGGAAGATAACGCCAGCAAACTGGAGGAGTTTTCGAAAGAGTGGAAAGACGCCAACGATAAATGGAATGCCATGTGGGGCGTCAAAATTGAGCAGACCGAAGACGGCAGGCATTATGTCGCGGGGCTTGGCCTCAGCATGGAGGATACGGAGGAAGGCAAACTGAGCCAGTTCCTGGTTGCCGCTAACCGTATCGCGTTTATTGACCCGGCAAACGGGAATGAAACGCCGATGTTTGTGGCGCAGGGCAACCAGATATTCATGAACGAAGTGTTCCTGAAGTATCTGACGGCTCCCACCATTACCAGCGGCGGCAATCCGCCGGTATTTTCCCTGACACCGGACGGGCGGCTGACGGCGAAAAATGCCGATATCAGCGGTAACGTGAATGCGAACTCCGGGACGCTCAATAATGTCACGATTAACCAGAACTGCCGGATTATGGGAAAACTGTCTGCCAACCAGATTGAAGGTGATATTGTCAAAACGGTGGGAAAAGCCTTTCCGAGAAATGGCAGTTATGCCAGCGGTACAATAACGGTCACTGTGTACGATGACCAGGCTTTTGACCGTCAGATAGTAATCCCACCCGTTCTGTTTCGCGGTGGTAAGCATGAAAACTTCAACAGCAACAACCAACAGTCATACTGGTATTCAACCTGTAAGCTGCAGGTACTGAAGAACGGACAGGAAATCTTTCAGCAACCCGCGACGGATGTCAGCAGGGTATTTTCATCCGTCATTGATATGCCTGCCGGACACGGTCATGTCACCCTGACTTTCAATGTTTCTTCATATGGTGCTAATAACTGGACGCCAACGACCAGTATCAGCGACCTTCTTGTTGTCGTGATGAAGAAATCAACAGCCGGTATCAGTATCAGTTGAATTTTATAACCCAAATACGGGCGCCAGAAATGGCGCCTTTTTTATTGCAGAAAAGCGAGAGGTAATTATGCGTAAATTATGTGCTGTTATTCTGTCTGCAGTAGTCTGGCTGGTCGCCGCTGGTACGCCAGCGAGTGCAGCAGAGCATCAGTCCACACTAAGCGCCGGGTATCTTCAGTCCCATACAGATATGCCCGGCAACGATGACCTGAAGGGCATTAACGTGAAATACCGTTATGAATTTACGGACACGCTGGGGCTGGTGACGTCATTCAGCTATGCAGGAGACAAGAATCGCCAGCTTACCCGTTACAGCGATACCCGCTGGCATGAGGATTCCGTACGTAACCGCTGGTTCAGCGTGATGGCGGGGCCGTCTGTACGCGTGAATGAATGGTTCAGTGCTTATGCGATGGCGGGTGTGGCTTACAGCCGTGTTTCGACGTTCTCCGGAGATTATCTCCGCGTAACTGATAACAAGGGGAAAACGCACGATGTGCTGACCGGAAGTGATGACGGTCGCCACAGCAACACGTCTCTGGCGTGGGGGGCTGGCGTGCAGTTTAACCCGACCGAATCCGTGGCCATTGATATTGCTTATGAAGGTTCCGGCAGTGGCGACTGGCGCACTGACGGTTTCATCGTTGGTGTCGGTTATAAATTCTGATTAGCCAGGTAACACAGTGTTATGACAGCCCGCCGGTTCAGGCGGGCTTTTTTGTGGAGTGGATATGGCAGCAGTAAAAATCTCAGGTGTGCTGAAAGATGGTGCGGGAAAACCAATACAGAACTGCACTATTCAACTGAAGGCAAAGCGTAACAGCACCACGGTACTGGTGAACACGGTGGCCTCTGAAAATCCGGATGAAGCCGGGCGTTACAGCATGGATGTTGAGTATGGCCAGTACAGCGTCATCCTGCTGGTTGAAGGTTTTCCGCCTTCACATGCCGGGACCATTACCGTCTATGAAGGCTCCAGACCAGGTACGCTGAATGATTTTCTCGGCGCCATGACGGAAGATGATGTCATGCCGGAGGCATTGCGTCGTTTTGAGGAAATGGTGGAAGAAGCGGCACGCAACGCTGAAGCCGCCTCTCAGAGCGCAGCGGCGGCAAAGAAATCCGAAACTGCAGCGGCATCATCGAAGAACGCGGCGAAAACCTCAGAAACGAATGCAGCTAACAGCGCACAGGCGGCAGCGGCCTCGCAGACTGCATCGGCAAATTCCGCGACAGCAGCTAAAAAATCAGAAACCAACGCGAAAAATAGCGAGACAGCAGCAAAGACGAGCGAAACCAACGCAAAGTCCAGCCAGACGGCAGCGAAAACCAGCGAAACGAATGCTAAAGCCAGTGAAACTGCGGCGAAAAATAGCCAGAATGCAGCCGCCGAAAGCGAGAGCGCGGCAGCCGGTTCTGCGACTTCAGCAGCTGGATCAGCAACTGCTGCGGCTAACAGCCAGAAAGCAGCGAAGACGAGCGAAACTAACGCAAAGTCCAGCCAGACGGCAGCGAAGACCAGCGAAACGAATGCTAAAGCCAGCGAAACTGCGGCGAAAAACAGTCAGGATGCAGCGGCCCAAAGCGAGAGTGCCGCAGCTGGTTCTGCAAGTGCGGCGGCTTCTTCTGCCACTGCATCAGCCAACAGTCAAAAAGCTGCAAAAACCAGTGAAACCAACGCAAAGGCGAGCGAGACTGCGGCGGCTAACTCGGCGAAAGCATCCGCTGCAAGCCAGACGGCTGCAAAAGCAAGTGAAGACGCAGCCAGAGAGTATGCAAGCCAGGCTGCGGAGCCGTATAAACAAGTTTTGCAGCCGCTTCCCGATGTGTGGATACCGTTTAACGATTCACTGGATATGATTACGGGCTTTTCGCCGTCATATAAAAAGATTGTTATTGGTGATGATGAAATAACGATGCCTGGCGATAAGGTTGTAAAGTTTAAACGCGCATCGAAAGCAACCTATATTAATAAATCTGGTGTGCTGACAGAGGCTGCCATTGACGAGCCACGATTTGAACGTGATGGCCTGCTTATTGAGGGGCAAAGAACAAACTACATGCTCAATTCGGAAAACCCTGCCAGTTGGGGGCGATCGTCAAATATGGATGTTCCCGAAACCGGGACGGATAGTTTTGGTTTTACCTATGGAAAGTTTGTCTGTAACGATTCTCTGATTGGGCAAACCTCAGCCATTAATATGGCATCAATTGCTGCAACAAAGTCAGTTGATGTCTCAGGCGATAATAAATACGTGACAACCTCATGTCGTTTTAAAACAGAACTGCAGGTAAGGTTGCGTATCCGGTTTGATAAATATGACGGTAGCGCAACAACTTTTCTTGGTGATGCGTATATTGATACACAAACGCTTGAAATTACTATGACAGGCGGTGCTGCCTCAAGGATTACTGCGAGAGTCAGAAAGGACGAAGCTACCGGATGGATTTTTGCAGAGGCAACAATTCAGGCAATTGATGGGGAGTTAAAAATAGGTTCTCAGATACAGTATTCTCCTAAGCAGGGCGGGGCAACCGTATCTGGTGACTATATTTATCTGGCCACCCCACAAGTAGAAAATGGGCCTTGTGTATCATCTTTTATTATATCAGGAACGACGGCGGCGACCCGCGCAAGCGATATAGTTACAGTTCCCATTAAGAATAATCTTTATAATCTTCCTTTTACGGTTCTTTGTGAGGTACATAAGAACTGGTATAAAACGCCAAATGCAGCGCCGCGTGTTTTTGACACCGGCGGTCATCAAACCGGAGCGGCTATTATTCTTGGCTTCGGTCGTTCAACAGATTACGACGGATTTCCTTATTGCGATATTGGAGGAGCTAACAGACGGGTAAACGAAAACGCATCGCTTGAAAAAATGGTTATGGGGATGCGTGTAAAGTCAGATCAGTCTACGTGCTCAGTAAGTAACGGGCGTATATCCAGCGAAACAAAAACCACATGGTTCTATATTCAGAACACCGCAATTATCCGTATTGGAGGCCAGACTACAGCCGGGTTACGTCATTTATTTGGTCATGTCAGGAATTTCAGAATATGGCACAAGGCATTGACTGATGCTCAGGTGGGGGAGTCAATCTAATGAAAGATTTAACACTCAAATTTGCCGACAGGGCCGACTTTTCGGCCTTTATGGAGAGTGCTGGCTATTATGATGACGAGTCGATGCAGGATGATATTCTTATTGACGTGATAGGTAACGTGTACAAAGAAACCGGAGAGCTGACTGAAGATGGCGAACCGATATGTGTTAAGGAAGATGGATATTTTGTAAACGTGCGCATCATTAATGATGCAAAAAAATCGTCAATATTCGATAAATACGCGGTTGTTGTTGAGCATCAACTTCGTGGCTGGATGTGAGGCAGAAAAATGGCTACATCGACAGTAATTCCAGGAGATATCACCAAGCTAAAGGGAGATGTCAGTAAAGCTAAGGAAGATATTTCATCAATTAGCGGAAAAGTATCAACGCTTCAGACTGATATGGACAGTGCAAAGCAGGATATCAGTACCAGATACACGAAAACTGAAGTGGATAATAAGCTGAAAAACAAAGTGGAAGTGAACGATCTGGAAAGCGGTCGTTATGGCGGAGATTTTTATCCACTGACAGGTCGTGAAGCGTTTTATTTATGGAATTTGGCCACGACTACAGCTGCGGCAAACCTTTATCTTAATCCTGACCCCGCAATTTCGTCTGTGCTGCGGTCAACATCGTCTATCCGCTATAAACATTCAGTAGAGACGATAGATTCAGAGCACGCCGATCTCATTTTCAAGATGCGCCCTGTGTGGTACAGGTCGCAATGCGAAAATGACAGGCGCGATTGGGGATTCTACGGATTGATTGCCGAGGAAGTAGGAGAAATTGCCCCTCAGTTTGTACACTGGCGACCAGCTAACGAAGATGATGCTCCTGAAGCTATTTCCAGCAATGGCCTTGTTGCCGAAGGCGTAATGTACGAACGTCTGGTTGTTCCACTGATTCACCATATCCAGAAGCTGACTGAAAGAGTTGATGAACTTGAGTCAGAATTAAAGTTGTTATTAACTTCCCGAAGCGATATTGGATAAAGGAGGAGTAATGGATATAACACCTTTCCTTCACGCGCTTTGTGCTGTGGCTGCGCAGGTACTGGTTGGTCTTTTTACCGGGAACTGGGCTTACGGAGCGATAGCCGGTTGTACGTTCTTCATTGCGCGTGAACATACCCAGGCAGAATATCGCTGGATTGGAATGTTCGGGCATGGCAAGCGGATTAACATGCCGTGGTGGGGCGGTTTTGATCCACGTGCATGGGATATGGCAAGCATGATGGATTTTGCTGTGCCGGTGGTGGCGTGTCTGCTGATCTGGCTGTTGGTTAATCGCTAACGTCATCATGTCAGGGGAACATGGCAGGGGCTGGTTTTACATAAAAAAGCCCACCAGTGAGGTGGGCAACAGGAATGATTAATTATCTCAAAGAGAAACATCATGTTTCTCTTTGCAACTTCTAACATGAAAATGTGGAGAAATAATGGAGTTTATATTAACTGGTGATTATGCAACCAACTTCTTATGCAAAACAATATAGTTATTTATACCTGACTGGTCTTATGCATACACCTAAACAGGTGTATTACGTAATGAAACAGACTGGCGAATATGTTTGAGCAAACTCCACTGAACCGCAGACGTTATGGTCATGTTGCATAGTGTTTTGGAATATAAAGAATTATATATGAGCTCGCTGTTTGTAACCTGAAAAACAATAACGAATGTTATAATAAACTTGTTTGTTGTGCTGCTTTCACATTTTCTCATTAATCTTACCAGTAATATTTTTGTTGCTTTGTTGTTTCTGTTTTTTTATAAAAAAGAGGTGGTGCAGAGGAGGAAATATAGTGGATAAAAAACTAATTGCATTTTTGTGCACACTTATAATTACTGGTTGCTCGGATGGGATCGGTGATTCACCTTCGCCACCGGGAAAGAATGTAGAATTAGTCGGAATTCCAGGGCAAGGTGTCGCTGTTGCTTCAAATGGCACATCTCCAACATTTGGGAGCAACAGTACTGACTTTCCTGATGTTTCAATAATGAGCACAGGGGGAGCGATGCTTACTGTTTGGGCCAGACCTGTCCGTAACTGGCTTTGGGGATATACTCCGTTTGATTCAGTAAGTTTTGGAGAGAATCGGAACTGGAAGGTTGTGGATGGTAAAGATGCCGGTACAGTGAAATTTGTTAATGTTGCCCAGGGGACTTGCATGGAGGCCTTTAAAAACGGGGTGATACATAATACCTGTGATGATAATTCGTTATCTCAGGAGTTTCAGTTACTGCCTTCTACTAATGGTAATGTGCTTATAAGAAGTAGCGCCTTGCAGACGTGTATAAGAGCAGACTATTTAAGCAGAACTATACTGTCACCGTTTGCTTTTACAATCACCCTTGAGAAGTGTCCTGGTGCAAAAGAAGAAACGCAAGAAATGCTATGGGCAATAAGTCCACCTGTCAGAGCGGCAAAACCAAATCTGATTAAACCAGAATTAAGACCATTCAGACCATTGCCAATTCCACCTCATGACAAACCTGATGGAATGGAGGGAGTATGAAAAAATTATTATTCCTGTTAATGATTTTGCCGGGTATTTCTTTTGCAGATTTAAGCGACTTTAAAGTTGCAACCTGGAATTTGCAGGGCTCAAATGCACCGACAGAAAATAAATGGAACACACATGTTCGACAACTTGTCACGGGAAGTGGTGCTGTTGATATCCTGATGGTTCAGGAAGCTGGTTCAATACCATCTTCAGCTACACTAACGGAACGTGAATTTCGTACACCAGGTATCCCAATGAATGAGTATATCTGGAATACTGGAACGAATAGCCGTCCACAGCAGCTTTTTATTTATTTTTCGCGAACTGATGCTCTTTCTAATAGAGTAAATTTAGCGATAGTATCTAACAGAAGAGCTGATGAGGTGATTGTATTATCACCTCCAACAGTGGCATCGCGTCCGATCATTGGAATAAGAATAGGTAATGATGTTTTCTTCTCAACTCATGCATTGGCAAACCGAGGTATAGATTCTGGAGCAATTGTTAACAGTGTTTTTGAGTTTTTCAACAGACAAACAGATCCTATAAGACAGGCCGCTAACTGGATGATTGCAGGAGATTTCAACCGTTCACCTGCTATGTTATTTTCAACACTTGAGCCGGGAATCCGTAATCACGTGAATATTATTGCACCACCAGATCCAACGCAGGCCAGTGGTGGAGTGCTTGATTATGCTGTAGTTGGAAACTCAGTGAGTTTTGTGCTTCCCCTGTTGAGGGCTTCGCTGTTATTTGGGTTGTTAAGAGGGCAAATTGCCTCTGATCACTTTCCGGTTGGCTTCATTCCCGGAAGAGGAGCTAGAAGATGAGAATAATTATTACGATTTTGGTTTTATTGCTGACGGGATGTACTTCTGATGCGGTAAATCAACGAGGGCTTCTCACTCAGTTTGCTGGCAACAATGCTTCTGGAGATCCTGAACCCAGACCTGTGTTGGTTAATATTAGAAACGTTCTTACTGGTGGGATACTCAGAAACCCTGTAGGTCGTGACTTCAATGTAAATAATTGGGTTATATCAGAAGTAAAGACTAATGATTTGGATTTGATATCGGCACCGGGGGGGCATGTTCAGATAAAAAACCCTGATGGTAATGAATGCCTTGCAATTCTAAATGGGCAATTAGCAGTGGCTAAACAATGCACTGAAAGCAATCGCAATGCATTATTTACATTTATAACCAGTGAAACTGGAGCTGTGCAAATCAAGTCGATTGGAAATGGTCAATGTTTGGGGAATGGAGAAAGTGTTACAGATTTCAAGTTAACAAAATGTGTTAATGATCTGAGCCGTCCTTTTGATACGGTGTCGCCGGGATTACTCTGGATGCTGAATCCACCATTATCTCCGGCAATAATGTCTCCATTGACGATCTAATCCGGAATTATCAATAAAACCGCAGCACGTCGTAAGCAAGAGCGTGCTGTGGTTGGATGCTATTTTTTATTATTGTATCTCTACTTCAGCATTTCCTGGACAGGATATATCTTCTGTTTTCTGTGGAGTGAGCAGGTGATGTACAACTGCTTTATCCACACATAAATTGACTCCGGTAAGAGCTAATGTATGCCCATCACCATTTATTGTCAGTAACGGGCTGGAAAATTTCTCTGCCATCTTGCGAGCATTAATCCAGGGCGTTGTTGGGTCGTATTTGTGTGCAACAAACAGTAAACCCGAGGGCAGAACTGTATTTTTCAGGCGAGTTTTGTTCAGGTCGCTATGTATTGGCCACAATTCACAAAAATCAGGTGAATCAGAGCGTCCATTGTCAAAGTTAATAGCTGGGAAGGCATTCGCAAGAGCGTCTTTTCGGGATTTTCTCTCTTCTGGTGTTAATTTCTCATCTCCCTGATCAACACAAAGGATTACCCCCAAAGCATCGCTTGACTCTTCTGAGGCTATTGGAGCACTGAGCGCAGTTTCAATTTCATTACTGACAATCCCCTGTGAGAACTGGCGTATGGCAGTTGCAAGGGTTGGCCATGATGAACGCCATAATAGAAGGTCTGTTGTTAATGATATGAGTTCATCTGAAGATATATTTTCTCCCTTGCTGTCGATTAAAGGTCTGTGATGCAATTTTAATAACAGTTCGTGGAACTGAGTTATTGCCTTATCTCTGTCTGAAGAAAGCGGGCAACTTTTTGTACGCGCACACCAGGATGCAAAGCGATCAAACGTTTCCTGATAACTTTGTGCCTGTTTGAGTTGCCATGTGAAGTTGTCCTCCAGGTCATCAATATCGACGACTCCATCCAGAACGATAGATCTGACGTTGTAAGGAAAACGTTCTGCATATAAGGCTGCAATTTGTGTTCCATACGAATACGCCACGGCTGTCAGTTGTTTATCACCCAAGGCTTGCCTAATACGATCAATATCATATACAGCCTCATTAGAGCCGATATGGCGAATGACTTCGGCTCCGGTATTATGGATACAGGCATTAATTTTATTTAGTACTCGTTGCTTTTCGGTTATGTTTTCCTGAATCTCTGTATCTGATTGCTGGCAGTTTATTGTCGGAGTGGACTGTCCGACGCCTCGAGGATCAAATCCAATAATATCCCATGACTCACGCAGATTTGTGACTGGCCAGTCAAAGTTAATATAAGGATTTATGCCTGGTAACCCGGGCCCACCACTTATTATCAGGATGCTTCCTTTATGCTTGCTTTTTGCCGGCAATTTTGTCAACGCTAGTTTGACTTGTGATTTTTTTTCATAAGAAGCATCTCCGCCTATATTTGTATATTTTAATGGAACAGACAAATAACCACATAGTAAGTCAGGAGACGGTTTTTCCTCAGCAAACCAGTGGTTGAATTGACTGGTCATACAGGATTGCCACTCGATCTGCTGGGCAGATACGGTTACGGGTAGAAGTAAGGTTAAAACAATCTTGAAATGAGCAATTATCTTTCGCATTGTGCCTCTGAATATCAGTATAAAGATAAAATTTGAATATATTGACCCCTGTGTTGCGGTAGGGGGCTACACGTTACGGATATTGGTCAAATGAGTACAAAATTAGAGAATGTTGTTTACTTTGAATAGCAGATAAACTCCCCGGGGCTATGCATTACCACCGGGGAGATTTTAGTTAACGGTGTTAAAAGGTGTACTTAAGACCAGCAGTAGTGATGAAATTATAGTTTTCTATGCCTGCACCATTTTTGCTGTATTCAGAAGTATTATCATTATGGTCATAAAGTGAAGTATCACCTTTCTTATTCGTAACCCGATTCCATGCGCCTTCAACATAAACTTTTGCGTTAGGTGTTACGTAATAACCTGCATTGACTGCAATAGAATAGTAATTTTGGTCTTTGACCTTACTGCGATAAGTGATTCTTTTTACACGGGCATAGTGTTCATCGTTATCAGATGCTTCCACCCAGCCACTGTATTTAAATGTGCCACCAAACTCAAAATCTTCATAACGGTAACTACCCGTCAGGCCAATATAGGGCATTTTAAAACGTTGTTTATAGCCTATTACTCTTTCTCCATTCGGGATGGAGCCGATATCATCTCTGAATCCCTCGTCAGAGTATATATAGGAACCACCTCTGGCTGTAAAGCTATAACGGCTTTCCTGATATCCGGCCATAAGCCCCAAGCGGTAATTGGATTCGTTGAGGAGCCAGCCTTTGATATTCAGATCAAATTCGTTGGCAAAATTAAGGCGGGTATCGGGATGTCTGCTTTCATCTGTCCAGATGCCAGGTTTATCTGGGTCCTGCCAGTCACGGTCAATCATATTACCCCCTTTCTGACCGAGAGTAGTCCAGCCAGCAGCCCCGACCGATACCTGGGGCATCAAATCCCAATTAATTGCACCTTTAATAATTGCAGCGTTATTGAATTTCCAGTCGAGTTGACTGACTTTTTGGCCTCCTTCTTCGGCTAGATAAACACGCTCTTTTGTTTTTCCGCTCAGAGTTCCAAGACTAATGTCCGCATTTATGTTGTCAGGTGTAAACGATAAAGTCTCGGTAGAGGCAAAAGAGCAGATCGCAATAGGGGTTGTCAGAACTATTCCCAGAAGTTTCGCCCGCATAAAGGTCTCCATTCAATCGTTTTAATGATTTAACATGTATTTTTTATATCTAACTTGATGAGTCAATTGTATATTGTTTAACTGTTTATGGTTTGTTTAGGTTTGAATTATTATTTGGTTGCATTAATACTCTGTGGTTAAATTACCTGATAAGGTTTTGTTTTGCGGTTTAAAGCTTTGGGGTTTTTCTTCTTACTGGTATTTTTATCTATACATTGTTATTCATTTAGACGCATATTAACAAAAATATCATTGTTGTAGGTATTGCTACAGTACTCTTGTTCAGTTTTTTCTGGTTGTGGCCGCTCATGTATCGGTGAAAAGGGGGCGGTGAGTCTGGCGGGGGCGTATCGCCAGACTCACAGATATGGGCTTCGACCCAGCAAAAATAGATGGAAAAAAGCAAAACAGGCACCACACGTCATGCATAGATTCAGATTGCTTATAATTCACCAATACAGATAAAAATCGTAAAGAGACCCGCGATACGTCACATGCAAGGACGTTCCACAACAGGCTGGATAACTTTCGATAGCGTGAGTATTGAATGATTTCCAGCCGAAACAGATTCTCTTGGAAAGAACTCATGGGCGCAATTTGCAGACTACAGATTGATAAATTCTCGCATTTTTCGGTGGCAAAAATGGGGCAAAACACTGCAAAAGGGGCAAAAATGGGGCAAAAAAAGAGTGGGTTATCGTGGCTTATTGTAGTTGCCGATAATGTTTAACATATTGAAAAATAAATAAAATACTTATGGGTCAGATAGTTGTGATTTTTGCCCTTACTTGTTCAGGTTGTATTGTTCTTTCTTACTAATTTCTTGATTTTGCAACATTTAATAGTAGCTCAATTCATTATATGGCATCAGAAGAGTATGCATCATGCCGGGATATCCGACAGCAGAAGTCTGATATAAAAACAGTGGCGTGTATGGTACGGATTAGAGGGGAAAATGTCAGCACATTTGCGAAATGAATCAAAAAGCCCGCAGCGACGTGCGGGCGTTAGTTATTAGCGCACGACCAGCACTGAACACTCTGCATGACGTACTACGGCAGCGGCGTTAGAGCCGAGCAGGTAGGTGGTAATATCCGGTCGATGGGAGGCAATGATGATCATATGAGCAGGGATCTTTTTCGCCATTTCCAGAATGCGGTCTTTTGGCGAACCTTCTTCAACATGGATATGCACTCTGTCAGTCGGCAGTTTGAATTTTTTAATGACTTCTTCCAGTTGCGATTTGGCTTCCGCTTTCAGGTCATCCATTGCCGGTAACTCTGCGGAATACGCTAAACCCAGAGAGGCATAGTAGGGTAGCGAAGGTATTACCGTCAGGAAATGAACCTCTGCATCATCAATTTTTGCCTCGGCTTCAACGTGACTAATCACGCGTTGAGTTAATTCTGAGTCGGAAATATCGATAGGGACAAGAATCGTTCTGTTCATAAAACCTCCTGTTTTAGTATCCGCATAAAGTGTAACGCCAGATGACACTTTTTGTGTAATGACGGAGTTCACATTTTTAATTTAGATTAAGCAGGATTCAATAAGTAGAAAAAGCCCGCCAGAGAGGCGGGCAGGCAGGATTAGAACTGATAAACCAGACCTAAAGCGACAATATCATCGGTAGAGATACCGTTGGCAGCGTAGAAGCTGTCATCTTCATCCAACAGGTTAATTTTATAGTCAACATAGGTTGACATATTTTTGTTGAAATAATATGTCGCGCCAACATCTGCGTATTTGACCAGATCTTTATCGTCAACACCGGCTGGATTATCAACACCACCAGCAGCGTTCAGGTCACGCCCTTTAGACATCAGGAAAGACACTGCCGGACGCAGGCCAAAGTCAAACTGATATTGGGCGGTGACTTCAAAGTTCTGGGTCTTGTTCGCAACGGCGTAATCACTGTTGCCAAATGGCGTCATATTACGTGTTTCGGAATACATGGTTGCCAGGTAGATGTTGTTAGCATCATATTTTAACCCGGCAGTCCACGCATCGGCTTTATCGCCACCCGCCACAGTATGATTAACCTGATCATTGGTGCGGTCTGAGGAGGTGTATGCTGCACCCGCACTAAAGCCCATACCTAAATCGTAGGTTGTGGAAAGACCCCAGCCGTCGCCATTTTCATGACGAACATCACGTCCGTTATTAGTACCTTCCTGACCATTGCTCGCGCCTTCGTTGTTACCCTGATATTGCAAAGCGAAGTTCAGTCCATTAACCAGACCGAAGAAATCAGAATTACGATAAGTTGCTACGCCATTAGCACGACCGGTCATAAAGTTGTCCGCATTCGTGTAGGAGTCACCGCCAAATTCTGGCAGCATATCGGTCCAGCCTTCTATATCGTACATTACGCCGTAATTACGTCCGTAATCGAAAGAACCGTAATCAGCAAATTTCAACCCGGCGAATGCCAGACGAGTCCAGGATTGATTTTTTGAGGATTCAGTATTGTTTGCCTGAATATTGTATTCCCACTGACCATAACCAGTGAGTTGATCGTTAATTTGTGTTTCGCCTTTAAAACCAAGACGTGCATAGCTCTGATCGCCATCTTTCGCTGAACTATCAGAAAAATAATGTAGACCATCAACTTTGCCATAAAGATCCAATTTATTGCCGTCTTTATTATAAATTTCTGCCGCATGAGCAGCTCCTGCGGAGAGCAGGGCAGGAATTAAGAGTGCCAGTACTTTGCTTTTCATTGAAAAAATCCTTTAGTTATTTTATTTGCCTTTCTTTCCCTGTTCGGGAAGTGAAAACATCCTAAAGGAAAAGTTCCATTAGCCGATAAGTATCATTTGTTACGTCTTAAGTAAAACCTTAATCAAATAATTCTTGAGAAATGACAATAAGTTTGATGAATGTTTTAGCGGTGATATATATAAAATAAAAATTATACATTTAAAAAGTGATGCGTTATTCTGCGCAGGTTATATGCCTTTATTGTCACAGATATTATTTTCTGTTGGGGCATTGCTACGATTACTTATTTCCCAACAAATAAAAAGACAAGCCCGAACTTTCATTCGGGCTTTTTTTTGTTCAGGATAATCCTTACCCTGTTACTCTACTCGGTGCCACTTTTATCCGTTTTCCCCGCCATTTGCGCGAGGAAATCATAGCGTTTTTGCAGATCGGCTGCGGCATCTTTCCATAACTGTTCCGCCACTTCTGGCTGTTGCGAATTCAGACGGCGGAAACGTTGTTCATGGAGCAATGTTTCTTCCAGAGCCTCTGATGGTGGACGTGAATCCAGCGCCAGTGGCAGTTTGCCTTCATCGGCGCGACGTGGATCAAAGCGATACAGCGGCCAGAAGCCGGTGGCGGTGAGTTGGCGCATCTGGTCGTGACTCAATGCCAGGTCATAACCGTGCTCTTCACATGGACTGTAAGCAATGATCAGTGACGGCCCTGGATACGCTTCCGCTTCCTGAATCGCTTTCACTGTCTGGTTCAGTTGCGCACCGAGAGAAATCTGCGCCACATAAACATGACCGTACATCATCATACTGACGCCGAGGTCTTTACGCGCTTTGCGTTTGCCGTGTTCACCAAACTTCGTTACTGCACCAAGAGGGGTTGCTTTCGACGCCTGACCGCCGGTATTGGAATAGCATTGCGTATCCAGTACCAGAATGTTGACGTTTTCCGTCAGACTTAATACATGATCCAAACCACCGAAGCCGATATCGTAAGCCCAGCCGTCGCCACCAATCAGCCATATTGATTTTTCCACCAGCGCATCAGCGTCGCGCAGCAGTTCATGAGCTTCAGCGATATCCTTTAGTTGCTGGCGCAACGCGGCAACCTGTTCGCGACGAACCTCTGGCGTGGCATCTGATTTCAACGCTGCCAGTAACTCCGCCGGGATTTTATCGGCAAACTGATCCAGCAGACGCAAAACACGGACACGATGCTGATCGACCGTCAGGCGGAAGCCCAGGCCAAATTCGGCATTATCTTCAAACAGTGAGTTCGCCCAGGCCGGACCACGACCGTTTGCATCAGTGGTATACGGTGTGGATGGCAGGTTACCGCCATAAATCGACGAACATCCGGTGGCGTTAGCGATCAACATTCGATCGCCATAGAGCTGAGTAAGCAATTTGATATACGGCGTCTCGCCACAACCGGAACAAGCACCAGAATATTCAAACAGCGGTGTGATCAATTGCGATGTACGAATATCAATACGTTCCAGTTTACTGCGGTCGATTTCTGGTAAGTTGAGGAAGAAGTCATAATTGATTTTCTCTTCTTCCACATGCTCCAGACGCGACATCATATTGATGGCTTTGATATCAGGATCCTGACGGTCTTTCGCCGGGCAAACTTCAACGCACAGATTACAGCCGGTGCAATCTTCCGGTGCGACCTGCAACACATACTTCTGCCCGCGCATATCGCGCGATTTCACATCCAGCGAATGCAGGCTGGCGGGGGCGTTTTCCATTGCTTCCGGCGGAACCACTTTTGCGCGAATAGCGGAGTGTGGGCAGGCGGCGACACAGTGGTTACATTGGGTACAGAGTTCCTCTTTCCAGATGGGGATCTCTTCGGCAATATTGCGTTTTTCCCAACGCGTTGTGCCCATTGGCCATGTGCCGTCTGGTGGTAGCGCCGAAACGGGGAGGGCATCGCCAAGTCCGGCGAGCATTGCAGCGGTGACGGTTTTAACGAAATCAGGCGCTGCATCGGAAACCACCGGTGGCCGATTCGCACTGTGCGGATTTACCGGTTGCAACGGGACTTCTTCCACGGATTCACGCGCCAGCGCCAGTGCCTGCCAGTTGCGTTCCACCAGATCCTGACCTTTGCTGCTGTAGCTTTTGGCAATTGCGCCCTGCAATTCAGCCAGGGCACTGTCGCCAGGCAGAATTTGCGTCAGGTGGAAAAAGGCCATCTGCATTACGGTGTTAATGCGCGCTGCCAGTCCACATTCACGGGCAATTTTCGCTGCATTAATCACATAAAAGCGAGCTTTCTTCTGATTCAACACCGCCTGAACTTCTTGCGGCAGCCGCGACCAGACTTCTTCGGCACTGTACGGAGTATTAAGCAGGAAAATACCGCCAGGTTTCAGGCGTTCTGCCATCTGATATTTGTCGATAAACTGCAACTGGTGGCAGCCAACAAAGTCAGCTTGTGAAATCAGATACGCGGATCGAATTGGATGCTCGCTCACACGCAGGTGAGAAACTGTCAGACCACCGGCCTTTTTGGAATCGTATACAAAATACCCCTGTGCATACCACGGGGTGGAATTACCGATAATCTTGATATTGTTTTTGGTCGCGGAAACGCTGCCGTCACTGCCCAGACCGTAAAACAGGGCTTCCAGCTTCGCGGAGTTTGGCAGGGTATTTTCTGGCAATGGCAGTGACAGATTGGTCACATCATCATAAATACCCACGGTAAATCGTGGTTTTGGTTTGGCTGTGTTAAGTTCGGCAAATACTGCCAGCACACAGTCCGGGCCAAACTCTTTGGAAGACAGACCATAGCGCCCACCAATGACGCGAGGCAATGCCTCACGCTCGCCATTATTAAAGGCTTCTGCCAGCGCGGTCATCACATCCAAATAGAGTGGTTCTGCCTGGGCACCCGGCTCTTTGGTGCGATCCAACACCGCTACGCTGCGTACGGACTCCGGTAGTGCTTGTAGTAAGTGTTTGGCGGAAAACGGACGATATAGTCGAACTTTCAGCACCCCAACTTTTTCGCCACGAGTCAGCAATTCGTCTACCACTTCTTCACAGGTGCCAATAGCAGAACCCATCAGGATTATCACCCGTTCTGCCTGTGGATGACCGTAATACTCAAAAGGCTGATACTGACGACCCGTAGCGGCGGCGAAATCATTCATTGCCTGTTCAACATGGTCGTAAACTGCGTTGTACCATGGGTTAGTTGCTTCACGAGACTGGAAGTAAGTGTCAGGATTGGCGGATGTACCGCGGATCACCGGATGTTCCGGATTCAGCGCACGGGCGCGATGAGCATCAATTTCTGCCTGCGGTATCAGTTCAAGAATAGTGTCGTCGGCCAGTGGAATGATTTTGTTGATCTCGTGGGAAGTACGGAAACCATCAAAGAAATGAATAAATGGCACACGGCTTTTTAGTGTCGCGATTTGCGAAATGAGGGCGAAATCTTGCGCTTCCTGAACGTTTGCCGCACACAACATGGCGCAACCGGTCTGGCGCACCGCCATCACATCTGAATGATCGCCAAAAATAGAGAGCGCATGAGTAGCGACGGTTCGCGCCGCCACATGCAGTACAAACGGTGTCAGTTCGCCCGCCAGTTTGTACAATGTCGGAATCATCAGCAACAAACCCTGCGATGATGTAAACGATGTAGAGAGTGCGCCCGTTTGCAAAGCGCCATGCACAGTCGCGATAGCGCCAGCTTCGGACTGCATTTCAACTACGCGAGGTGTATCTCCCCACACGTTTTTCAAGCCGTTTCCGGCCCAGGCATCAGCCTGTTCTGCCATCGTGGAACTCGGGGTAATAGGGTAGATGGCGATAACTTCACTGGTGCGAAATGCCACCGAAGCTACCGCGCCATTACCGTCAATTGTGATCATACGACACCCTTACATTGCGCAAATGAGGGGCACACGAAAAAGCTGCGCGCCCAGTAGTTATCTCTCAATTTTAGCAAATGGCTTTCTGTTGCATTTTCGCTTTTGTGTCCCCCATATCCGCATAATGAATGTTTCGATCAAGCACCGGGCAAAAAATAGCGATAAAAAAGTAACAATGCGTTGCAACACACATAGTAGTTCTCGACGTAACCGCCTGGGCTGCCTATTATTTAGGGCGGTGTCGTTTGGCTTAAAGATTAGAGGAAGTAAAGATGCGAGCAGCGTTGTGGGTAGGGTGTGCCGCTTTATTGTTGTCTGCGTGTAGTAGTGAACCTGTTCAGCAGGCAACCGCGGCGCATGTGGCGCCTGGTTTAAAAGCGTCCATGTCCAGTAGCGGTGAAGCAAATTGCGCAATGATTGGTGGTTCGCTATCCGTTGCCCGTCAACTTGACGGAACGGCTATTGGGATGTGTGCATTACCTAACGGCAAACGCTGCAGCGAACAGTCGCTTGCCGCCGGAAGCTGTGGCAGCTACTAATTGACCAAATCTGCCAGTTTATAAGTTAATGTCTGTTTCGCGGTTGCCAGCGTCAACTGGTTGGCGGTCAGATCTACCTGCGCACCTTCTTTCAGCATTTCGCTGATGGTGTGATCGAGTTCGTTAAGCTGTGGGTTGGCACACATCATGCGGGTCATTGCCAGTCCTTTAACTTTCAGTTCTCCGCCCGAAAGTTTACCCTCTCCGCTAAAGCGGTTACACATGTTGCCGGAAATCATCATCTTTTCCCCAAAGCTGATTTCTGGCGGGTTTTTATCGCTGGCAACAGGTTGACCGTTAACACTTTCCAGTACAAACCGGTGATGCTGTAACTGTTCTGGCGTTACAGCAATTTTGTCATTACTTACACATCCCGCCATCAGCAGGCTTAGTGCGACTAGCGCGGCAACTTTCTTCATTTTAGTTCTCAACTTAAGGTATAAATCAGGTGCTGATTGCCGGATGCAACGCTGGGGCGTCTTATCCGTTCAACAGAACTTATTGTAAGAATAGCGGATGAAAGATCTTTGGGGATTATCTGAATAAGCTCCCCTGATTTGCAGGGGAGCTGCATGTTTAAACCAGTTCGTTCGGGCAGGATTCGCCTTTTTCCAGATTGCTCAAGTTTTGCAGCGTAGTCTGGGAAATACTGGTCAGAGCTTCTGCCGTCAGGAAAGCCTGGTGCCCGGTAAACAGTACGTTATGGCAGGCAGACAGACGACGGAACACGTCATCCTGAATCACATCGTTGGATTTATCTTCAAAGAACAGATCGCGTTCGTTCTCATACACGTCCATCCCCAGCGAGCCAATTTTCTGGTTTTTCAGCGCTTCAATTGCCGCCTGGGAATCAATCAATGCGCCACGACTGGTGTTGACGATCATTACGCCGTTTTTCATCTGATCAAACGCCGCCTCATTCAGCAGGTGGTAGTTCTCCGGCGTCAGCGGGCAGTGCAGGGAGATAACGTCTGATTCAGAGAACAGGGTCGGCAGATCGACATATTCCACGCCGAGCTCCAGCGCCGCCGCACTTGGGTATGGATCGAACGCCAGCAGACGCATACCGAAACCTTTCAGAATACGCAGCATCGCTACGCCGATTTTACCGGTGCCGATAACACCTGCCGTTTTGCCATACATGGTAAAGCCAGTCAGGCCTTCCAGAGAGAAGTTGGCGTCACGGGTACGCTGATACGCGCGGTGAATACGGCGGTTCAACGTCATCATCATACCAATAGCGTGTTCAGCGACGGCTTCCGGATCGTAGGCTGGAACACGGACTACTTTCAGCCCCAGCTCTTTTGCCGCGTCGAGGTCAACGTTGTTGAAACCGGCACAGCGCAGGGCGATATATTTAACGCCGTGCTTTTTCAGTTCTTCCAGCACCGGGCGACTGCCGTCATCATTTACGAAAATACATACCGCTTCGCAGCCATTGGCGGTTTTGGCGGTTTTTTCTGTCAGCAGAAAGTCAAAAAATTCCAGCTCAAAGCCAAAGGACTCGTTCACCTGTTGCAGGTACTTCTTGTCGTACTGTTTTGTGCTATATACGGCGAGTTTCATAAGACTTTCTCCAGTGATGTTGAATCACGTTTAAGCTACTAAAAATATTTTACAAAAATTAAAATATAATTGAAAGCTGTGGTGATATTGAAAAATCCATCAACAACTATGCTTAGTGTAGGCGCAACCTTCAACTGAACGGTTAAACATGCCACAATACCGGTATTGAATGCTTAATTTTTCGCTAAATCAGGATATTAACTACCCATGTTGGGTAAATATAAAGCCGTTCTCGCGCTGTTATTACTGATTATTCTTGTGCCCTTAACGCTGCTGATGACGCTCGGGCTGTGGGTTCCTACGCTGGCGGGTATCTGGCTGCCGCTCGGTACACGCATTGCATTAGATGAAAGCCCGCGCATCACGCGTAAAGGTTTAATTATTCCCGATCTCCGTTATCTGGTGGCGGATTGCCAGTTGGCGCATATCACCAATGCCAGCCTTTCACATCCCAGCCGCTGGTTATTGAACGTTGGCACAGTGGAGCTTGACTCTGCTTGCCTGGCAAAATTGCCACAGGAAGAGCCCTCTCCGGCAGCGCCGAAAACCCTTGCGCAGTGGCAATCCATGCTGCCTAACACCTGGATCAATATTGATAAACTGATCCTTTCGCCCTGGCAGGAATGGCAGGGAAAACTCTCTCTCTCGTTGACCTCTGATATCCAGCAACTGCGTTATCAGGGCGAAAAAGTTAAATTTCAAGGCCAGCTTAAAGGGCAACAACTTACAGTCAGCGAACTGGATGTCGCCGCGTTTGAAAATCAGCCGCCGGTAAAACTGGTAGGGGAATTTACCATGCCGCTGGTGCCGGATGGGCTTCCTGTCAGTGGCCATGCTACCGCGACCTTGAACTTGCCACAGGAACCGTCACTGGTGGATGCTGAACTGGAGTGGCAGGAAAATAGCGGGCAATTGCTTGTGATGACACGGGATAACGGCGATCCATTGCTCGATTTGCCGTGGCAAATTACCCGTCAGCAATTGACGGTCAGCGATGGTCGCTGGAGCTGGCCGTATGAAGGTTTTCCCCTGAGTGGGCGATTGGGTGTTAAAGTCGAGAACTGGCAGGCCGGGCTTGAGAACGCGTTGGTCAGTGGACGCCTGAGTGTGCTGACTCAGGGGCAAGCAGGGAAAGGCAATGCGGTGCTTAATTTTGGCCCAGGAAAATTGAGCATGGATAACAGTCAGATGCCACTGCAACTGACCGGTGAAGCAAAACAGGCTGATCTCATTCTGTATGCCCGCTTACCGGCACAGCTAAGCGGAAGTCTGACTGACCCAACGCTGGCCTTTGAACCAGGCGCGTTATTACGTTCAAAGGGAAGAATCATCGATTCACTGGACATCGATGAAATTCGCTGGCCTTTAGCGGGGGTAAAAGTCACTCAACGTGGTGTTGACGGTCGCTTGCAGGCCATTTTGCAGGCCCATGAAAATGAACTGGGCGACTTTGTGCTGCATATGGATGGTCAGGCGAATGATTTTCTCCCGGATGCAGGGCGTTGGCAGTGGCGTTACTGGGGCAAAGGCAGTTTTACCCCGATGAATGCCACCTGGGATGTCGCAGGAAAAGGTGAGTGGCATGACAGCACGATTACGCTTACCGACCTCTCGACCGGGTTCGATCAGTTGCAATATGGCACGATGACAGTAGAAACGCCGCGCTTAATTCTTGATAAACCCGTTATCTGGGTGCGTGACGCCCAGAATCCGTCTTTTAGTGGTGCGCTTTCGCTGGATGCAGGACAAACGCTTTTCACAGGCGGTAGTGTGTTACCGCCATCAACCTTAAAATTTAGTGTCGATGGACGCGATCCGACGTATTTCCTCTTCAAAGGGGATTTACATGCTGGTGAGATTGGCCCGGTACGGGTGAATGGCCGCTGGGACGGTATTCGCCTGCGCGGCAATGCCTGGTGGCCTAAACAATCGCTGACCGTATTCCAGCCGCTGATCCCGCCAGACTGGAAGATGAATCTACGCGATGGTGAATTGTATGCCCAGGTGGCGTTTTCTGCCGCGCCTGAGCAGGGCTTCCGTGCAGGGGGGCATGGCGTGTTGAAAGGTGGCAGCGCGTGGATGCCAGATAACCAGGTCAACGGTGTCGACTTTGTACTACCGTTCCGTTTTGCCGACGGTGCGTGGCACCTGGGAACGCGGCGACCTGTGTCATTACGTATTGCTGAAGTGGTTAACCTGGTGACGGCAAAAAATATTACTGCCGATCTTCAGGGGCGTTATCCGTGGACCGAAGACGAACCCTTGCTACTGACTGATGTGAGTGTTGATGTTTTAGGTGGTAACGTGCTGATGAAACAATTACGTATGCCGCAGCACGATCCGGCGCTGTTACGGCTGAATAATCTCTCTTCCAGTGAACTGGTTAGCGCCATCAATCCAAAGCAATTCGCTATGTCAGGGGCATTCAGTGGGGCATTGCCGCTATGGCTTAATAATGAAAAATGGATTGTGAAAGATGGCTGGCTGGCAAACGCAGGCCCCATGACCTTGCGCCTGGATAAAGACACGGCGGATGCAGTAGCAAAAGACAATATGACCGCAGGGACTGCAATCAACTGGTTGCGCTATATGGAAATTAGCCGTTCATCGACAAAAATTAATCTGGATAATCTCGGTGTGTTAACCATGCAGGCAACGATCAGCGGTAATAGCCGGGTTGATGGTAAAACGGGCACGGTGAATCTTAATTACAGCCACGAAGAGAATATTTTTACGTTATGGCGCAGCTTACGCTTTGGCGATAATCTCCAGGCGTGGCTGGAACAGAATGCCCGACTCCCGAAAACGGGTTGCCCATCAGGAAATGAGTGTGAGGAAAAATAATGAAAATAATGATAACCGCGTTCGCGTCCTCTTTTATGTTGCTTGGTTGCACGCCGCGCATTGAAGTGGCTGCGCCGAAAGAGCCAATCACCATTAATATGAACGTTAAAATTGAGCATGAGATCATCATAAAAGCAGATAAGGACGTTGAAGACTTGCTCAAAACCCGTAGCGATCTTTTTTGAGGTAATGATGAAAAGAGCATTACTGATAATGGTGTGGACTGTTTGCCTGATGAGCAGCAGTGCGATGGCGTTAACCCTGAATGAAGCCAGAAGTCAGGGGCGGGTAGGCGAAACATTTAATGGTTATCTGATGGCACTGAAAACGGATGACGAAACGCAGGCATTGGTAAACGATATTAATAAAGCTCGTGCGCTGAGTTATCAGCAACTGGCCAGACAAAATAATGTCTCAACTGAGGAGATTGCAAAACTGGCAGGGCAGAAACTGGTCGCTCGCGCTAAACCGGGAGAATATGTGCAGGGGATTAATGGGAAATGGCTGCAAAAATAAAAAACGTAAAGCAGCGGTAATTAATTTCGTATTCAGAAAGATCAGTTACCGTTCAAAACGGTACAAATTATACCTACAGACCTCCGCCAGACTGATTGCGGCGCTGTTTTTGCTTGTTGGCGCTCGTTTTTACGCATCCGCATTCAATAGTCATTTATTCACTTTCCGTTCATTTCTATACTGATTTTTCTTAATCCGCTTTATTACAGGGCAGGGTGTTATGAGCAGCAACACATTTACTCTCGGTACAAAATCCGTTAACCGTCTCGGTTACGGCGCGATGCAACTGGCAGGACCTGGTGTATTCGGCCCACCGAAAGATCGCCATGTCGCGATTACCGTGCTGCGTGAGGCACTGGCATTGGGCGTCAATCACATTGATACCAGCGACTTTTATGGTCCACACGTTACCAATCAGATTATCCGCGAAGCGTTACATCCTTATTCCGATGACCTGACTATCGTCACCAAAATTGGCGCTCGCCGCGGTGAGGACGCCTCCTGGTTGCCGGCATTCTCTCCAGCAGAACTGAAAAAAGCGGTGCACGATAACCTGCGAAATCTGGGGGTGGACGTGCTGGATGTGGTGAACCTGCGGGTGATGCCTGACGATGGACATGGCCCGGCGGAAGGGGCGATTGAAGCCAGCCTGACCGTGCTGGCTGAGATGCAACAACAAGGGCTGGTAAAACATATTGGCCTGAGCAACGTAACACCAACGCAGGTTGCAGAGGCGCGCAAGATTACAGAAATTGTTTGCGTGCAAAACGAATACAACATTGCCCATCGTGCGGATGACGAATTAATTGATTCTTTGGCCCGCGATGGCATTGCATATGTGCCGTTCTTCCCGCTCGGGGGCTTTACGCCACTGCAATCCTCCACGCTCTCTGATGTCGCAGCAAGTCTTAATGCGACACCGATGCAGGTGGCGCTGGCGTGGCTGTTGCAACGTTCACCGAATATTTTGCTGATCCCGGGGACGTCTTCCGTTGCGCATTTACGGGAGAATATGGCAGTAGGGGAATTAGCGCTACCTGATGATGTGTTGGCAACGCTGGACAGTATTGCGAAAAAGGCGAGTTAAGTAAAAAAGCCTCCCGCACTCGCGGTAGGCTTCTTAAAACTTATGCTGCAACAATTGCGTCAATTGCCGCTTTAGCGTCTGTCTGCGCTTTTGCTGCCATTTCCGGCCCGTAAGCGATACCTTCAGCAAAGACAAAGTTCACGTCAGTAATGCCGATAAAGCCAAGGAACGTAGAAAGATACGGGGTCACCAGGTCTGTAGGCCCATCCTTATGGATACCGCCACGGCTGGTAATAACAATGGCTTTTTTACCGGTTACCAGACCTTCAGGACCGTTCTCGGTGTAGCGGAAAGTAACGCCTGCACGCGCAACCAGGTCAAAATAGTTTTTCAACTGAGTAGAGATGTTGAAGTTGTACATCGGTGCGGCAATCACGATAACGTCATGCGCTTTCAACTCGGCAATCAGTTCATCAGACAGTGCCAGGGCTTCCTGCTGGCGCGGAGTCAGCGGCGCGTCACTCGGACGCAGAGCACCAACCAGTTCGCCATCCAGCACCGGAACCGGATTTGCAGCCAGGTCGCGGACGGTGATTTCATCAGCAGTGTGCTTTTCACGCCACTGTTCAACAAAATAATCAGACAACTGACCAGACTGAGAGTACCCTGCCAGGATGCTGGATTTAAGAACTAATACCTTGCTCATGGTGTTTCCTTATAGATGTTTGAATGGGCGATGCCCTGTTGCTTGTTGACACTTTATTCACAATCCTGCCACAGAGATAGCGCAATATATCGAAGTCTATGTTCGAATTTATTGAACAACACATAAAAAGCCGCGATGTGGTACTCTATATCTATCATTTAAAAGAAAATTAATCAGGCACAACGCTGCCCTTTAACGTTATGACAGAACAACAAAAATTGACCTTTAACGCCTTACAGCAGCGGTTGGATTCGTTAATGCTGCGTGACAGACTGCGTTTTTCCCGCCGTCTGCATGGGGTGAAGAAGGTTAAAAATCCTGATGCACAACAGGCCATTTTCCAGGAGATGGCAAAAGAAATTGACCAGGCGGCAGGGAAAGTCCTGCTACGTGAAGCGGCGCGTCCGGAGATTACTTATCCGGACAATTTGCCGGTTAGCCAGAAAAAACAGGACATTCTCGAAGCGATCCGTGACCACCAGGTGGTGATTGTCGCCGGAGAAACAGGTTCCGGTAAAACGACTCAGTTGCCGAAAATCTGTATGGAACTGGGGCGCGGGATTAAAGGGCTGATTGGCCATACCCAGCCTCGTCGACTGGCAGCCCGTACCGTGGCGAACCGTATTGCGGAAGAGTTGCAGACCGAACCGGGTGGCTGCATCGGTTATAAAGTCCGTTTCAGCGATCACGTCAGTGATAACACGATGGTCAAGCTGATGACCGACGGTATTCTGCTGGCGGAAATCCAGCAGGATCGCCTGCTGATGCAGTACGACACCATCATCATTGACGAAGCGCACGAACGCAGCCTGAACATTGATTTCCTGCTCGGTTATTTGAAAGAGCTGTTGCCACGTCGCCCGGATCTGAAAGTCATCATCACTTCCGCGACCATCGATCCGGAACGCTTCTCTCGCCACTTTAACAATGCGCCGATTATCGAAGTCTCGGGTCGAACTTATCCGGTAGAAGTGCGTTATCGACCAATAGTTGAAGAAGCGGATGATACCGAGCGCGACCAGTTACAGGCGATTTTCGATGCCGTAGACGAATTGAGCCAGGAAAGCCCCGGCGACATTTTGATCTTTATGAGCGGCGAGCGGGAAATTCGCGATACCGCCGATGCGCTGAACAAGCTGAACTTACGCCATACGGAAATATTGCCGCTTTATGCGCGGCTTTCAAACAGCGAACAAAATCGCGTCTTCCAGTCACACAGCGGGCGGCGCATTGTGCTGGCGACTAACGTCGCGGAAACCTCGCTGACTGTGCCGGGTATTAAATACGTGATCGACCCAGGTACGGCGCGCATCAGCCGCTACAGCTATCGCACCAAAGTGCAGCGTCTACCGATTGAGCCAATTTCGCAGGCTTCAGCCAATCAGCGTAAAGGCCGTTGCGGACGCGTATCAGAAGGGATCTGTATTCGTCTTTATTCGGAAGATGATTTCCTTTCTCGTCCGGAGTTTACCGATCCGGAAATTCTGCGTACCAACCTGGCGTCGGTTATCTTACAGATGACCGCACTGGGGCTGGGCGATATCGCTGCGTTTCCGTTTGTTGAAGCGCCGGATAAACGCAATATTCAGGATGGTGTGCGCCTGCTGGAGGAGTTAGGTGCAATCACCACCGACGAACAACAAACCGCATATAAACTGACACCACTTGGTCGTCAGTTATCACAGTTACCGGTTGACCCGCGTCTGGCACGCATGGTGCTGGAAGCGCAGAAACATGGCTGTGTAAGGGAAGCGATGATTATCACTTCCGCGCTCTCCATTCAGGACCCTCGTGAACGCCCGATGGACAAACAACAGGCATCGGATGAAAAACATCGTCGTTTCCACGATAAAGAGTCCGACTTCCTGGCGTTTGTGAATTTGTGGAATTATCTCGGTGAGCAGCAAAAGGCGCTCTCTTCAAACGCCTTCCGTCGCTTGTGCCGCACTGAATATCTCAACTATCTGCGCGTGCGCGAATGGCAGGACATCTACACTCAGTTGCGCCAGGTGGTGAAAGAACTCGGCATTCCGGTAAACAGTGAACCGGCGGAGTATCGCGAAATTCATATCGCATTACTGACCGGTTTGCTTTCACATATCGGCATGAAAGATGCGGATAAACAGGAATATACCGGCGCACGTAACGCGCGTTTCTCTATCTTCCCTGGTTCTGGTTTATTCAAAAAGCCGCCAAAGTGGGTGATGGTGGCGGAACTGGTAGAAACCAGCCGCCTGTGGGGGCGCATTGCGGCACGCATCGATCCGGAATGGGTAGAGCCGGTTGCCCAACATTTGATCAAACGCACCTACAGTGAACCGCACTGGGAACGGGCGCAGGGCGCAGTGATGGCGACGGAAAAAGTCACCGTTTATGGGTTGCCGATTGTCGCCGCGCGTAAGGTTAACTACAGCCAGATTGATCCTGCGTTGTGCCGTGAACTCTTTATCCGCCATGCACTTGTAGAAGGTGACTGGCAGACACGTCACGCTTTCTTCCGTGAAAACCTGAAACTGCGGGCAGAAGTGGAAGAGCTGGAACACAAATCACGTCGTCGCGATATTCTGGTAGATGACGAGACGCTGTTTGAATTTTACGACCAGCGCATTAGCCATGATGTGATCTCTTCGCGCCACTTCGACAACTGGTGGAAAAAGGTTAGCCGCGAAACGCCTGATTTGCTCAACTTTGAAAAGAGCATGTTGATCAAAGAAGGTGCGGAAAAAATCAGCAAGCTGGATTACCCGAACTTCTGGCATCAGGGCAATCTCAAGCTGCGTTTAAGTTATCAGTTTGAGCCAGGTGCGGACGCTGATGGCGTGACCGTGCATATTCCGCTGCCGTTGCTCAACCAGGTGGAAGAGCGCGGCTTTGAATGGCAAATTCCTGGATTACGTCGTGAACTGGTGATTGCGCTGATTAAATCGCTGCCAAAACCGGTACGTCGTAATTTTGTGCCTGCGCCAAACTACGCCGAAGCGTTTTTAGGCCGCGTGACGCCACTGGAACTACCGTTGCTCGACAGTCTTGAACGTGAATTGCGCCGCATGACCGGCGTTACCGTTGACCGCGAAGACTGGCACTGGGATCAGGTGCCCGATCACCTGAAAATTACTTTCCGCGTGGTGGACGACAAAAACAAGAAGTTGAAAGAAGGGCGCTCATTACAGGAACTGAAAGAGGCGCTGAAAGGCAAAGTGCAGGAAACACTGTCTGCGGTCGCTGATGACGGTATCGAGCAGAGCGGCCTGCATATCTGGAGCTTTGGTCAATTGCCGGAAAGCTACGAGCAGAAGCGCGGCAATTACAAAGTGAAAGCGTGGCCTGCGCTGGTGGATGAACGTGACAGCGTGGCGATCAAATTGTTTGATAATCCACTGGAGCAGAAGCAAGCAATGTGGAACGGTCTGCGCCGTCTACTGTTGCTGAATATTCCTTCACCGATCAAATATCTGCATGAGAAGTTGCCGAATAAAGCCAAGCTGGGGCTGTACTTTAACCCGTATGGCAAAGTGCTGGAGCTGATCGATGACTGTATCTCCTGCGGTGTGGATAAATTAATCGACGCCAACGGTGGCCCGGTCTGGACGGAAGAGGGTTTTGCTGCGCTACATGAAAAAGTGCGTGCCGAACTGAACGATACCGTGGTGGATATTGCGAAGCAGGTCGAGCAAATCCTCACGGCAGTGTTCAACATCAACAAACGTCTGAAAGGGCGTGTTGATATGACGATGGCGCTGGGGCTTTCTGACATCAAAGCACAAATGGGCGGTCTGGTGTATCGCGGTTTTGTCACCGGTAACGGCTTCAAACGGCTGGGCGATACGCTGCGCTATTTGCAGGCGATTGAAAAACGCCTGGAGAAACTGGCGGTTGATCCGCATCGTGATCGTGCCCAAATGCTGAAAGTCGAAAACGTCCAGCAGGCATGGCAACAATGGTTCAACAAACTGCCGCCAGCGCGTCGTGAGGATGAAGACGTGAAAGAGATCCGTTGGATGATTGAAGAACTGCGCGTCAGTTACTTCGCCCAACAACTTGGTACGCCGTATCCGATATCGGATAAGCGTATTTTGCAGGCGATGGAGCAGATTAGCGGTTAACGGCTGTTATTTGGCTGATGAATCTAAAACCCGGTAAGCGTGTGCTGCCGGGTTTTTTCTTTATAAGATCTGAAGGATTCACTCTATCGCAACATTGAACGATTTTGCTGAATTTTTATCAACAGTCTTTCCTCAAATACAGTATGAGTAAAACAAATATCAGGCTTACGAAGGAGGATAGAGAAAATACAACGTCTTCCTTTCAGAGTGCTCCGCTTCTCATTATTATCTCACGCAGTATTCTTAAGGGAACGAGAAGGAGGGACCATGAACATTAACCCGTTTCCGACGCTTTCAGCGACAACTATAGATGCCATAAACGTTATTGGTCGATGGCTGGCGCAGGATGATTTCTCTGGTGAGATGCCGTATCAGGCTGATTGCGTGATCCTCGCAGGTAACGCTGTTATTCCCACTATCGACGCTGCATGCAAGATTGCCCGCGATCAGCAAATTCCATTACTGATCAGCGGTGGTATCGGTCACTCGACAACCTTTTTATATAGTGCTGTCGCACAGCATCCACATTACAACACCATTCGTACCACGGGCAGGGCAGAAGCCACCATCCTTGCAGATATTGCCCATCAGTTCTGGCATATTCCCCATGAAAAAATCTGGATTGAAGACCAGTCAACGAACTGCGGTGAAAACGCCCGCTTCAGCGTCGCGTTATTGAATCAGGCCACAGAGCGCATTCACACGGCTATCGTTGTGCAGGATCCCACCATGCAGCGGCGCACGATGGCGACGTTCCGCCGTATTACTGCTGATAATCCCGATGCACCTCGCTGGTTAAGTTATCCAGGATTCGTACCACAAGTGGGGAATAACGCAGACAGTGTCGCATTTGTTAATCAACTGGAAGGATTATGGCCAGTTGAACGTTATTTATCGCTACTTACTGGTGAGCTACCACGTTTGCGTGATGATAGCGACGGTTATGGCCCCCGCGGACGTGATTTTATCGTTCACGTTGATTTTCCTGTAGAAGTCGCCCAGGCATGGCAGACGCTGAAACACGACGCTGTACTTATTGAAGCGATGGAAAGTCGTTCGCTACGTTAAAAATTGCCCGTTTGTGAAAAACCGTTGGCAAACGGGCATGATTCTTTACTTTTACTTCTGCCTTTTATTCCTTTCACACCTGTTTTTATGAAGCCCTTCACAGATTCGTCCTTCCACGATGCCGTTTCCGCAATGATTGATGTTTATTAACAATATATTTACCAAATAAAAACACAGTAATCACAGGAGTCGCCCATGTCAGTACCCGTTCAACATCCTATGTATATCGATGGACAGTTTGTTACCTGGCATGGAGATGCATGGATTGATGTTGTAAACCCTGCAACAGAGACGGTTATTTCCCGTATTCCTGATGGCCAGGCTGAGGATGCCCGTAAGGCAATCGATGCTGCAGAACGCGCCCAACCAGAATGGGAAGCATTGCCTGCCATTGAGCGCGCCAGTTGGTTACGCAAAATCGCTGCCGGGATCCGCGAACGCGCCAGTGAAATTAGTGCACTGATTGTCGAGGAAGGGGGCAAAGTCCAGCAACTGGCTGAAGTCGAAGTGGCTTTCACGGCGGACTATATTGATTATATGGCGGAGTGGGCGCGGCGCTACGAGGGTGAGATTATTCAAAGCGATCGCCCGGGAGAGAATATTCTTCTTTTTAAACGTGCGCTTGGCGTGACCACCGGTATTCTGCCGTGGAATTTCCCGTTCTTCCTGATTGCCCGCAAAATGGCACCCGCTCTGCTCACCGGCAATACCATCGTCATTAAACCGAGCGAATTTACACCAAATAACGCAATTGCTTTCGCCAAAATCGTCGATGAAATTGGCCTTCCACGCGGCGTGTTTAACCTTGTGCTGGGGCGCGGTGAAACAGTGGGTCAGGAACTGGCGGGTAACCCGAAGGTCGCAATGGTCAGTATGACGGGCAGCGTCGCCGCCGGGGAGAAAATCATGGCAACTGCGGCGAAAAATATCACCAAAGTGTGTCTGGAACTGGGCGGCAAAGCGCCCGCTATTGTGATGGATGACGCTGATATTGAACTGGCAGTCAAAGCCATCGTTGATTCACGAGTCATTAATAGTGGGCAAGTGTGCAACTGTGCTGAACGTGTTTATGTACAGAAAGGCATTTATGACCAGTTTGTTAACCGACTTGGTGAAGCGATGCAGGCGGTGCAGTTTGGCAATCCTTCTGAACGCAACGACATTGCAATGGGGCCGTTGATTAACGCCGCGGCGTTGGAAAAGGTTGAGCAGAAAGTGGCTCGTGCTGTAGAAGAGGGCGCGAGAGTGGCGCTTGGTGGCAAAGCGGTAGCGGGGAAAGGGTACTATTATCCGCCGACAATATTGCTGGATGTTCGCCAGGAAATGTCAATTATGCACGAAGAAACCTTTGGCCCGGTGCTGCCTGTTGTCGCTTTCGATACGCTGGAACACGCTATCGCCATGGCTAACGACAGCGATTACGGCCTGACCTCGTCGATTTATACTCAAAATCTGAACGTCGCGATGAAAGCCATCAAAGGGTTGAAGTTCGGTGAAACCTACATCAATCGTGAAAACTTTGAAGCGATGCAAGGTTTCCACGCCGGATGGCGTAAGTCGGGTATTGGCGGTGCGGATGGTAAACATGGTTTGCATGAATACCTGCAAACCCAGGTCGTTTATTTACAGTCGTAATGTGTAAAACAGGCGGAGGCATTTCCCTCCGCCTGTATCTGTCAGAGTTTGGCGAATTTTTCCAGGGTGCGAATAAGCTGGGTGACAAAGCCATATTCGTTGTCGTACCAGGCGACTGTTTTTACCAGTTGCAAATCGCCCATGGCGGTAATTTCCGTTTGGGTGGCATCAAACACCGAACCAAAATGGCTACCAATGATATCGGAAGAGACTATTTCTTCATCGGTATAACCAAATGATTCGTTATTGTTTGTCGCCTTTTTAAGTGCATTGTTCACTTCTTCGGCAGTCACTTTTTTACCGAGAATAGACACCAACTCGGTGACAGAACCCGTTTTTACCGGTACACGCTGTGCATGGCCTTTCAGTTTACCGCTCAGTTCCGGGATCACCAGACCAATAGCTTTTGCTGCGCCCGTTGTATGGGGAATAATATTTTCTGCCGCCGCACGTGAAGCGCGTAGATCTTTACCACGCGGACCATCCACCAGTGACTGGGTGCCGGTATAGGCATGAATCGTCGTCATCGTGCCGACTTCTATTCCAAAATTGTCATGGAGTGCTTTGGCCATCGGCGCAAGACAGTTGGTGGTGCAGGACGCCACGGAAACAATGGTGTCGTTGCCATCCAGCGTGTTGTCATTGACGTTATAAACGATGGTTTTCATTTCACCGGCAGGGGCGGAAATTAACACCTTCTTCGCGCCAGCATCCAGATGTGCCTGCGATTTCTCTGCGGATGTATAAAAGCCGGTACATTCAACAATGATTTCTGCACCTTTCGCTTTCCACGGAATATTTTTCGCCTCTTTTTCGGCGTAAACCGCAATACTTTTGCCATCGACAATAAGTGAATCTTCAGTGAAATCAACGCTCCAGGGGAACGGGCCGTAGTTTGAATCGTGTTTTAGCAAGTAGGCGAGAATTTTCGGGGATGTGAGATCATTAATGGCGACAACGTCTATATTGCTTTTGACCTCCAGTAATCGACGCAATACCAGTCGACCGATACGACCAAAACCGTTAATACCAACTTTACTCATGGTTTTCTCCTGTCAGGAACTCGTGGGTGAAAATTAATCCTTTCCAGGCTTAGACCAGGATGGTGGGATGAGCAATCTACATTCTCGCAGTGAAACGTAACCTACTGAAAATGGGTGAACAATATTTAATGAAATTTTGAGAAAAGCTGGTTATGTTAACAATAAATTGTTTTAAATCAGGAAATGTTATGGAAAATAAATACTCAAAGTTACAAATCGGTATTCACTGGCTGGTCTTTTTACTGGTTATCGCAGCTTACTGTGCGATGGAGTTTCGTGGATTTTTCCCGCGAGCCGATCGACCGGTTATTAACATGATCCATGTTTCCTGTGGCATTTCGATTTTCGTACTGATGGTGCTTCGTCTCGTGCTAAGACTGAAATATCCAACGCCACCAATTGTGCCTAAACCAAAGCCAATGATGACGGGGCTTGCGCATCTCGGGCATCTGGTCATTTACTTGCTGTTTATCGCACTGCCGATAATTGGCATGGTGATGATGTATAACCGTGGCAATCCGTGGTTTGCGTTTGGTGTGATGATGCCTCATGCCTCAGAGGCCAATTTCGATCTGGTAGATACCTTAAAATCGTGGCATGAAACGCTGGCAAATCTGGGGTATTTCGTTATTGGGTTGCATGCCGCTGCTGCATTGGCGCACCACTATTTCTGGAAGGACAATACGCTTCTGCGCATGATGCCGCGTAAGCGTTCCTGACAACAGTAAAAGAAAACGCCTGTACTAAACCAGACCCGTGGTACAGGCGAAGAATACGGGTCTACATCGGAAGCACCTATTATATTTATTTGTATGACAAATAAAACCAGAATTCGTGTTTATATGTTTGCCTGGCCAATATTTAATCAAATTATCTTTCTATTAAGAGCGTTACTCAATTTCCCCCAATCCAATCTTTGATCTCCCTAAGTGAAATAAAAACTGTCCGGCGTATAACTTTTGTACCGAACATAAGATTCAGCAAACCATGGAGGTTATATGAAGAAGTTGTCATTTATTTTACTGATAGGATTACTGATGTCTTTTTATGCTGATGCAGGGCGAAAACCTTGTTCCGGTTCGAAAGGGGGGATCTCTCACTGCACTGCTGGCGGCAAATTTGTCTGTAACGATGGTTCTATCAGCGCATCGAAAAAAACGTGCACTAACTGAAAAGTAAAAAGGGGTGCCATGAGAAAATGAACCTGCCAGCCAGATACGCGGGGAAAACTCCCTGCGCTGCCCTTACCTGGACGTGCAGGCCATGAGGGCTGCCACCTCCTTTTCACCGTCCCGGAACCGCAGTTCATAGAGCGTTTGTCGGGTCAGGAGTGTGAATGCCAGTATTGTGAAACAAATAATGAGCAGACACGCCACCAGGGGGCGCTTCATAGCCTTTCTCTTTGCCGGATGGCGGGTAAGAGGCTAACATCCGAATTGTGTGGTTCATTCGTTGGCCTCGGTTGATAGCATTATCGATCGGGGCCTTCGTCCTTCTGATTCCCGGTTTCTTCATTCCGGCGGTAATAATCTCTCATCGCAATAATTGTTGTAAAAATGTGATATGAACAGGTTTTTGGCAGTAAGCAATTACCGTCAATTGCCGATGACCCTCTATCGGGAGTAAACCTGGAAGAGAGACCACGGTCATGAATACAACATCCTCACACCGCTCAGGCTTTTTACATCACATCAGATTGGTTCCGTTATTTGCCTGCATTCTTGGCGGCATATTATTTCTTTTTGCTTTGAGTTCAGCCCTGGCTGGATATTTTCTCTGGCAGGCTGACCGCGATCAGCGAGATGTCACCGCCGAGATCCAGATTCGCACGGGGTTAGCAAATAGCTCTGATTTTTTGCGTTCAGCCCGAATCAATATGATTCAGGCCGGGGCGGCGAGTCGGATCGCAGAAATGGAAGAGATGAAAAAAAATATTGCACAAGCAGAATTGCAGATTAAACAGTCGCAGCAAGGTTATCGCGCTTACCAGAATCGCCGTGTGAAAACACGTGATGATGAAGCTCTGGATGCTGAATTAAATCAACGTTTTCAGGCTTATATAACAGGTCTGCAACCCATGTTGAAATATGCCAAAAATGGCATGTTCGAAGCGATTATTAATCATGAAAGTGAGCAGATCCGATCGCTGGATAATGTTTATAGCCAGATTTTAAACAACGCTGTTGAAATACGTAGCGCCAGAGCAAATCATCTGACGGAGCAGGCGCATCAGCGCACTCGACTGGGGGTGATGTTTATGATTGGTGCGTTTGTGCTTGCCCTGGTCATGACGCTGATGACCTTTATGGTTTTGCGTCGGATAGTGATTCGACCTCTGCAGCATGCTGCGCAACGCATTGAACAAATTGCCAGCGGCAATCTGACAATGGCTGACGAACCTTCTGGGCGCAGTGAAATTGGCCGTTTAAGCCGTTATTTGCAGCAAATGCAGCATTCGCTGGTGATGACTGTCGGGACGGTACGTCAGGGGGCGGAGGAGATTTATCGCGGCACCAGCGAAATTTCCGCTGGCAATGCCGACCTTTCTTCGCGCACTGAAGAACAGGCCGCGGCGATTGAACAAACCGCTGCCAGCATGGAGCAACTCACTGTGACAGTGAAACAGAATGCGGATAATGCCCACTACGCAAGCCGTCTGGCGCAAGAGGCTTCCATTAAAGCCAGCGATGGTGGGCAGACGGTCTCCGGCGTGGTGAAAACGATGGGGGATATCTCCAGCAGTTCAAAGAAAATTTCCGAAATTACCGCCGTGATCAACAGTATTGCCTTCCAGACAAATATTCTGGCGCTCAATGCAGCCGTTGAAGCCGCGCGGGCCGGTGAGCAAGGGCGCGGATTTGCTGTCGTTGCCAGTGAAGTGCGTACACTCGCCAGCCGTAGCGCTCAGGCAGCGAAAGAAATTGAAGGCCTGATCAGTGAATCAGTCAGATTAATTGGGCAAGGAGCTAATGAGGTGACGACAGCAGGGAAAACCATGAGTGCCATAATGGACGCTGTGGCGAGCGTCACGCATATCATGCAGGAAATAGCTGCTGCGTCGGATGAGCAAAGCAGGGGCATAACGCAAGTCAGTCAGGCGATTTCTGAAATGGATAAAGTGACGCAACAGAATGCCTCACTGGTGGAAGAGGCTTCTGCGGCGGCGGTATCCCTTGAAGAGCAGGCGGCGCGATTAACTGAAGCGGTAGATGTATTCCGTCTGACGAAACAATCTGCGCCGGCAGCTCAACGAGTGGCGGGGGATTCAGTTAGTCTGGTAACGGCGTGAAAAGATTAAAGAAGGGATCTCAAGATCCCTTTACCTTTCAGAACGGCATTGATTTCCGAATGGCGTTAATCATTAGCTGACAGCCGGAAGAGAGCGTCGCATCTACGCGTGTTAGTATTCCAATAGGTTCGCCAGCACCCTGTCCCGAAACAGGCAGCGCCACCAGCGTGGCATGACGCAGATCGTCTTTTACTGCGCCAGAAGGGACAAACCATACATAGTCATATTCAACCGTAAGCTGACGTGAAAGAGAGGCTGAAAGCGTTTCGATACAACCCGAAGGAATTTTACAACCCTGGCTCTGTACTAGCGCATCTGAATGTTGGCGTGGTGCAGTGCCTTCCGGTGATACGACAACAGGCCATTCCAGTACCCGACTTAGCGTCACGTTTTCCTGCAGGAGTGGGTGATTAGGCCGGACAACCAGTTTCAGTGATTCGAGAAACAGCAATTCATAATTAAGCCCGGTCATCAGTTCAGGATCTGACATCCGGCCAACACCGATATCGATTTCTCCTGTTTTTAATCCGGCCAGAATCATGGTGTTACTCATGGTGGCGACTTGCAGAGTGGTCTCTTTTTGTTGTTGATGAAACTGACCGATAACGGAAGGCAAGATCCCCAGCGCAGCAGTAGGTAATGCACCAACTCTTACAACATCATTGTTAAGTCCTTCTTTACGATTAAGCGCCTGACCAGCGGTGTTGATGGCGTCAAGCACTCTGACTGCATGGGTTAAAAATTGCTCGCCGGGTAAGGTAAGTTGTGCGCCCTGACGTCCACGGTCAAATAAGCGAGCGCCCGTCAATTGCTCCAGTTCATTCAGTGTCTTAGAGAGCGCAGGTTGGCTCAGATTAAGGGTTTCAGCCGCGCGCCCCAAAGTTCCTTGTTGTGCGACAGCTACGAATGTATGAAGGTGGCGCAAACGGATGCGCTGACTAAACAGACTATTTTTTTCCATAAGCGATGTTAAAAACGAAGCGGTGCCGCTGACAAGTGAAGTTGTTTAATTATGATAACCTGATTGCAAAATATTATTAACATTTAAAGCAATTTTGTTACCTTGGAATGTCCAGCTTTGCTGATTTCGCGGGGAGATCACAGTTTGTAAATTCTTCACACCAGAGTGAATGCAGTTACCTACACTCCAGATTATCGACCACTGGAGGCAGATATTATGGCGAACAGCATCACGGCGGATGAGATTCGGGAACAGTTTTCGCAGGCAATGTCTGCCATGTATCAGCAAGAAGTTCCACAGTACGGTACGTTGCTGGAACTGGTAGCTGATGTAAATCTGGCTGTGCTGGAAAACAATCCCCAATTGCATGAAAAAATGGTTAATGCGGATGAGCTGGCGCGACTTAACGTTGAACGTCATGGCGCGATACGTGTGGGAACTGCGCAGGAGCTTGCTACATTACGGCGGATATTCGCCATTATGGGGATGTATCCGGTGAGCTATTACGATCTCTCGCAGGCGGGCGTGCCGGTACATTCCACGGCATTTCGTCCTATCGATGATGCCTCGCTGGCGCGTAATCCTTTCCGGGTTTTTACCTCATTACTTCGCCTTGAGCTTATCGAAAACGAAACCTTACGCCAGAAGGCGGCGGAGATTTTGCATCAGCGCGATATCTTTACCCCGCGTTGTCGACAACTGTTAGATGAATATGATCAGGAAGGTGGCTTTAGCGAAGCACAGGCGCGGGAGTTTGTGCAGGAAGCTCTGGAGACGTTTCGCTGGCATCAGTCGGCAACGGTGGATGAAGAAACATATCGCGCATTGCATAACGAACATCGACTAATTGCTGATGTGGTCTGTTTTCTCGGCTGCCATATTAACCACCTGACGCCACGTACCCTGGATATCGACAGAGTTCAGTCGATGATGCCCGAATGCGGTATCGAACCCAAAATTCTGATCGAAGGACCGCCGCGCCGCGAGGTGCCGATTTTACTGCGCCAGACCAGCTTTAAGGCGCTGGAAGAGTCGGTCATGTTTGCAGGGCAAAAGCAGGGGACGCATACCGCGCGCTTTGGCGAGATAGAGCAACGCGGTGTGGCGTTAACGCCGAAAGGACGGCAACTGTATGATGTACTTCTGCGTAATGCCGGAACAGGACAGGATAATCTCACTCACCAACTTCATCTGCAGGAAACCTTTAGTGCCTTTCCGGACAGTGAATTTCTGATGCGACAGCATGGATTGGCATGGTTTCGTTATCGCCTGACGCCGTCGGGTGAGGCACATCGTCGGGCGATTCATCCCGGTGATGATCCTCAACCTTTGATCGAACGTGGTTGGGTCGTAGCGCAACCTATTACTTATGAGGATTTTCTGCCGGTTAGTGCTGCGGGGATCTTCCAGTCGAATCTGGGCAATGAAACGCAAATGCGCAGTCGCGGCAATGCCAGCCGGGAAGCTTTTGAACAGGCGCTGGGGTGTCCGGTGTTTGATGAGTTTCAGCTCTATCAGGAAGCGGAAGAACGCAGTAAACGCCGCTGTGGTTTGCTTTAAAATTCGGTGCATCCGACTTTGCAAAAATTTGCCTGATTTTACAAACGAATCAGGCTCTTCCCATCGACAGAAAAAAAATGCCAATTTGTGCAGATTCTCTGTGTCTAACAATTGGATTATTAATAAATATTGTCTAGAGTGAGCGGTTATAAACAAGCATTTTCTTGCCGCTGAATACGACCAGCGCGGGACCATTCACTACACCAGAAGGACTCACTTTCAGGTATGGATCGTAGACGATTTATTAAAGGTTCAATGGCTATGGCCGCCGTGTGCGGGACTAGCGGCATTGCTTCTCTTTTTTCTCAGGCTGCGTTCGCAGCAGAATCGGACATTGCCGACGGGCAAACCCAGCGTTTTGACTTCTCTATTTTACAGTCAATGGCGCATGATTTAGCGCAAAAAACGTGGCGAGGCGCGCCGCGTCCGTTACCCGATACGCTGGCGACAATGACGCCTCAGGCCTATAACAGCATTCAATACGACGCCGAAAAATCGTTATGGCATAACGTTGAAAATCGCCAGCTTGACGCTCAGTTCTTCCATATGGGAATGGGATTCCGTCGCCGCGTGCGCATGTTCTCTGTCGATCCGGCAACTCATCAGGCGCGCGAAATTCACTTCCGCCCGGAGTTATTCAAATACAACGATGCGGGTGTCGATACCAAACAACTGGAAGGGCAAAGCGATCTCGGCTTTGCGGGGTTCCGAGTGTTTAAAGCGCCAGAATTGGCGCGCCGCGACGTAGTTTCTTTCCTCGGTGCCAGTTATTTCCGTGCTGTTGATGACACTTATCAATATGGTTTGTCGGCGCGTGGTCTTGCGATCGACACTTATACCGACAGCAAAGAAGAGTTCCCCGACTTTACCGCTTTCTGGTTCGATACGGTAAAACCGGGTGCAACCACCTTTACCGTTTATGCGTTGCTCGATAGTGCCAGCATTACCGGTGCCTATAAGTTCACCATCCATTGTGAGAAGAGCCAGGTGATTATGGATGTTGAGAATCACCTGTATGCGCGCAAAGACATTAAACAACTGGGCATTGCGCCGATGACCAGCATGTTCAGTTGTGGTACTAACGAACGTCGGATGTGTGACACCATCCATCCGCAAATCCATGACTCCGACCGTCTTTCCATGTGGCGGGGTAATGGTGAGTGGATCTGCCGTCCGCTGAATAACCCGCAAAAATTGCAGTTCAATGCCTATACCGACAACAACCCCAAAGGGTTTGGTTTATTGCAACTGGATCGCGACTTCTCCCATTATCAGGACATCATGGGCTGGTACAACAAACGCCCAAGTCTGTGGGTGGAGCCACGTAACCAGTGGGGGAAAGGCACTATCGGTTTGATGGAGATCCCGACAACAGGGGAAACGCTGGATAACATTGTCTGTTTCTGGCAACCGGAGAAAGCAATTAAAGCGGGCGACGAACTGGCGTTCCAGTATCGTCTGTACTGGAGTGCGCAACCTCCTGTTCATTGTCCATTAGCGCGAGTTATGGCGACGCGTACCGGCATGGGTGGTTTTCCGGAAGGCTGGGCACCAGGTGAACACTATCCGGAAAAATGGGCGCGTCGTTTCGCCGTCGATTTTGTCGGTGGTGATCTGAAAGCAGCAGCGCCGAAAGGGATTGAACCGGTCATCACGCTTTCCAGTGGTGAAGCGAAGCAAATCGAAATTCTCTACATTGAACCAATAGATGGTTACCGTATTCAGTTTGACTGGTATCCGACCTCGGACTCTACCGAACCGGTTGATATGCGGATGTATCTACGTTGTCAGGGCGATGCCATCAGTGAAACATGGCTGTATCAATATTTCCCACCAGCACCGGATAAACGTCAGTATGTTGACGATCGCGTGATGAATTAATCGTCTTTTCTTCGGCACCTTCTTCCGGAGGGTGTCGTCTGGTTAAACACGATCCTGCTCGCATTTTTCCTTACGTTAAATGAGTAATCTGATGGTGTGTATTTCAGATACACCTTGTCAGCCACTAACAGGGAGTGCGTATGTTTCCAGAATACCGAGATTTAATATCCCGTCTGAAAAACGAAAATCCTCGCTTTATGTCCTTGTTCGATAAACACAATAAACTTGATCATGAAATTGCCAGAAAGGAAGGTTCTGACGGTCGAGGGTACAATGCGGAAGTGGTTCGCATGAAAAAACAAAAGTTACAGTTAAAGGATGAGATGCTTAAAATCCTGCAGCAGGAGAGCGTCAAAGAGATGTAAACTTTCTAAGCCGCCAGCAAGGCGGCTTTTTAAACTGATGTAAGGATTATGACCGAGACGATTAAAGTGAGTGAATCACTTGAATTACGTGCCGTTGAAGAAAGGCACGTCACACCGCTGTATCAATTAACCTGTAAAAACAAAACCTGGTTACAACAATCGTTAAACTGGCCGCAGTTTGTGCACAGCGAAGAGGACACGCGAAAAACGGTGCAGGGCAATATGATGTTGCATCAACGCGGCTATGCCAAAATGTTCATGATTTTCAAAGAAGATGAACTCGTCGGCGTTATCTCATTTAATCGTATAGAACCGCTGAATAAAACGGCGGAAATCGGCTACTGGCTGGACGAGTCCCATCAGGGACAGGGGATTATTTCTCAGGCGCTGCAGGCGTTTATTCATCATTATGCCCGGATCGGTGAGCTACGACGCTTCGTGATCAAATGTCGGGTGGACAATCCGCAAAGCAACAAGGTAGCCGTGCGTAATGGTTTTACACTGGAAGGTTGTCTGAAACAGGCTGAATTCCTTAACGATGCTTACGATGATGTGAATATATACGCGCGCATTATCGATTCACAATAATCCCGCCAGAGGCGTTCGTGTAATACGTTCCTCGCCGTTAATAACTTTTGGACCACGTACATGAATAGCGTCGCCATCAAAGGCTTCGACGACGGCGTGGTCGGTTATCTCCACATGGTTTTCAATCATTACCGCGCCTGTAATGCAACTGTCACCTTGTATGATAACGTGCTCGTCGAGCAGAATCGGACCACCACGCACAATGGCGTTACCACCAACCAGAACATGATGCTTTAACACACAATTACCTTCTACCGTGGCATGTTCCGCTACCTGGGAACTGTAGTGAAGGGTGGGAATGGCATCTTCTCCTGTCCCGGCAATCACACGTGCATGACCGTAGACTTTCGCACAGTCGCACAGCCAGACGTTGTTTTCTTCATTGCCTTCAATACGGGCAAAATCAAAAACTTCGGCGCGATGCTCAATAAATGCATACCGGACGACGGCATCGCCATAAATTTGCGCCTGATGGACAACACGCGAGGTGCTAACCCTGGCGCGATCATAAATTTGCAGCAGAAGATGGTGGTCGGGCGTTAGCCCTTGCGTGGCGACGATCATTGAATGTTGATCGATACAGGCATGACCAAAAATTCTACACTGACCACATATTAATGAGTCTTTAATCGTGACGTTGTCACTTATATGTGCACCCTGGCTGATTTCACTATTATCGATCCAGGTGTTATCCGTTGCGTAGACCTCCCCCCGCAGCACGCAACTACCGGTGATACGTGTATTACCGGAAACAACCGTTCCGCCGAAAGCAATGGTATTCTGGTCGTAAATCCAGCAATTTCCCTCCTGTGCCAGCGCCGTTTCGCTATCGATCCAGCCGCCAGCGGTTCCCGTTATCACATCGTTAAAATCGGCTACGGCAATAATCTGCCGTAATAACACACTCTTTTTATCGCCATCTTCCTGATAACTAAAGGCTCGCTGTTCTTCACTGAGACGATATTTGCGCATAGCGTTTTCCCGCAGGTGACTTACTATAACCGTAGCAAATTCTGCGACTCTGGCTATGTTTGAGAAATTTCCATAAAATGCATTTCAAATATACTTTATAAATTAAACAAAATGAGTAAGAAGATACAGAGCGATAAAGTGCTCAATTTACCGGCTGGCTACTTTGGCATTGTGTTGGGAACGATAGGGATGGGGTTTGCCTGGCGCTATGCCAGCCAGGTTTGGCAGGTCAGTCACTGGTTAGGTGATGGTCTGGTGATCCTGGCGATGATCATTTGGGGATTACTGACCACGGCATTTATCACCCGGCTGGTGCGCTTTCCGCACAGTGTGCTGGCAGAAGTGCGCCATCCGGTGATGAGCAGTTTTGTTAGTTTGTTTCCGGCAACGACGATGCTGGTAGCAATTGGTTTCGTGCCGTGGTATCGCCCGTTGGCAGTGTGTCTGTTCAGCGTTGGCGTAGTGATTCAACTGGTTTACGCCGCCTGGCAAACTGCCGGATTATGGCGCGGTTCTCACCCTGAAGAAGCGACGACACCGGGGCTTTATTTGCCGACTGTTGCCAATAACTTTATCAGCGCAATGGCCTGTGGTGCGTTAGGTTACACTGATGCCGGTCTGGTTTTTTTAGGCGCTGGCGTCTTCTCCTGGTTGAGTCTTGAACCGGTGATCCTTCAACGGCTGCGTAGTTCGGGTGAGTTACCCACGGCGCTGCGGACATCGCTCGGTATTCAGCTTGCCCCTGCGCTGGTCGCTTGTAGCGCCTGGTTAAGCGTTAACGGTGGCGAGGGTGACACACTGGCGAAAATGCTTTTCGGTTATGGGCTGCTGCAACTACTGTTCATGTTGCGCCTGATGCCGTGGTATCTCTCGCAACCGTTTAATGCCTCATTCTGGAGTTTCTCGTTCGGCGTATCCGCGTTGGCAACCACCGGTTTGCATCTGGGTAGCGGCAGCGATAATGGTTTTTTCCATACGCTGGCAGTGCCGCTATTTATCTTTACCAATTTTATTATCGCATTACTGCTCATCCGTACTTTCGCGCTTCTGATGCAGGGGAAATTATTAATCAGAACTGAGCGCGCCGTTTTAATGAAATCCGAGGACAAAGAATGATCATTCGTGATGAAAACTACTTTACTGATAAATATGAATTAACCCGCACACATTCCGAAGTTCTGGAAGCCGTGAAAGTGGTTAAACCGGGTAAAACGCTGGATCTGGGCTGTGGCAATGGTCGTAATAGCCTTTACCTTGCAGCTAATGGTTTTGATGTTGACGCATGGGATAAAAATGCTATGAGCATTGCCAACGTTGAGCGCATTAAAACCATTGAAAATCTGGAAAATTTACGTACTCAGGTTGTCGATCTGAATAGCCTCACGTTTGATGGACAATACGATTTTATTCTTTCTACTGTGGTGCTGATGTTCCTGGAGGCGAAAACCATCCCAGGGCTGATTGCGAATATGCAGCGCTGCACAAAACCCGGCGGTTACAACCTGATTGTGGCGGCAATGGATACCGCTGATTTCCCATGTACTGTCGGCTTCCCATTTGCCTTCAAAGAGGGGGAGTTGCGTCGATATTACGAAGGCTGGGAGATGCTGAAATACAATGAAGACGTTGGTGAACTACACCGAACCGACGCCAACGGTAATCGTATTAAACTACGTTTTACTACTATGTTGGCGCGCAAAAAATAATCAGAAAAGGACAATGCGTATGGAAATGCTTCGCGTAGAGATGATTAACGGCTGTTCTTTTCGGTAGGCATGTTTTTTATCAATATGGTGTGAAATAAATCACAAGAAGCGAAGTTTTTTATTAGCTTAACATCCTGAAGATTAACAACTGATGATTGACTCAGCCCCCTTTTCGTCATTGACTATATTGTCAGAAAAGGGGCTGGAAAATTTATTTTCAACAACACTTTTTTTGCCACAACACGAAGCGGCGCTTTTTGCTATAACTTAAAAAGTAATATAATTATCTCAGGAAATTATTCATGCGTACCACATCGATTGCGAAAGTTGCGGCTTTATGCGGTTTGTTGGCTCTGTCTGGTTGTGCCTCTAAAATCACCCAGCCGGATAAATATTCTGGTTTTTTAAACAATTACTCCAACCTTCAAGAAACAACGTCAGCAACGGGCAAACCGGTATTGCGCTGGGTTGATCCAAATTTTGATCAAAGCAAATATGACAGCATTGTCTGGAATCCGATCACCTATTACCCAGTGCCAAAAGCCTCTACCCAGGTAGGGCAGAAAGTTCTGGATAAAATTTTGAGCTATACCAACACCGAAATGAAAGAAGCGATTGCGCAGCGTAAACCACTGGTGACTACCGCTGGCCCACGTAGTCTGATTTTCCGTGGTGCTATTACCGGTGTTGATACCAGCAAAGAAGGGTTACAGTTCTATGAAGTTGTTCCTGTCGCATTAGTTGTTGCGGGGACGCAAATGGCGACGGGTCACCGTACCATGGATACCCGCTTGTACTTTGAAGGCGAGCTGATTGACGCGGCTACCAACAAACCGGTGATTAAAGTGGTTCGCCAGGGCGAAGGTAAAGACCTGAATAACGAAAGTACACCAATGGCTTTCGAAAACATTAAGCAAGTTATTGATGACATGGCGACTGATGCCACCATGTTTGACGTTAACAAAAAGTAATACCAGTCGCGCCATCGTAAGATGGCGCTTCTTATTATCGGTTTCTACCAGCCATTAAATTCAACATCACGTAACAGACGCCACCGGCAATTAATCCCCAAAACGCTGAACCAATCCCAACCAATGTCAGTCCGCTCGCTGTTACCAGAAATGCTACCACAGCAGCGTCGCGCTCACGTTCATTATGCAACGCCTGATACAAACTGCCGCCAATGGTACTTAACAGCGCCAGACCCGCCAGCATCTGGATCCAACTTACGGGCAGGGTAGCCATCATGCCCGTAATGGCACTGCCAAATAAACCCGCCAGTAAATAAAAGACGCCAGCCGCGGCGGCGGCCAGCCAACGGTGATCTTTGTCCGGGTGCGCTTCCGGGCTTTGGCAAATAGCAGCAGTAATTGCCGCAATCCCTACGGAATAAACGCCAAACGGAGAAAATAGAAGTGCCAGTAGTCCAGTAAAGACAATCAGCGGCGAAACGGGAACCGAATATCCAGCCGCTTTCATCGCTGCAATCCCCGGCGCGTTTTGCGACGCCATCGTCACCAGAAAAAGTGGTAGCGCAACACTTAAACTGTGAGAAAACGAAAATTCTGGATCGATATAAGCAGGAAGAACGGGTTTAAAAACAACATTTTTTGTGACAACGTCACCTTGCAGTATTACCACCAAAATTCCGACAACCATAGCCGCGATTACGGCATAACGTGGCGCAAAAGCCTTCGTCGCCAGCCAGACCAGCAACATACTTCCGCACAACGTAAACTGACCATCCAGGCTGGCAAACGCCTGTAAACCAAAGCGTAATAAAATCCCGGCCAGCATCGCTGCTGCAAGAGAATGCGGAATAATGCGCATCAGGCGGGCAAATAATCCCGTCACACCACAGAGGACAATCAACGCGTTCGTGACCATAAAAACGCCGATGGCTTCGTTAAGCGTGAGTCCCTGCAATCCTGTTACTAACAAAGCCGCGCCAGGCGTTGACCATGCGGTCAGAACCGGCACGCGATACCACAATGTCAGGGCAAGAGTACTGAACCCCATTGCCAGTCCCAGTGCCGTCATCCAACCGGAGATTTGCGCAGTGGTGGCACCCGCGACAATCGCTGCCTGCCATATTATTGCCGCCGAACTGGCGTAGCCGATCAATACCGCCAGAAATCCCGCCAGTAATGTAGGTGGAGGAACAGAAAACAGACGCATAATCACCTCGTGCGTTATAGCGGACAGGCACCGTAGCATTTGTCCGTTATAACGCACAAGTGATAAACTCCTGTTTTGCAAGAGGAGTCGCATGGAAAATCTCGCTCACTATTTATCCGCCACGCTTAAATATCTTCGTCAGCAACGAGGCTGGAGTCTTTCTCGACTGGCAGAAGTTACGGGCGTTTCTAAAGCGATGTTAGGGCAGATTGAACGTAATGAATCCAGCCCGACGGTCGCGACATTATGGAAAATCGCCACCGGAATGAACGTGCCGTTTTCGACGTTTATTTCGCCGCCACAGAACGCTATACCATCAGTTTATGATCCACAACAGCAGGCGATGGTGATCACCTCGTTGTTTCCTTATGATCCACAACTCTGCTTTGAACACTTTTCGATCCTGATGGCTCCTGGCGCAATAAGTGAATCGACGCCACACGAAAAGGGGGTGATTGAACATGTCGTCGTCATCGAAGGGCAGCTTGAACTGTGCGTTGATGGCGCGTGGCATAGTCTTAATCGTGGAGAAGGCATCCGTTTTGCCGCCGATGTCGCTCATGCCTATTGCAACCGTGACGAGCAAAGCGTGCATTTTCATTCCCTCATTCATTACCCACGTAGTTAAACAGGAAAACTATTTCGCAACGTCACGCTTGTGGCTAAAATAGCCGCCATTTTTCAGCTACTGGATAAGAAAGTGACCGTATCTTCTCATCGCCTTGAACTGTTAAGCCCGGCACGCGATGCCGCCATTGCCCGCGAAGCTATTTTGCACGGTGCCGATGCTGTTTACATCGGTGGCCCTGGTTTTGGTGCCCGTCATAACGCCAGTAATAGCCTGAAAGATATTGCCGAACTGGTGCCATTTGCTCATCGTTATGGCGCAAAAATTTTCGTCACCCTTAATACCATTTTGCATGACGAAGAACTGGAACCGGCGCAGCGGTTGATTACCGATCTTTATCAGACCGGCGTTGATGCACTGATTGTGCAGGATATGGGGATTCTGGAACTTGATATTCCACCGATTGAACTGCACGCCAGCACGCAGTGTGATATTCGCACGGTGGAAAAAGCGAAGTTCCTCTCTGACGTTGGCTTTACGCAGATCGTGTTGGCGCGTGAGCTTAACCTGGAACAGATCCGCGCGATTCATCAGGCCACAGACGCGACCATTGAGTTCTTTATTCATGGTGCACTGTGCGTGGCATATTCCGGTCAGTGCTACATTTCTCATGCACAAACGGGGCGTAGCGCCAACCGTGGCGATTGCTCACAGGCGTGCCGTTTACCATACACGTTGAAAGACGATCAGGGGCGGGTGGTTTCCTATGAAAAACATCTGCTGTCGATGAAAGATAATGATCAGACTGCCAATCTTGGCGCTCTGATTGATGCTGGTGTGCGCTCCTTCAAGATTGAAGGGCGTTACAAAGATATGAGCTACGTGAAGAATATCACCGCGCATTATCGCCAGAAGCTGGATGCCATTATTGAAGAACGTGGCGATCTGGCACGTGCTTCATCTGGTCGTACCGAGCACTTTTTTGTACCTTCGACGGAAAAAACCTTCCATCGTGGCAGTACAGACTACTTTGTTAACGCGCGTAAAGGCGACATTGGCGCGTTCGATTCCCCGAAATTTATTGGCCTGCCAGTGGGTGAAGTATTGAACGTTGCTAAAGATCATCTCGATGTTGAGGTCACCGAACCGCTGGCTAACGGCGATGGTCTGAACGTAATGATTAAACGTGAAGTCGTCGGCTTTCGTGCCAACACGGTAGAGAAAACGGGGAAAAACCAGTACCGCGTCTGGCCAAATGAGATGCCAGCAGAGCTGCATAAAATTCGTCCACATCATCCGCTTAACCGTAACCTTGACCATAACTGGCAACAGGCGCTGACCAAAACCTCCAGTGAGCGCCGGGTCGCTGTAGATATTGAACTTGGCGGCTGGCAGGAACAACTCATTCTGACGTTAACCAGCGAAGAGGGCGTCAGCATCACTCATACCCTGGATGGGCAATTCGACGAAGCGAATAACGCCGAAAAAGCACTCACCAATCTGAAAGAGGGATTGTCGAAGCTGGGGCAGACTATCTATTACGCTCGTGATGTACAAATTAACTTGCCGGGGGCGCTGTTTGTGCCAAACAGCCTGTTAAATCAGTTCCGTCGTGAAGCCGCCGAAATGCTGGATGCCGCGCGTCTTGCCAGTTACCAGCGCGGCAGTCGTAAACCGGTTGCTGATCCTGCGCCGGTTTATCCGCAAACGCATCTGAGTTTCCTCGCGAATGTTTACAACCAGAAAGCGCGTGAATTTTATCATCGCTATGGTGTGCAACTGATTGATGCGGCGTATGAGGCACATGAAGAGAAGGGCGAGGTTCCGGTGATGATCACCAAGCATTGTCTGCGCTTTGCTTTCAATCTGTGTCCGAAGCAGGCGAAAGGCAATATCAAAAGCTGGAAGGCAACACCAATGCAACTAGTTAACGGCGATGAAGTGTTAACGCTGAAGTTTGATTGCCGTCCATGTGAGATGCACGTCATCGGCAAAATCAAAAATCACATTCTGAAAATGCCGTTACCGGGAAGCGTTGTTGCATCCGTAAGCCCGGATGATCTGCTGAAAACATTGCCGAAGCGGAAAGGATAAACCGCAAGTTTTCAGGGTTATTCACAGCTCATTGAATCTGCATGATATTGTTGGCCGGATAAGGCGTTCACGCCGCATCCGGCAACAAACGACTCAACTCTGACCCGCTTCTGGTTTACGTGATTTTTGCCAGTAAAAATGCTCGCGTAAGCCTTCTGCCGATTCTTCCGCAACGGCGCGCAATTCATCGCTGTCCGCTTCATGGCGCAGTTGATGATCCACATTTTTCACCCATAAAAACTCATGTCCTTTGTGTCCTGCCATTAGTTGCCCGGAGAACAGCGCGCAGGTTAATAAGACTACCGATAACGCCTTCGTAAACATCCCGCCACCTTTTTCTTACCTTTTGCCGCTATGATGCCGACAGTTTCTTGAGGTTATTATTCTGTTTTGCAAATTAGCGCAAAGAAATTCTGGAATCTGCCTTCCTGATTTTGCATTGCATTCTGCCGTTGCGGCGATTAAGTGCTATTTTCGAGCAAATTACACACGGAGGTAAACACTAATGTTTACTTTGTTGATATACTCAGCGGCAGGGAGGCGATGTGAAACAAAGCGAGTTCAGACGTTGGCTCGAATCTCAGGGCGTCGATGTAGCGAATGGCAGCAACCATTTAAAACTCAGGTTTCACGGGAGGCGCAGTGTCATGCCGCGTCACCCCAGCGAAGAGATTAAAGAACCATTGCGTAAAGCAATTCTGAAACAACTCGGTTTGAGTTAATCGCCAATTAAAAAGGTTAATGACATGCGAGAGACAGTCGAAATTATGCGTTATCCCGTCACTCTTACACCCGCGCCGGAAGGTGGTTATATGGTTTCTTTTGTGGATATCCCCGAAGCGTTGACGCAGGGAGAAACGGTCGCTGAAGCGATGGAAGCAGCAAAAGATGCCTTACTGACCGCATTTGATTTTTATTTTGAAGATAACGAACTCATCCCGTTACCTTCGCCATTGAATAACAACGATCACTTTATTGAAGTACCTTTAAGTGTTGCTTCTAAGGTATTGCTGCTAAATGCTTTTTTACAGTCAGAAATCACTCAGCAAGAGTTAGCCAGACGAATTGGCAAACCTAAACAGGAGATTACTCGCCTGTTTAATTTGCACCATGCGACAAAAATCGACGCCGTCCAGCTCGCGGCTAAGGCGCTTGGCAAAGAGTTATCGCTGGTGATGGTTTAATTACAGTTAACACAAAGTTGTCATTTTTAACAACTGATATAGACTGCCGGATCACCTGCACACTATAACGATTCAAAAATGAAAAAATACCAGCAACTGGCGGAACAATTACGCGAGCAAATTGCGTCAGGCATCTGGCAGCCCGGCGATCGTCTGCCTTCGTTACGTGAACAGGTGGCGCTTTCTGGCGTGAGCTTTATGACCGTCAGCCATGCCTACCAGTTGCTCGAAAGTCAGGGACATATTATTGCGCGGCCGCAGTCGGGTTATTACGTTGCGCCACAGACAATAAAAATGCAGAAAGCGCCAGTCATTCCGGTCACACGTGATGAAGCTGTCGATATTAATACCTATATTTTTGACATGTTGCAGGCCAGTCGCGATCCGTCGGTAGTGCCGTTTGCCTCAGCCTTTCCCGATCCGCGGCTTTTCCCACTGCAACAATTGAACCGCTCGCTGGCGCAAGTAAGCAAAACCGCCACGGCAATGAGCGTGATCGAAAACCTACCGCCAGGGAATGCCGAGCTTCGCCAGGCTATTGCTCGCCGCTATGCCTTACAGGGTATCACCATTTCGCCTGATGAAATCGTCATTACCGCCGGTGCATTAGAGGCATTAAATCTCGGTTTGCAAGCAGTCACAGAACCGGGCGATTGGGTGATAGTAGAGAATCCTTGTTTCTACGGCGCGTTGCAGGCGCTGGAACGATTACGGCTGAAAGCGTTATCGGTGGCGACGGATGTTAACGAAGGGATTGACCTTCAGGCGCTGGAACTGGCGTTACAGGAGTATCCGGTGAAAGCGTGTTGGTTAATGACTAACAGCCAGAATCCGCTCGGTTTTACCTTAACGCCGCAGAAAAAAGCGCGGTTGGTAGAGTTGCTCAACCAGTACAACGTGATGCTGATTGAAGATGATGTCTACAGCGAGTTGTACTTTGGGCGGGAAAAACCGCTGCCTGCAAAAGCCTGGGATCAATATGATCGTGTGCTGCATTGCTCATCATTCTCTAAATGCCTGGTGCCAGGTTTTCGTATCGGCTGGGTCGCCGCAGGAAAACATGCGCGTAAAATCCAACGCTTGCAATTGATGAGTACGCTTTCCACCAGCTCACCGATGCAACTTGCGCTGGTGGATTACCTTTCGACACGCCGCTACGATGCCCATCTGCGTCGTCTACGTCGACAGCTTGCGGAACGTAAACAACGCGCCTGGCAGGCGCTGCTGCGTTATCTGCCTGTGGAAGTCAAAATACACCATAACGACAGTGGTTATTTTCTCTGGCTGGAACTTCCCGAACCGTTAGATGCGGGAGAATTAAGTGTTCAGGCACAGGCACATCACATCAGTATTGCGCCTGGTAAAATGTTTTCTACTGGCGAAAACTGGTCACGTTTTTTTCGTTTTAATACTGCATGGCAGTGGGGAGAACGCGAAGAACAAGCGGTAAAACAATTAGGCAAACTTATTCAAGAGCAGTTGAAATAGATTCCAATTTAATTTCCCTCCGGTTGAGCAATAGGAAATTCGAATAGCTCCAGTATTCCTTAACCCCTTGTCTATACTCCAGAAGATAGCCTCTAAAATTGCGTAATGCGCGTTAGCTCACAACCTGACTAAATATTTTCAGGGGCGAAGGTACGCCTGCAATGCGCCGTCTATGGTTAAACAGGGAGATATTTTTACGGCACGGCTGCTGACAATAATGACAACAGGAGTAAGACCTATGAGCAAGACATTTGCCCGCAGCAGCCTGTGTGCGCTAACCATGACTTTAATGACCGCCCACGCCGCCGAACCCCTCACTAATTTAGATAAACCGGAAGGACGACTGGATATTATCGCCTGGCCGGGATACATCGAACGTGGACAAACCGATAAACAATACGACTGGGTTACGCAATTCGAAAAAGAAACAGGTTGCGCGGTAAATGTGAAAACCGCCGCCACTTCCGATGAAATGGTCAGCCTGATGACCAAAGGTGGTTACGATCTGGTCACGGCGTCCGGTGATGCTTCACTGCGTTTGATTATGGGTAAACGTGTGCAGCCGATTAATACCGCACTGATCCCCAACTGGAAAACACTCGACCCACGCGTAGTAAAGGGCGACTGGTTTAACGTTGGCGGCAAAGTTTATGGCACGCCGTATCAGTGGGGGCCGAACCTGCTGATGTACAACACCAAAACCTTTCCGACGCCACCGGATAGCTGGCAGGTTGTCTTTGTGGAACAGGAACTGCCGGACGGTAAGAGCAATAAAGGCCGCGTACAGGCTTATGACGGCCCTATCTATATTGCCGATGCCGCGCTGTTCGTCAAAGCGACTCAGCCGCAGTTGGGCATCAGCGATCCGTACCAACTGACCGAAGATCAATATCAGGCGGTGCTGAAAGTACTTCGCGATCAACATGGTTTGATCCATCGCTACTGGCATGACACCTCTGTACAAATGAGCGATTTCAAAAATGAAGGCGTGGTAGCTTCCAGCGCATGGCCATATCAGGCCAACGCATTGAAAGGCGAAGGACAACCGATCGCCACCGTCTTCCCTAAAGAGGGCGTCACCGGCTGGGCTGATACCACTATGCTGCATAGCGAAGCAAAACATCCGGTTTGTGCCTACAAATGGATGAACTGGTCATTAACACCAAAAGTGCAGGGTGATGTGGCAGCCTGGTTTGGCTCACTGCCTGTGGTGCCGGAAGGCTGTAAAGCCAGTCCGTTGCTGGGCGATAAAGGCTGTGAAACTAATGGATTTAACTATTTCGACAAAATCGCCTTCTGGAAAACGCCCATCGCAGAAGGGGGAAAATTTGTCCCATATAGCCGCTGGACGCAGGATTACATTGCCATTATGGGCGGCCGCTAACTTCGCTGGGGTGTTTTATGACGTACGCAGTGGAGTTTGACAACGTTTCTCGGTTGTACGGTGACGTGCGCGCGGTAGATGGCGTCAGTATTGCGATAAAAGATGGTGAGTTCTTTTCAATGCTGGGGCCGTCCGGCTCCGGAAAAACCACCTGTCTGCGGCTAATCGCTGGATTCGAACAGCTTTCTGGCGGGGCAATTACTATTTTTGGTAAACCCGCCAGCAATCTGCCACCGTGGGAGCGGGATGTTAATACCGTTTTCCAGGACTACGCGCTGTTTCCCCATATGTCGATTCTCGATAACGTGGCCTACGGGTTGATGGTCAAAGGCGTTGAGAAAAAACAGCGTTACATCATGGCGCAAGAGGCGCTGGAAAAAGTGGCGCTTGGTTTCGTGCTGCAACGTAAGCCGTCACAGCTTTCCGGTGGTCAACGCCAGAGGGTCGCCATCGCCAGAGCGTTAGTGAACGAACCGCGCGTGTTGCTACTGGATGAGCCGCTCGGCGCACTGGATCTTAAGCTGCGCGAGCAGATGCAACTGGAGCTGAAAAAGCTGCAACAATCCCTCGGAATCACTTTTATCTTTGTCACCCACGATCAGGGCGAAGCATTATCGATGTCCGATCGCGTGGCGGTTTTCAATAATGGACGTATTGAGCAGGTTGATTCACCGCGCGATCTCTATATGCGTCCGCGTACGCCATTTGTCGCGGGATTTGTCGGGACATCCAACGTTTTTGCGCCGCTGATTGCGGAGAAACTTTGCGGCATGATGGGGAGCTTCGCATTGCGCCCGGAACATATCCGTCTCAATACACCTGGCGAAGTGCAGGCCAATGGCACGATCCAGGCGGTGCAATATCAGGGGGCGACGACTCGTTTTGAACTGAAACTTAGCGGCGGTGAAAAACTGCTGGTCAGTCTGGGCAACATGACGGGCGAAGAACTACCCGCCACGCTCACGCCTGGTCAACAGGTGATGGTTTCCTGGTCCCGCGATGTGATGGTGCCTCTGGTTGAGGAGAGGTGAATGGCGATGAACGTATTGCAGTCACCTGCGCGCCCCGGCATGGGGAAGATGTCGGGTTTTTTCTGGCGTAAACCGGGGCTTGGATTGTTTTTACTGCTGCTTGGCCCGTTGATGTGGTTTGGCATCGTCTATTTCGGCTCGCTGCTGACACTGTTATGGCAGGGGTTTTATACCTTTGATGATTTCACTATGTCGGTAACGCCGGAACTGACGCTGGCGAATATACGCGCACTGTTTAACCCGGCTAATTACGACATCATCATCCGCACACTGACGATGGCAGTGGCGGTGACCATCGCCAGCGCTATTCTGGCCTTTCCGATGGCGTGGTACATGGCGCGCTACACCAGCGGCAAAATGAAAGCGTTTTTTTATATTGCGGTGATGTTACCGATGTGGGCGAGCTACATTGTTAAAGCCTATGCCTGGACGTTATTGCTGGCGAAAGATGGCGTAGCGCAGTGGTTTTTGCAACATCTGGGGCTGGAGCCACTGCTGACAGCGTTCCTGACACTTCCGGCTGTGGGCGGCAATACACTGTCTACTTCCGGGCTGGGGCGTTTTCTGGTGTTTCTTTATATCTGGCTGCCGTTCATGATCCTGCCTGTGCAGGCAGCGCTGGAGCGTTTACCCCCGTCACTGCTGCAGGCATCGGCAGATCTCGGCGCGCGCCCACGGCAAACTTTCCGCTATGTGGTGTTACCGCTGGCGATCCCGGGTATTGCCGCAGGTTCTATCTTTACCTTCTCGCTAACGCTGGGCGACTTTATCGTTCCGCAATTGGTGGGGCCGCCGGGGTATTTTATCGGCAACATGGTCTACTCCCAGCAAGGGGCGATTGGCAATATGCCGATGGCTGCAGCTTTCACTCTGGTGCCGATTGTTCTTATCGCACTGTATCTGGCGTTCGTGAAACGCATGGGGGCGTTCGATGCACTCTGAACGCGCACCGTTGTTCCTCAAACTGGCGGCCTGGGGCGGCGTGCTTTTTCTCCATTTTCCCATCTTGATTATCGCCGCCTATGCGTTTAACACCGAGGAAGCCGCATTTAGTTTTCCACCACAAGGCTTGACGCTGCGCTGGTTCAGCATAGCAGCACAGCGTAGCGATATTCTTGATGCCGTGACACTGTCACTTAAAGTGGCGACGCTGGCGACATTCATCGCGCTGGTGTTAGGAACACTGGCGGCCGCGGCGCTCTGGCGGCGTGACTTTTTCGGCAAAAGCGCCATTTCACTGTTACTGCTGTTACCCATTGCATTGCCTGGCATTGTCACTGGTCTCGCACTATTAACAGCCTTTAAAACGATCAATCTGGAGCCAGGCTTTTTCACTATCGTGGTTGGTCATGCGACTTTTTGCGTGGTGGTCGTCTTCAACAATGTCATCGCCCGTTTTCGCCGTACCTCGTGGAGTCTGGTGGAAGCGTCAATGGATCTTGGAGCCAATGGCTGGCAAACCTTCCGCTACGTGGTGTTGCCGAATCTCAGTTCGGCGTTACTGGCGGGGGGAATGCTGGCGTTTGCCTTGTCGTTCGATGAAATCATCGTGACGACTTTTACCGCGGGTCACGAACGGACGTTACCACTGTGGTTGCTCAATCAGCTTGGGCGACCGCGTGATGTACCGGTAACCAACGTTGTGGCACTGCTGGTTATGTTGGTAACAACCTTGCCGATCCTGGGGGCCTGGTGGCTAACCCGTGAAGGCGACAAGGGTCAATAACCACTGAAATGGGAATATGCTATGCAACATAAGTTACTGATTAACGGAGAACTGGTCAGCGGCGAAGGGGAAAAACAGCCTGTCTATAATCCGGCAACGGGAGAAGTATTACTGGAGATTGCCGAGGCAACCGCAGAGCAGGTTGATGCCGCTGTTCGCGCGGCAGATGCCGCATTTGTCGGGTGGGGGCAAACCACGCCGAAAATGCGTGCGGAATGCCTGCTGAAACTGGCGGATGTTATCGAAGAGAACGGTCAGTTTTTTGCCGAACTGGAGTCCCGTAACTGTGGCAAACCGCTGCATAGTGCTTTTAATGATGAGATTCCGGCGATTGTCGATGTCTTTCGCTTTTTCGCCGGCGCTGCGCGCTGCCTGAATGGTCTGGCGGCGGGTGAATATCTTGAAGGTCATACATCAATGATTCGCCGCGATCCATTAGGTGTTGTGGCCTCTATCGCCCCCTGGAACTACCCTTTGATGATGGCAGCGTGGAAACTGGCTCCGGCGCTGGCGGCGGGGAACTGCGTAGTGCTTAAACCATCAGAAATTACACCGCTGACTGCGTTGAAACTGGCAGAACTGGCGAAAGATATCTTCCCGCCAGGCGTGATCAACGTACTGTTTGGCAGAGGTAAAACGGTGGGTGATCCGCTGACCGGACATCCAAAAGTGCGCATGGTGTCGCTGACGGGGTCTATCGCTACCGGTGAGCACATCATCAGCCATACAGCACCATCCATAAAGCGCACCCACATGGAACTGGGCGGTAAAGCACCAGTGATTGTCTTTGATGATGCAGATATTGAAGCAGTGGTCGAAGGTGTGCGCACCTTTGGCTATTACAATGCCGGACAAGATTGCACTGCTGCCTGTCGTATCTACGCGCAAAAAGGTATTTACGACGCGCTGGTGGAAAAACTCGGTGCCGCAGTGGCAACGTTAAAATCTGGCGCACCGGATGATGGGGCCACAGAGCTGGGGCCGTTAAGCTCACTGGCACATCTCGAACGCGTCAGCAGGGCGGTGGAAGAGGCGAAGGCGACGGGACACATTAAGGTGATCACCGGCGGTGAAAAACGGCAGGGTAACGGTTATTATTATGCGCCTACACTGCTGGCCGGTGCGTTACAAGAAGATGCCATCGTTCAAAGAGAGGTATTTGGCCCGGTAGTGAGCGTGACGGCCTTCGACAACGAAGAGCAAGTGGTTAACTGGGCGAATGACAGTCAGTACGGGTTGGCCTCTTCGGTGTGGACGAAAGATGTCGGTCGGGCGCATCGTGTGAGCGCTCGTCTGCAATATGGCTGCACCTGGGTCAATACCCACTTCATGCTGGTCAGTGAAATGCCGCACGGCGGGCAGAAACTTTCAGGTTATGGCAAAGATATGTCACTTTATGGGCTGGAAGATTACACCGTAGTACGCCACGTAATGGTTAAGCATTAAGGATAGTGTTGTAAATCTGGAGAGTGTGAGAGGATCTAACCTACTGTCAGAGAGTTGATTTCTCTCTGACAGTACGTGCTGCGTGCAATATCGCTACATCAAATAAACCAACCAAATCTCATAGAGATAAGAGTAAACAACCCAACAGCAGCAAAGAGATTTATCAGCACTACAGTTTTACTGGAAACGTTCATTTTTGCCACCTTTTGTCATAGCCCCTATGTGTATAGTACGGGTTGGGAAAATCCGCAATCATACACATTCTGAAGATGGACAAGAGCATGCCGTAGGTTATTGAATTTATCTTAAATGGATTGAAAACTTGATGCGCATCAAGAAATGACGCATATTTGCGCGCGTTTTATTCACCTGGCTGGATGCCTGTACATGTCTCTTTTTCAATGTTTGCTTGTTTTTTATGCTGTTATGGCAGTAATCGCCTTTCTTATTACCTGGTTTCTTTCCCACGATAAGAAGAGCATTCGCTTTCTGAGCGCCTTTCTGGTGGGGATCACATGGCCGATGAGTTTTCCAGTGGCGCTACTGTTTTCACTGTTTTAAATCTTACTCGCTGGCTTGACGGCACAACGCAGACTTATATCATTTGAGTGAATCGATAAATTTCACAAGTGGCTAAGGAGAAAGTATGTCGCACCTGGATGAGGTCATCGCGCGCGTGGATGCCGCGATTGAGGAGAGCGTCATTGCCCATATGAACGAATTGTTAATCGCCCTGAGCGATGACGCAGAGTTAAGCCGGGAAGATCGCTACACCCAGCAACAGCGTTTGCGCACAGCAATCGCCCATCACGGACGCAAGCATAAAGAAGATATGGAAGCGCGCCACGAACAGTTAACGAAAGGTGGCACCATCCTCTGATTAAAACGTGCGTCTGGCCACCAACCAGGCGCCAACTACCAATAAAACCGCTCCGCAAATTGGACCAATCAACGCCCGAAGTGGCACGCCATGACTGCGGAAAATATCCAGTACCAGACCTCCAATAAGTTGGCTGGCGACCAGTACTGCAATGGTCGTTGCCGCCCCCACATTTTGATACCCGCTGATACTGGCGAAGACAAAAAATGATCCCAGCAAACCAGGGATTAGAGTCCACCAACGCACGCTGGACACCAGTTCGCCAAACCCTGCCATCCCTTGTTTAAACCACAAAATAGACACGAACAGCACAATTCCCACCAGTGAGTTCAGTAGCATGGCGATGAGAATGGTGGAGGAGGTCTGAGTGATGCGCACCATCAATGTGTTTTGCACCACCAGGCCAATCCCGGCGGCGATCAAAAAGGCAAGGGTAAGCGACTGATTCATCCGATAGCGTCCGGTTCACTGCGTTCGTCGAGTTGCAACTGCATAAAGGTGAGATCCAGCCAGCGACCAAATTTAGTGCCTACCTGCGGCATTTGTGCGGTGACGACAAATCCCAGCGACTGGTGTAGATGCAGCGAGGCCTGATTTTGCGACTCGATCCCGGCAACCATGACATGCTTCCCGCAATCCCGCGCTTCATCAATCAACCGGCTTAACAATTTGCGCCCAAGACCTTTGCCCTGATGATCCGGATGAACATATACCGAATGTTCCACTGTATGGCGAAAACCGTCGAAACTACGCCAGTCACCAAATGAGGCATACCCCGTGACAACGCCATTTTCTTCGCTCACCAGCACCGGATAACCGGATAATGTTCGCGCTTCAAACCAGGCGATTCGGTTATCTGCATCCACCGTTTGGTCGTTCCAGATAGCCGCCGTATACAACACGGCGTGGTTATAAATTTCTGCAATTGCAGCACAATCGGCTTTGCGGGCAAAACGGATGGACATGTCGAGCCTCTATAAAACATCGAATAGTAATGATGCTATCAATACTATCGAAAACAGCCGGAAGCAACGCAATCTATAATGAAATTATTGTGTGTTGCTGGACGAATGTGATGCATACAAACACATCTCACCACGTGAGCCTGCTACCATTGATGGATTCATGCCAAAAGCACAGGAGATCATTATGGGGCAACAAAAGCAGCGTAACCGCCGTTGGGTTCTGGCCTCGCGTCCGCATGGAGCGCCGGTTCCGGAGAATTTCCGTCTGGAAGAAGATGACGTTGCCACGCCAGGTGAAGGTCAGGTGTTACTGCGCACAGTTTATCTGTCGCTGGACCCGTATATGCGCGGGCGCATGAGCGATGAGCCATCCTATTCACCACCGGTTGATATTGGTGGCGTGATGGTTGGCGGCACGGTGAGCCGGGTGGTGGAATCAAATCATCCGGACTACCAGCCTGGCGACTGGGTGCTGGGCTACAGCGGCTGGCAGGACTACGACATATCCAGTGGTGATGAACTGGTGAAACTTGGCGATCAGCCACAAAACCCTTCGTGGTCGCTGGGTGTGCTGGGGATGCCTGGTTTTACCGCTTATATGGGCTTGCTGGATATCGGTCAACCTAAAAAGGGGGAAACGCTGGTGGTTGCTGCTGCAACCGGCCCTGTTGGCGCAACGGTGGGGCAAATCGGCAAACTGAAAGGCTGTCGGGTGGTGGGTGTTGCCGGTGGCGCTGAAAAATGCCGCCATGCTACTGATGTACTGGGTTTCGATGTTTGCCTTGATCACCATGCGGATGATTTTGCTGAGCAACTGACGAAGGCGTGTCCGAAAGGTGTTGATATCTATTATGAAAATGTGGGCGGTAAAGTGTTTGATGCCGTGTTGCCGTTGCTCAATACATCCGCGCGCATTCCTGTCTGCGGCTTAGTGAGCGGCTATAATGCGACGGAATTGCCATCTGGTCCGGATCGTTTACCGTTGCTGATGGCCACGGTGCTGAAAAAACGTATTCGTCTGCAAGGCTTTATTATCAGCCAGGATTATGGGCACCGGATCCATGAGTTCCAGCAGGAGATGGGGCAATGGGTGAAAGAGGGGAAAATCCATTATCGCGAGCAAATGACCGACGGTTTAGAAAATGCCCCACAGACTTTTATTGGCCTGTTAGAAGGTAAAAACTTCGGCAAAGTCGTTATTCGTGTGGCGGATGACAATTAACAAAACAGGTGGCGGTGTTATACCGCCACCACGTAATATTATTCAAACCGCCATGCGAGATTTACGCCAATACCATAATTCCGTCCAGGTGCTGGCTCGTAATATCGGCCATTGGATTCATTAACAATCACCGATCCGACATATTCTTTATCGAATAAATTATCGACCCGGCCAAATAAATCCACCGTCATATTGCGGTAATTATATTTATAGCCGGTAAACAAACCAACGAGAGTATAAGAGGGCGCTTTTGCCGTGTTTTCGTCATCAGCCATAATATCGCCCATATATCGCGCTTCTGTACCGGCATACCAGCCTTCTTCTGGTACGTAACCTAAAGACGCAAAGCCCATATTGCGGGCGATCCCTGGCATCCGGTTACCATTACAGTTCTGATCGTTACAAACGTTGCTGCGATATGTTGCATCAAGCCAGGTCCACGACGCTTTTACGCGGAAATCTCCGGCGAAACGTTGATCCCACGCCAGCTCGGCTCCCTGACGACGCGTCTTCCCGGCATTTTTATAAGTGGTACGCCCACCGCTACTGCTATCGACAACGATTTCATCATGAGTATCGGTCTGGAACACTGCGAGGCTAAACAGACCATCGCCAATACGCGTTTTACTGCCGATTTCGATTGTATCGTTGGTGGACGGTTTTAAACCAAAGTTCATCCCGCTTTGCCCATCGGCACGGTATGAAAGTTCATTAATGGTCGGCGTTTCAAAGCCGCGTCCCGCTGCCAGATAGATATTCCAGGCATCGGTGATGGCGTATTTTAACGATCCGGCTGGCAGCCATTTGTGATAACTGGCATCTCCGCTGTCATCGCCGTTACCGGGAGTAATGTAATAATCGTTGGAATCAAACCATACTGAGCTATAGCGCACGCCAGCATCCAGTGACAGTTTGTCAGTCAGTTGCCACTGGGTCTGTAAATAGGGATCGACGTTCCACATCAGATTACGCTCGTCGCGGCGCAAATCACCTTTTTGCCCGTATTCTGGTATGCCGTAACTCAAGCGGAAGTTATTGTAGCCCTTGCGGTTTTCACTCATGTTTTCATAGTTTAAACCGGTGGTTAAAGTGAACGGAACACCCAGTTCGCCGCGGTGTGTCCAGCGACTGTCTATTCCCTGATAATGGCGTTGCAGCGTAATCACGCCGCCTGCGTGTGACGGGGTAAGTTGTGGTGCCATCGGGATTGACTGGTACTGGGTCGTTTCACGCTCACCCGCGTACATCATCACGCTCATCTCATCGCTGGCGCTAAGACTACGCTCATAACGCACTCCAGCCTGAGTTTGCTTGATGGTTTTCCGTGTATCGTACTGTTCAGCGCGAGGAGCTTGTTGCGGATCCGCTTTCCATTCTGCTTCGGTCAACCCACCGGGGTCGTTTGCTTTGATATCCACACTATTAAAAATCAGGCTTAATTTGCTGGCATCATCAATACGTACGCCCAATTTGGCATTGGCTAAATTTTTCTGTGCACCACTATGGTCACGGTAGCCGTGGGTCGTAAAACGTGTGGTCGAAACGGTGTAATCGACATCGCCAGCCTGTGTGCCGTCACCCATTGCTCCCGTTGCCTTCAACCCGTAACGCCAGCTACCAAAACTGCCATAGTAACTGCTGGCTTCAATGCCTGACGGTTGTTGCCCCGTTTGTGTGGTGACATTCATCACCCCACCGGAAGCGTTGCCATAGAGGGCGGAAAAGGGGCCACGCAGTACTTCCACGTTTTGCACGCTACTTAAATCGATATTAGACGTTTGTCCTTGCCCGTCGGGCATGGTGGCGGGAATGCCGTCCACATACAGGCGAATCCCGCGGATCCCGTAAGTAGAGCGGGAACCAAATCCACGAATCGACAACTGTAAATCCTGCGCATAGTTCTGCCGGTTTTGTACCTGTAAACCAGGCACGCTGGTCAGTGATTCAGACAAGTTAATGCGCGGTGTTGCCAGGCGCATCTCTTCGCCATCAACCACACTGACCGCCGCTGGGGTATCCAGCTCTGAAACCACCTGTGGTGTGGCACTCACAATCATGGTTTGTTCATTAGCGGCAAAAACGGATGGGGAAAGGACAATCAGCGCAGATAAAACAGTCTGTCGGACGGAAAAAATCTTCATGAAAAAAGCCAGGTTAAGAATGGAAAAACATCGCTATGGTAATGAATTTGTAAATTCATAGAAAACAAAACGGCACGATACGTTAACCAATTGAGAAAATTGTAGTCGTAACAGCAAGAAATACTCCACATTTGAGAAAATAATGATTACCATTCCCATTTATAACAAGGGTGTAACGAAGATTACGCTCAGCGAAGCATTGTGAAGCAGCAAAAATATCGGTTCATCAAAGGGAGTCGTCATGCATTTACGTCATCTGTTCTCATCGCGTCTGCGTGGTTCATTACTGTTAGGTTCATTGCTCGTTGCTTCATCGTTCAGCACGCAGGCAGCGGAAGAAATGCTGCGTAAAGCGGTAGGTAAAGGCGCTTACGAAATGGCTTATAGCCAGCAGGAAAATGCGCTGTGGCTCGCTACATCGCAAAGCCGCAAACTGGATAAAGGCGGGGTGGTTTATCGTCTCGATCCGGTCACTCTGGAAGTGACTCAGGTGATTCATAATGATCTCAAACCGTTTGGCGCCACCATTAACAATGCCACCCAGACGTTGTGGTTTGGTAACACCGTAAACAGCGCGGTCACGGCGATCGATGCCAAAACGGGCGAAGTGAAAGGGCGTCTGGTGCTGGATGATCGTAAGCGCACGGAAGAGGTGCGCCCGCTGCAGCCGCGTGAACTGGTAGCAGATGATGCCACGAATACCGTTTACATCAGCGGTATTGGGAAGGAGAGCGTGATCTGGGTGATTGACGGTGAGAATATCAAACTGAAAACTGCCATCCAGAACACCGGTAAAATGAGCACTGGCCTGGCGTTGGATAGCAAAGGCAAACGTCTCTATACCACCAACGCTGACGGTGAATTGATTACTATCGACACCACCGACAACAAAATTTTGAGCCGTAAAAAGTTGCTGGATGATGGCAAAGAGCACTTCTTTATCAACATTAGTCTCGATACCGCCAACCAGCGTGCGTTTATCACCGACTCCAAAGCTGCGGAAGTGCTGGTGGTTGATACTCGTGAAGGCAATATTCTGGCGAAGGTAGCGGCACCGGAATCACTGGCTGTGCTGTTTAACCCGGCGCGTAATGAAGCCTATGTGACACATCGTCAGGCAGGTAAAGTCAGTGTGATTGACGCGAAAACCTACAAGGTAGTGAAAACGTTCGATACGCCGACCCATCCGAACAGCCTGGCGCTGTCTGCCGATGGCAAAACGCTGTATGTCAGTGTTAAACAAAAATCCACTAAACAGCAGGAAGCTACCCAGCCGGACGATGTGATTCGTATTGCGCTGTAATCGACACAGGGGAGTTTGTCTTTCGTAGGCCTGATAAGGCGCTAGCGCCGCATCCGGCAAGCGGAGCACAATGCCTGATGCAACGCTGTCGCGTCTTATCAGGCCTACAACACGCATAATTATTTGATTTATTTGGAGTTTGTTGGCCGGATAAGGCATTTACGCCGCATCCGGCTTTAAACCGGGCAATTTTGCAATTAACTCGCCGTTTCAGGCTTAAACACAATTTCCTGTTTTTCTTCATCTTCCTCGATGACTGGCGCAGTGCTGTGAACTTCGGCAACGCGTTTACGCACACCAAACCAACCCACAACCAGCAGAATACCGATAACCGGCAGTGCCGCGATGGTATAAGTCCCGTTCGGATAATCGAACGCCATCAGCACCAGGACGCACAGCAAAAACAGTAAAGTCAGCCAGGAAGTGAAGGGCGCGCCGGGGAGTTTAAAACTGACTTCCTGCGCTTTACCTTCTTTAATCGCTTTACGCAGGCGCATCTGGCAAACAACGATAAACGCCCACGAAGCGATAATTCCCAGCGACGCAAAGTTCAACACAATCTCAAAAACGCGCGACGGCACCAGATAATTGAGGAATACGCCGACAACATACACGACCAGCGTCGCCAGAATCCCGGCATACGGAACATGCTGGCGACTCATTTTCGCCATAAAACTTGGTGCAGAACCGCCCATTGCCATTGAGCGTAAAATACGTCCGGTGCAGTACAGGCCAGAGTTCAGGCTGGAGAGTGCGGCGGTCAGCACCACGATATTCATAATGCTGCCGATGTACGGCACGCCAAGTTTAGAGAAGAACGTCACAAACGGACTTTGCCCCGCCTGATACGCACTCCACGGCAATAACATCACCAGCAACAACACGGAACCGACATAAAACAGACCAATACGCCAAATCACGCTGTTAATGGCTTTAGGCACCATGGTCTGCGGATCTTTACATTCTCCGGCGGCAGTTCCCACCATCTCAATGGAAGCGAAAGCAAATACTACGCCCTGAATCAACACCAGTGCAGGCAATAAACCGTGGGGGAAGATACCGCCATTATCGGTAATTAAATGAAATCCTGTGGTGTTGCCATCCAGTGGCTGACCGCTACCGAGGAACACTGTACCCACGACCAGAAAGGTAACAATGGCGAGAACTTTAATCAGCGCAAACCAGAACTCCATCTCTGCAAACCATTTTACACCTATCATATTCATGGTGCCGACGATGGTTAATGCCCCGAGCGCAAATACCCATTGTGGAATATCGCCAAACGCGCCCCAGTAATGCATATACAGTGCAACTGCAGTAATATCGACAATCCCGGTCATTGCCCAGTTGATGAAGTACATCCAGCCAGCAACATAAGCGGCTTTCTCACCCAAAAACTCACGGGCATATGAGACAAAACTTCCACTGGAAGGGCGATGTAATACCAACTCACCCAACGCACGCAAAATAAAAAACGAAAACAAGCCGCAGATTAAATAAACCAGTGCCAGTGCTGGTCCCGCCATTTGCAGTCGGGCACCTGCGCCTAAAAACAAACCAGTACCAATCGCGCCACCAATGGCGATCATCTGCACCTGGCGATTACCCATCGCTTTGTGATAGCCCTCTTCGTGGGCATTAAGCCAGCGGCGTTTCGCGGCGTGTTGATCTGAAGTATCTGTGTCGTGTTTACTCATTGCGCTCCCTGAGTTTCTCGCTAAAAGGTTATATATGACACCACATGGTTTGTTTATTCACCGTGGCAATGACAGCCTTCACCATTATTCTTTATGGGTATAACTGTCGGCGCAGAATCCTACCTGTTATCGTGTAACGATGCAAAATGATCCCGCTCTAAATGTATGGGTATAAAAGCGACTGACGACAAAATAGCAATCTGGTGAAATTATGACTGATACAACTATTGTTGCGTTGAGGGTACTCGATTGCAGACCAGATCTTTTGTTCCTCGTTCGTCGCTCTGAACGCCCGTGGTTTCAGTGGTCACTAGTGTGGTTGGTCGCCAACATATCCCTTCGCTGATTATCACTGAACAGTGAGGGACTGGCGTATGACTGGTTTCAGGGGAATACAACTCTTAAAACATTACTTCAATATAATTTTAATATGTATATCATTCTCGATATTAATTTATGAAGTGAATTTGATATATTCCGAATTCATGATTTACATTACTAATGTATGGAGCATCACGTTAAGATAGCCACGTGCAGATCATGATATCAGGGTGGGGCGGTAGCGTTTACAGATATTAATTAATTGATGAGGATTATGTTATCCGTGCAATCATTTGCATCAACTATTGATATTGAAGATAGATAAACAAAGATACTGAGAGTTAATGTTAAGTAATCGTAATGGGAAACTTTGATAACTTGCTTTGATTTCATTGTCTATGAAGATGATGTCATCAACACTGCATAAAGTGGAAATGTTGAACATCAAAGAGAATCCTATTTAATAAATAATAAAAGAACGTTTGTTTTTTATCTGAAAAATATTATTTCCAGAAGGAATGAGATGTCATTAAGGAGAATGACATCTGGTGAATTAACATTAGCCAGATCGATTTTTGAGAATACAATTGATTATAACAAGGTATGGAACCACAATGAAAAACCCTTGCCAGGTCAAGGGGAAAGAACAGCGATGACCCCAAACGGGGAAATGTATTATCCTGATGTTGTTTATAGTTCAGATTTTTCATCGCAAGCAATGCCTGGCGATCGTGAAACAGTAGCTGGTGCTTCTCACTTGTTTATTCATGAAATGATGCATGTTTGGCAATATCAGAAAGGGTATTCAGTTAAGTTGCGTGGTTTGTTTTCCTGGGCGGCAAATTATCATTACGATCTTAATTTACAGTCAATTGCTTCTTATTCAATGGAACAACAAGCATCTATAGTTGCTGATTATTGGCTATTGATTAACTATGGATTGGTAGCTGATTTGGCAAATGTTAACTATGTAGGAGATACAACTGAATCAGTGAATACTCTATCGGAAAAATACAAAAAGGTGCTTAATTTATTTCCTGCGGGCGTCATGTGAAGAGATTCTTTTTGTTGCTCTTTTTATCGGGATGCACTGTTGGTGATTATGTTCGTCCATTGTTGCCCGGTAATATATATTTACAAGACGCACGGGTTTGTTCAAAACCAGACGATGGGAATATGATTTCAAATTATATTTTATATGAAGGTAAATATGGTAATGCAATAAAACTGAAAAGAGTGACTGGTCAGTTCGATCCCGTATGTATTGACATAAGTGAGCTATCTTCAGATGTTATTTATATCGGAAAATATATGCTCTCTTCCGGAAGTAAAAAAGAATACTATGGTTTTAGCATAATTAGATCAGGGGAGTGTATTTTAAGACTTGATGATAATCATATCAAATGACAAGTTAAATAATTTCACTGGTTTTATTAATGTGCTTCAGGTGAATATTTTCACCAGGGTAACATGACTGTGCATTCTTCATGGTATATATGGTTGATAGTGCCTTCAGTAGCACTCATAAGTATTGAGGTGTTTTATGCCAACGACGAATATTTTATATATTTTCTTCTCTGTAAGATTTCTTATTAGCACTTAGCCATTCCTAGTTAAAAGGATTAATTATGAGTTTTACAGCTACAGATTACCCATCCGGCACACTAATTGGATCGGGTAAGCATAACGTGACTTTGAGCGGCAGCGCTGTTCCTGATGGAATGTTACTGTTCGCAAGCTTAGGTGGTACAGAAACAGTAGGGGAACTATTTACTTATTCTATTAAATTAAAAACTCCTGACACCCTGAACATAGGCTATGTTTCCCCCGCAGCCAACCTGCAGCTCAAATCGATGGTAGGCAAAGATCTGTGCGTCCATATCGAATTGGATGGCGGCGGAAAACGGTATATCAGCGGGCTGGTGACGGCGGCGCGCGTGGCTGGTCATCAAGGACGTTCGGTGGTGTATGAACTGCGGATCGAACCGTGGTTAAAAATATTGACCCACACGAGTGACTACAAAGCGTTTCAGAATAAAAACGTGGTGGACATCCTCGATGAGGTGCTGGATGAGTACCCCTGGCCAGTGGAAAAACGACTGGTGGAAAATTATCCGACTCGCACCTGGCAGGTGCAGTACGGTGAAACAGATTTTGATTTTATTCAGCGCCTGATGCAGGAGTGGGGTATCTACTGGTGGTTTGAGCACAGCGAGAACAGTCACACGTTAGTGCTGGCTGATGCCATTAATGTCCACAAGACATGCGCAGATTCGCCGCTGGTGTGTTATTACCAGAAAGGGCTGAAACTGGACAAGGAGTTTATCCATACCATCACAGCAAATGAAAGCCTGCGCAGCGGACAGTGGGTGCTGAATGATTTCGACTTTATGAAGCCGCGTTCACTGCTGAAGAGCACCGTGGCTAATCCACGTGAAACCGGCCTTGCTGAATATGAGCACTACGAATGGCCGGGAGACTACTTCACAAAGAGTGAAGGTGAAATGCTGACACGCATCCGCATGGAAGAACAGCGTAGCCCCGGTAGTCGGGTACAGGGCAGTGGCAATATTCGTACCCTGATGACAGGTTTTACCTTCACCCTGGAAAACTATCCAACAGCCGAAGTGAACCGGGAATATCTGCTGGCACAGACCACACTATTTATACAGGACAATGCGCAACACAGCGGCCAGGAGCAGCACTTCTCTTACTCAACCAGCTTTGAGTTGCATCCCACCAATGAAGTTTACCGTCCGCAGCGAACTCTGAGCAAACCCCATACCAAAGGCCCGCAGAGCGCCATCGTGACTGGCCCGGCGGGGCAGGAAATCTGGACGGATAAATATGGCCGGGTGAAAGTTCAGTTTGGCTGGGATCGTTACGGTAAGAATGACGAAAACAGCTCCTGCTGGATCCGTGTCAGTTATCCGTGGGCGGGTAAAGGATTCGGTGGCATTCAGATCCCGCGCATTGGTCAGGAAGTTCTAGTGGATTTCAAAAACGGTGACCCGGATTTACCCATTATCGTGGGGCGGACATACAACCAGGACACCATGCCTCCGTGGGGACTACCGGGCGCAGCGACGCAAAGCGGGTTTTACAGCCACACCATCGGCGGCGGCCCAACCAATGCTAACGCCCTGCGTTTTGAGGATAAAACTGGCGGAGAAGAAGTCTGGTTGCATGCCGAGAAAGATCAACGCATTGAAGTAAATAATAATGAAAGCCATTGGGTGGGCAATAATCGCCTTAAAGTTATTGATAAAACAGAAACTGCGATTATTGGTGAGAAACGTTCTCTAACAGTTCAGACAGATGATATCTCTCTCGCCGGAGGGGATAAAACAATTCAGACAGTGCAGAATTTACACCTTGCTGCGGGAGATTCCATTATTCTTAGCTGCGGAGAAACTATCCTGCAAATGACCAGTGACGGAATATTTAATATAACCTGTAAGAATTTTAATATTACAGCAACAGAGAACGGAAAAATAAATACACAATCAGGGCAGCTTGATTTAAACATGAATGACAGAGCGGCAAATATACCTCCGCCTGGAGCATTAGAGAAAACAGCCCTTCAGACGGCAATAGACGTCACCTTCATGACTAAAAAATAAATAAAAACCCATCAAAAAATAATTCGTTTATTAAAAAGGACTCATGCCATTATGACGGAATATTACCTCAATGAGACAGTTATAACTTTCACCGGGAATATTATTCAGGACAGTACCATTAATATGTTGCGGCTCAGCAATCCCGACGCCGCACTCATTATCAGCCGGGGTCAGATGCAGGAAGGAGACGAATTAGCCTCTCAGGTTGAACAGCAAATGAAAAAGTTAGAAAAGCAGGTCAGGGAACTGCACCACACGCCCGTGCAGGTGACCCGCGTGGGGATTAATGACGCTGAGGAAGGGCTGGAGATACAGAGCCAGTTTCTCCGGGGTAACGAGCAGGTGTATCAGTGTCAGGTGGCATTTGTATTGCCGGGTGAGCGGGTCATGATGGCCTTCACTTACGCCAGAACCACACCGCTGACCCCGGCAGACATGACGCGCTGGGCTGAAATTAAAAAGAATCTGCGCTTCAGGATACGGCAGGAAACCAGGACGCATTAATCACACAGGGAACGGGACATGGAAGATGCATTCTGGGCGGCAAGACAGGGTGATGCCCTGCTGCATACGTCGTTTATGGCAGATGTGCTGGGGGCGGTGCTGGAAGTGGCCGCAAATGTCGTTATTGATGCCCTCATTGTCGGCGCAACCTCGTTACTGGCGGCGTCAGTAGGGATCACGATGGGGTGCACGGCTGTCGTGCTGACCGGTTTTGTGGCGGGTGTGGCGATGGTGTACACCGGCGTGACAGAAACGGTCAGCGAAGCCTGTTCAGACCTCGCAGATATGCTTTTCCCGCCTCAGATTGAAGGTTACATCCTCACCGGCTCTGGTGACACATTGATCAACAGCAAACCTGCCGCGCGGGCAGCGGCCACAGCGGCATCGCGGCAGGAGATTGAGGCACAGGAAGCGCAGGCGAAGGCGGAACAGGAAGAAGCGCAGCGTCAGGAGGACGCCAGAAGGTTCCGGGATGTGGCCGGGGAATATCTGGAAATGGCGGGGGCAATAGCCCTGGCGGTTCATCCGGTGACTGGACCTGTTCTGATGTCCCGGGCGCTGCACGACCAGCTCAGTACGGAAGAAGGGCGTTCTGAGATGGTGGATGGCGTGACACATTTTGTGTCGGAACTATGGCAGCCCACCGTGGCCAGTGCGGCACCTGGCTCCACCCCGACCCCTGACGATAAAATCGACTGCCATAAACATCCTTCCTCACTGACTCAGTTACTCGCACAAAAAAAAGCCGCCTTTCTGGATGACCCTCTGGGAACGGCCCTTAACCTGTTGAGTCCGGACGGTCTGCTGGAAACCGCCTTTCAGGGAGTGAATGCGGTTATTGGTAGTATCAGTAATCTGTTCAAAGGTGATGACGAACCGCCCGCGGCGGAATATATCGCGGAAGGTGCGCGGGATGTGCGTGTCAACAGTCAGCCAGCGGCACGCAGCGGGGCACGCTGTACCTGCGAGGCCAGGGTGGTGAATGCGCCGGGGGACGGGGCGTTTGTGTCACCGGATGTCCGCATTGGCGGTCCGTTACTGGTGGTCAGGGATATCAGAAGCGGCAGGTCGCAGATAACCCTGGTGGCAACTGTGGCGCTGATGTTTCTTCGCCCGGGCAAAATGCTTTCTAAAATCGCCTGTTTTGCTGCCGGTATCGGGATGAGCATGATGACGCAGAAGGCCATCAGCGCCCTCCCGCATCCGGTCAACGCCGCCACCGGGGCCAAATACCTGGCTGATGATGATGACTTCGATTTCAGCCTGCCGGGCCACTTTCCGCTGGACTGGCAGCGTGTGTACAGCAGTCGTGACGAACGCACGGATGGGATGTTCGGTCAGGGCTGGAGCGTGATGTATGAAGTCAGCCTCGTGCGCACACCGGGTAACGCGGACGAAAACTGCATGACCTTTGTGTCGGGTATGGGGCGACGGCTGGATATGGAAGCCGTGCTGCCGGGGAGCGGGTTTTACAGCCCCGGTGAAGGACTGGCAGTACGGCGTGGTGAGCAGGGGCACTGGCTTATCAGCAGCGATGATGGACATTTTTTTCTGTTTGAAGCCGACCCGCATCACCCGCAGCGCCAGCGGCTGAAAATGCTGGGCGACCGTAACAGCAACTGTCTGAATCTGTACTACGACGACCGGGGGCGCATCACTGAAATTCGCGGCGAACAGCAGCGTCCGTGCATCCGTCTGTATTACGAACTGGCGGCGCATCCCCGGCGGGTGACACAGATTTATCAGCATTTCCCTGATACTGCACCTTTACTGCTGCGTCGTTACAACTATGACGAGGCTGGCCACCTGAACGGCGTGCACGACAGCACGGGGCACCTGTTGCGTGAGTTTGCTTACGACGAAAACAACTGCATGACGCTGCACCGGCAGCCCGGCGGCGAAGGGTATTATTACCAGTGGGGCTGGTATGAAGGGCCGGATGATGCAGGCTGGCGCGTGACGGGCCACCATACCGACAGTGGCGCACGATACCGTCTGGACTGGCGGATGGCTGAACGTGTGGTATGTGTGACAGACGGGGCGGACCGGACACGCTTTCATCAGTGGGATGCGCAGAATCAGGTGACGGCGTACCAGGACGAAGCCGGGCAGGTGATGACGTTCCGCTGGAGCGACGAAGAACGACTGCTGCTGGGGATGACCGACGCTCAGGGCGGCAAATGGCGCTATGTGTATGACCGCCTGGGGCATATCACGGAGACGCACGACCCGCTGGGGCGGGTGGCACAGACACAGTGGCACCCGGTATGGCACGAACCGGAAACGGAAGTGGATGCGACGGGGAACAGTTGGCGCTGTGAGTACGATGAACGCGGCAATCTTCTTACCGTGACCGACCCGTTGCAACAAAACACCCGGTATCAGTATGACCGCCACGGCCAGGTGGTACAGATAACCGATGCCCGTGGGGGGAATAAATACCTTCAGTGGAACGAAGACGGGCAGCTCACGCGGCATACGGATTGTTCCGGCTCGCAGACGACCTGGTTCTACGACGAACGCACGCGGCTGATACGGGTGACAGACGCGCAGAGCCACAGCACGCGCTACGGGTATGACGACAGCGGTCACCTGGTGGAGGTGATTCTGGCGGACGGCCGCACGGCGCATTACCAGCCGGATGCGGCGGGCAGGCTGGTAAAGTACACCAGCCCGATGGGGAGGATAACGCGCTGGCAACGCGACGGGCAGGGCCGGGTGCGCAGCCGGACGGACGCGATGGGGCGCAGGACGGCATTCGGGTACGACGCCTACGGGCGGCTGACCCGGCTGACAAACGAGAACGGAGAAAGCTATCAGTTCCGCCACGATGTGCTGGACCGTCTGGCGGAGCAGATAAACCCGGATGGCTGTCGCCAGGCGTACCGTTACAACGCGCTGAACGCGGTCACGGAAGTGGTGTTCACCGGGGAGCGGGGCGGTGAAATCCGTCACCGGCTGGCGCGTGATGCGGCGGGCCGGCTCACGGCAAAAGAGACAGCAGAAAGCCGTACAGAATACATCTATGATGCGGCAGACCAGCTACTGGAAATCCGCCGCCAGCGGTCGGATGCCGGGGAAACGGATGCACCGGAGATTATCCGCTTCAGTTACGACAGACTGGGACGGATGCTGACCGAGGAGACGGCGCAGGGCATCTTAACCCATCAGTACGATGAACTCAGCAACCGGACAGCCACCACCTTTCCGGACGGCAGAACGCAGCGCCATCTGTACTACGGCAGCGGTCATCTCCAGCAGATAAATCTGGACCGGGAGGTTATCAGTGAGTTCACGCGTGACGCCCTGCACCGTGAGGTGCTCAGAAGTCAGGGGCGGCTGAGCACGCGGCAGCTTTACGACCCTGCCGGGCGACTGAAGCGCAGGGAGACATACAGCGGGATGC